>JAEWCE010000073.1 GCA_023390785.1 Pseudomonadota bacterium
TCGATCGACAAGCTGGAAAAGGAGCTGATGCGCGCGCGCCGGATCAGGGTCGTCGACATGCGTGAGATCGACGAGTTCGGCGTCGCCGTGTTGACCCGGCGCGTCATCGAACGGGTCAAGGCGAGCAACGGCGTGCTGCATGTCAGCTTCGACGTCGATTTTCTCGACCCATGCGTGGCGCCGGGCGTCGGCACCACGGTGCCGGGTGGTGCGACCTATCGCGAGGCACACCTGATCATGGAGCTGCTGCACGATTCCGGCGCGGTCGGATCGGTCGACATCGTCGAGCTCAATCCCTTCCTGGATGAGCGCGGCCGGACGGCACGCACGGCCGTCGAGCTGATCGGCAGCCTGTTCGGCCAGCAGATCACCGACCGGCCGACGCCGAGCAACGCGATTGCTCCGGGCGAGTGAAGCTTTGCGGTTGCTAGAGCTCCATGTTCCTCGTCAGAACATGCAGACAGAAACAGACGATGATCGCTTAGCGAACGGAGCCGACCGCGATCGAAATGACCTCGACCGAAGCGCCGCTGATCTGGAGCACGATTGGATCTGAGGCAACGTAGAAGCGGATGGACTTCCTCAAGCCGGGGCAGTCCATTTTTGCGAAAACGTCGGCCTTGGCGCCTGCGGCGATCTCGTCCTTCAAGGTGCCGGAGGGGCCATACTTGGCTTCTACTGCGGTGCCGCTCTCCGCCTCGAATGCCTTTGCCATGTCGGACAGGGCGGCGCGAAGACTGCCCGCGGCGTACAGGTGAACGGTCTCGCTGCGGGCTTCCGCCGCCATGGCAATCACGGCCAGGATCGCGACGGGAATTCGCCTACGCATTACGCGCCCGGGTCGCTTGCGTTGGCGTAGAAGAGTTGCTCGCCATTGATCTTGTAGTCGGCGATGGCTTTCTGTCCTTCCGGCGAAACAAGCCAGTCGACGAATTGCTGGCCGAGTTCCTGCTTCACGTTCGGGTGCTTCTGCGGATTCACCAGGATGACGCCGTACTGGTTGAACAGCCGCTTGTCTCCTTCGACGACGATTGCGAGCGGGCCGCGGTTCTTGAACGAAAGCCACGTGCCGCGGTCGGCGAGCACATAGGCATTGGATGCGGAGGCGGTGTTGAGCGCAGCCCCCATTCCCTGCCCAATCTCCTTGTACCAGGCGCCCTTGTCCTTCGCGATGTCGAGGCCGGCAACATTCCAGAGTTTGAGCTCCGCTTGATGCGTACCCGATTTGTCGCCTCTGGAGATGAAGGCGGCGCCCTTCTCCTTGATTGCTTTGAGGGCGGCGACGATGTCCTTCGTTCCCTTGATGCCGGCCGGGTCACTCTCGGGACCGATCAGGACGAAATCGTTGTACATCACGGGGTAGCGCTTCACGCCGGCCCCGTCAGCGACGAACTTTTCCTCCGCCGACTTGGCATGGACGAACACGACATCGGCGTCTCCCCGACGGCCGGTATCGAGCGCTTGTCCCGTTCCCTGCGCGACCACCCTCACGGCAATTCCGGTCTTGTCCTTGAACAGCGGCAGGATGTGGCCGAACAAGCCGGAGTCCTGGGTCGATGTCGTCGATGCGACCACGATCGATTTTTCCTGTGCAAGGGCAGGGTCGCCCAGCACAACACAGGCAGCGATCGTCGCAATCAGGTGGCGGCGGTTCAGCATCATGATCACTCCATCTCGATCATATGATCAGTTCTCCGGCGATGAATTTCCTCGCCTCGACCGTTTGGGGCGCGCCGAAGAATGACGACGCAGTGGTCGTTTCGATGATGCGGCCGCGGTGAAGCATCACGATGTCACCAGCCAGCCGACGGGCTTCGCCGATGTCATGGGTCGACATGACCACTTTGATGCCGCGTTCGCTTACGGTGCGGATAACATCCTCGACGGCCTTGGTCGCGGCCGGATCGAGGCTCGCGGTGGGCTCATCGAGGAAGAGCACGGCCGGGTCGCGCGCGAGCGCACGGGCAAGCGCGAGACGTTGCTGTTCGCCCCCGGACAACCGGCGTGCAGGACGGTCCGCGACGTGCTCGAGCCCGACCATGCCGAGAACCTCGTCAACGCGACGCTTCCATTCTGCGCGCGGCATGCCTGCAACGCGCAAGGCGTAACGGATATTGCCGCTCGCACTTCGCCGGAGCATGACCGGCCGCTGGAACACGATGGCGCGCCGCAGCGGCGCAACGTCGGTCCGGCCCCCCCACGTGATGCGCCCGCGCGAGGGCACCACCAACCCCATCGCGGCGCGCAGGAATGTGGTCTTTCCGGAGCCGTTCGGGCCGACGATGACGGTCGGCGTTCCCGAGGCCAAATTCAGTTCAATACCGTTCAGGATGGTCACCTCCCCAACCGAGAAGGTCACGTTCTCGAACCGGATCGGAAGTTCGCTGGACGGCGCACGCATGCTCATCCTGCCAATCGCTCGCTCGCGCGCCGTGCAGTCCACGCGAGAACGTTGACGGCGATCACGATTGCGATCAGCACGATGCCGAGGCCGATGGCCAGAGGCAGATCGCCTTTCGAGGTCTCCAGCGCGATGGCCGTTGTCATGGTGCGAGTGAAGCCGTCGATGTTGCCGCCGACGATCATGATGGCGCCGACCTCGGCCGCGGCCCGGCCGAAGCCGGCAAGCAGGGCGGTGATCAGGCTGAAGCGGGCATCCCATACGAGCGTTGCGATCCGGCCCACCGGACCGACGTTCATTGCCGTCAACTCGTCGCGATACTCGGTCCACATGTCCTCGATTGTTTGCCGCGTCAGCGCGGCAATGATCGGGATGACCAATATGGTTTGCGCGACGATCATGGCTGCAGGGGTGAATAAGAGACCCCATGACCCGAGCGGCCCTGAACGGGAGAGCGCGAGGAAAACGCCCAACCCAAGCACCACGGGGGGCATCCCCATCAGCGCGTTGAGGAGGACGATGGTGGCCTGCCGGCCGGGGAACCTGGTGAGGGCAAGAAACGCCCCGAAGGGGACGCCGAGAATGGCTCCGATCGCAACGGCGGACAGGCTCACCGTGAGCGAGAGGCGCACGATGCCGAACAATCCCGGATCGCCGGCAAGGACAAGGTCGAGGGCGGATGCATTCTCGAGCATATGCAATATTGCGCTGATTGCTCCGATATGGTCAAATTCGGAATAATTTCATGAATCTGCAGGTGTGTTCCTAGTGCGCGAGCTGCTCACGACCGAAGAGGCCGCTGAATTCCTTCGCCTCTCTGAGCGCAAGCTGTACGAGCTGGTGGCTAAAAATGCCGTGCCCTGCACCAAAGTGACCGGCAAATGGCTTTTCCCGCGCGCCGCACTCAACCGATGGCTGATGGCCGGCATGGCTCCCACCCAGTTAGCGCGGGAGGCGGCCCCGCCGATCATCGGCGGCAGTCATGACCCGCTCCTGGAATGGGCGCTTCGGGAAAGCGGCTGTGGATTGGCAAGCCTTCCGGAAGGCAGCGAAGAAGGTTTGCGGCGGCTGTGCCGTGGCGAAGTCATGATTGCCGCGATGCACCTTCACGCGCTCAATGAGGACGGGGAGCAAACCAATGTTGCTCGGATCGCCGATATCCAAGAGCTGAGTGATGCGGTCCTCATCGCGTTTGCCCGGCGAGAGCAAGGTTTGGTCGTCGCACCAGGCAATCCACTGAAGCTCGGCGATCTAGCCTCTGTCGCAAAGTCGAGAGCTCGCCTGGCGCAGCGCCCGCGCGGCGCGGGCGCGCAGCTCCTCATGATGACCTTGCTGGCCCGCGAGGGCGTCGCAATCGGTGAGCTCGCGCTGCAGCAGCCCATTTGCGCAACCGGAGACGAAATCGGCCATGCGGTGCGCTCGGGCAAGGCCGACTGCGGAATTGCAACGCGATCCGTCGCGCGGGCGGCAGGGTTGGATTTTGCACCGCTGACCTGGGAGCGTTTCGATCTGGCGCTTCGGCAGCATGACTATTTTTTGCCGCAACCACAGAAGCTCTTCGAGTTCTTTCGATCATCTTCGTTCAAGCAAAGAGCGGAAGAACTGGGCGGCTACGACCTCACCCCTGTCGGCAATGTCCGACTTGTGAACTGAAAGCTGCTCAATCAGACAACGCGGAATTCCTGCACTATCTTGGCGGATCGGGCTGGAACATTCCGGCGATTGCCAAGTTTTCCCGATATCCTTCCCCAAGGGTGACCCCGGTGCCGAGGCATCATCGTTTCGGTGTGCAGGCGCGAGCGTAGGCGACACCATGAAATGGATGCTTGTGGTCCTCGTCGGTGGCGTCGCGCCCGTCAAGACGGATCTCGTATTCGACAAGTTCAACGACTGCCCGTCCGCCGAGGCGCAAGTGCGACAGCATTACTCTGACGCGTTCGACGCCTGGGACCGAGTCGCCGCGGCAAGAATCGACCCGGCCGACGCCGAGCAACGCGACCACTCCGAGGGAGTGAAGCGTCGGCGACGATGACGATGAGCTTCAATCTGCCAGATAGGTCCAAGCTTGTCGCTTGGCGGTATCAGGGCTCATCGTCGACGCAGAGAACTGAAGCAGTCACGGATTGCGGAAACCTCAGGCGGGACCCGTTTGCTGCGAGCCCGCGTTCAAGAGCTGCGATACAGCGGCAACGACTTGCGCGGGCGCAAATGGCTTTTGCAACAGGATGCTGTTCGGCACCCCTAGTACGGGCCATTGATCGGCAGCGCCACCCGTCATGTAAACCACCGGAAAATTCGGATCGAGCTCCCGGGCCGCTCTTGCGACCTCCCAGCCATCGAGACGTCCGAGGAGATTGACGTCCGTGACAAGAGCCCGGTACGGCCTGAGACGACCCTTCAACAGCGTACTGGCTTCCTCGCCCGTCTTCACGGTTGCGATCTCGAAGCCTCCTTCGGTCAAGGCATCTTCAACGATAGCCTGGATCATATCGTCGTCTTCGATAACAAGAATGATCGGACGTTCGGTCACGGCACCAGTCCCCCATCATCTCCCCGTGTGTTACAAAGTGTACACAGCACCATTTGTTCCCCAGCGAACAAATCACGTGAATTCAAAGATGGCGTGGTCAAGCATTCCGTCTGGAATTCCGCCAGCACTGGAACATTCCGGCAATTGCCAAGTTTTCCCGATGCCCTTCCCCAAGGGTGACCCCGGTGGCCCCAGCTCCAACGCCCCCCACGATCCCCGCGAGCTGGGGCCCTTTTTTAACGAGACCGGGCGTCGACGCAGCCCGTAACTTTGCCGACGCATCACCATTCCCGGTGTGCAGGCGCGAGCGTAGGCGGACACCATGAAATGGATGCTTGTGGTCCTTGTCGGTGGCGTCGCGCCCGTCAATACCGATCTCGTGTTCGACAAGTTCAGCGACTGCCTGTCCGCCGAGGCGCAAATGCGACAGCATTACTCCGACGCGTTCGATGCCTGGGACCGAGTCGCCGCGGCAAGAATCGACCGGCGTAGCGATTACAGGAAAGCCCGCGAACTCGAGGCGAAAAGACTGCTGAGCAACGTCGGGACCTGTGTGCCTCATGGCGGGGGAGATTCTGTCACGACGGCGGAGCCGCCCAAGCCGCCCGCCGCACCTCCACAGCAACCTGCTGCGCCGCCGCAGCCGGCGCCGCGAACCTAGCAAGACGCGCCCTCATCGAAAAAGGCCGCGCTCATTGGGAGCGCGGCCGTTCGGGACGACGCGCAGCCCTTAGCGGTGGTGATGGTGCCAACGATGCCGCACGACGGGATATGATCGGGGGTAATAGGCGTAGGCGGGGCGCACGACGCGGCGATAGCGATAACCGTAGGAAACGGGCTGGGTGTAGTAGGTGGTCGTGGTGTATCCGCCGCCCCAACGATACGGTGCATCGTACGCATAATCGTAGGCGTAAGGGCCGCCATAATAGCCGGCACCGTAATAGCCCGGACCGTAGCCGTAATAGCCATAGCCGGGGCCCCATCCATAAGCCGAGGAGGCAAGCCC
>JAEWCE010000089.1 GCA_023390785.1 Pseudomonadota bacterium
TCCTTCACCTGCGTGTCGAGGCTCGCGCAATAGGGACAGCGCACCCGGTCGCTCCTTGCCGCTTCGACTCAGTAGATCGGGAACCGCCGCGTCAGCTCGTGCACGCGCTTCTGCACGGACTGCTCGGTCTCGACGTTGCCGGCCTCGCCATTGCGCGCCAACCCGTCCAGCGTCTCGACGATGAGCTCACCCACCTTGCGGAACTCCGCCACGCCGAAGCCGCGCGACGTCGCCGCGGGCGAGCCCAGCCGGATGCCCGACGTGATCGTCGGCTTCTCCGTGTCGAACGGCACGCCGTTCTTGTTGCAGGTGATGTGGGCGCGCCCGAGCGCGGCTTCGGCAGCCTTGCCGGTCAGGCTCTTGGGCCGCAGGTCCACAAGCATCAAATGGTTGTCGGTGCCGCCGGTGACGATGGCGTAGCCGGCTTCCTTGATGGTCTCGGCCATGACTTTCGCATTATCGACAACGGCTTGCGCGTAGGCCCTGAACTCCGGCGACAGCGCCTCGCCGAAGGCCACCGCCTTGGCGGCGATGACGTGCATCAGCGGGCCGCCCTGCAGGCCGGGGAACACGGCCGAGTTGATCTTCTTGGCGATGTCCTCGTCATTGGTGAGGATCATGCCGCCGCGCGGGCCGCGCAGGCTCTTGTGCGTCGTGGTGGTCACCACGTGCGCATGCGGCACCGGCGAGGGATGCACGCCGCCGGCGACGAGGCCGGCGATGTGGGCCATGTCGACCATCAGGTAGGCGCCGATGGAGTCGGCGATCTCGCGGAAGCGCTTCCAGTCCCAGATGCGCGAATAGGCAGTGCCGCCGGCGAGGATCAGCTTCGGCCTGTGCTCATGCGCCTTGCGCTCGACCTCGTCCATGTCGAGCAGATGGTCGTCCCTGCGCACGCCGTAGGAGACGACCTTGAACCACTTGCCCGACATGTTGACCGGCGAGCCGTGGGTGAGGTGGCCGCCGGAATTGAGGTCGAGGCCCATGAAGGTGTCGCCCGGCTGCAGCAGTGCAAGGAACACCGCCTGGTTCATCTGGCTGCCGGAATTGGGCTGCACGTTGGCGAAACCGGCGCCGAAAAGCTGCTTGGCCCGCGCAATGGCGAGATTTTCGGCGACATCGACATATTGGCAGCCGCCGTAATAGCGCTTGCCCGGGTACCCCTCGGCGTACTTGTTGGTCATGATCGAGCCCTGCGCCTCGAGCACCGCCTTGCTGACGATGTTCTCGGAGGCGATCAGCTCGATCTCGTGCTGCTGGCGGCCGAGCTCGTTGCGGATCGCCTCGGCGATCTCGGGATCCGACTCGGCAAGGGTCGCGGAAAAGAAGTTCGGAAACAGCGGAAGTGACGCGGCGGCGCTCATGGGCGTTCCCCGTGGTGAGAGGGCGGACAGGTCCGGCGAGGGCTCGGCTTTACCATGTGCCGAGCGGCGATTCCAAGGCTGGCGGCAACCGCCCAAAGTATGGGGATGGTGGCTTGCATGGGGCTCCCTTCGTGGGGTTCGAGTAGGTGCCCAGGCGAGCGGCAAGCAATGTTCGCGTTCCCCGATGGTGGCCCATCTTTCTCGCCAGTCGCGCGAACCGCCGGATTATGGACGAAACCGGGCTGCGGCGGAAGGCCCCGCCGCGGAACGATGCAGTGCCTCGCGAGTTAGCGCCGACATCAGGTGACGTGACGGCCGCCCGGCGCGGCACGCCGGGCTCGGCAGTCCAAACCAGCAAGAAAAACCAAGGAGATCACAATGTTCGTATCCCCCCTCGTGGCCGCCCTGTTGATCGGCAGTTTCTGGACCGGCATTGGGACAGCGGCCGTGGTCAGCAATTCCGATGTGTGGGACCACCCGCGCAGCGACGTGGTGATCACCGCCCAGACCACCGACCATGACGCCGCCTGCGCCGCCAGGTACCGCTCGTACCAGCCGGAAACCGGCCAGTTCAAAGGCTATGACGGCCATTGGCACGACTGCCGGCTCTGATCGGACAAAAACGAAAGAGGCCCGCTTCGGCGGGCCTTTTCAGTTTTCGCGCTCGAGCCGCCGCTTCAGCTTGGCCAGCGCCAGCTGCTGCATCTGGATCTGCGTTGCCGCGAGCGGCGCGATCAGGATGACCTCGATGCCGGTGCGGGAATCGATCGCGGCGACGCGCATCTGAGCGCCAATCTGGGTGAACTCGAAATAGACTTCGCCATGGCCGGAGGTGGTTTTACTGCCGCCCCCGGGCGCCATCAGGCCGTCGTGGTGTTGATCAAGCCCTGGCTGTCGAACTGGTAGACGTCGTCGCGGAAGCTGACGATGCCGTTCCGGTTGGCCCAGGCGCTGACATAGGTGGTGTGGATCGGCGTCGGCTGCTTCAGGTTCACGTCCAGCCGCTCATTGGAGTTGAACACTGCTTCCACCGAAGTCTCGTCCCAGCCGCCATTGGGGCCGAGCAGCCAGCTCACCAGCTCGTCGACGCCCTCGACGCGCACGCATCCCGACGAATGGAAGCGCGCGTTCTCGGCGAACAGCGACTTGGACGGCGTGTCGTGCAGATAGACGTCGAACTTGTTGGGGAAGTTGATCTTGCAGTGGCCCATCGAGTTCTCGGCGCCCGGCTCCTGGCGGAACATGTAGTTCACCGCCTCGTCGGTGTGCCAGTCGATGTCGGTCGGCTGCAGCTCGTTGCCCTTGCTGTCGTAGATGTGGATTTTGAACTTGGTCAAATACTGCGGATCGTCGTTCATGTACTTGATCAGGTCCTTTTCGATCAGACTCTTGGGGACGTGCCAGTACGGATTGAAGTTGATCTGCTGGATTTTCGAGTCGAGGATCGGCGTGGGCCGGTCGATGCGGCCGACCACCGCCGTGTGGCGCTGCGCCACCTGGCCCATCTCCACCGCTTCGATCGAGGCAGCCGGAATGTTCACCACGACATAGCGATCGGCGGTGAGGTTGCCCGCGGTCTGCTGCACCCGCTGCAGGTTGAGCTGCAACTGGTTGAGCCGCTGCTCGGCGCTCACCTGTAGGGCATAAAAGGTCAATTCGTCGATCTTGCCGTTGGGAATGATGCCGTGGCGGACCTGGAACTTGCGGACCGCAAGGTCGAGATCGTCGCCGAAGCTGGTGTCGACGCGCTTGGCGTTAGGCATGTCGCCAACCAGGATCAGGTGGCGCTTGAGGTCGATGACGGCATGGCCGTCCTTGCCAAGCGACAGACCGAACGTCTGGCGCGACGGCTGCTCCCACCCGCCCTGCTGCACCACCTGGGTGTAGTAGGCGATGGCGTCCTGGATGTTGTTGGCAGTATCGAAGCTGAGGATCGGCTCGGGCGTATCGATGATGGTGAGCGCCGCGGCAGTATTCTTGTCGACGTCCACGGACTTCATGCGCGCATTGCGCGCCAGGATATCCCAGATCGAGTCGGAATCACTGTCGGCGCGGGCAGCCGGGGCGAAAGCAGCGGCCGCGCCAAAGGCGGCCGCGGAGGACAAAAGCTTGCGCCGGGTCAGAGTCATACGATCACCAATTCATTCAAGAGAGCAGCCGTCCGCGGGCGGCGAAAAGTACCACCCTCGCCGCTTCGGCCACAACACAATGTGCCGTGAACCTCGGATACGCCAAACGCAATGAACCGGCCGGAGGGGACGCCGCGACGCCGGAGTTTCTAAAGGGCTTTGCGGCGCAAATAAGAAGCGCCGGCGCAGCGGCCGGCGTTTCTCGCGCGATTGTGGCCCGAGGGCCACATCGAAACTGTCACAGCTTGTAGAGGATCTGGTCGACCCAGAAGCGCTCGAGGCGGCCCAGCGCCTTGTTGAGGCTCTCGAAGGCGCCTTCGTCGAGGCCGCCGACCTTGTCGATGGACTTGAGGTGGCGCTCGTAGAGCTCGTCGATGACCTCCGCGACCTCTTCGCCCTTGGGGGTCAGCCGGATGCGGACCGAGCGGCGGTCGGCGCGTGAACGTTCCTGGAAGATGTAGCCGGTTTCGACCAGCTTCTTCAGGTTGTAAGATACGTTGCTGCCCAGATAATAACCGCGGGAGCGCAGCTCGCCGGCGGTCATCTCCGCATCGCCGATGTTGAACATCAGCAGGGCCTGGACCGGGTTGATGTCGTCCCAGCCCATGCGGTCGAACTCGTCCTTGATCAGGTCGAGCAGTCGGCGATGCAGCCGCTCCACACGGCTCACGGCCTCGAGATATTGCGGCTTCAGGCTGCCCGCACTGCCCGGCGCCTCTGCCTCAACGGCATTGGATTTGGTTGCCATTCTTGCCTCACTGTTGCTGTCGTCCGGGCGATTGATCGCCTCTCATGGGACGCACCCTAGCCACACCCGAATAAGATCGACTTAAGCCGCACACTTAAGACTATCTTACTGAAAAAGTTCGGGATTTTGGCTTTACGAGGGGTTACCGAAGTGCAGAAAACGGTAAGCTAAACGGAGCGTTTCCGCTTACCCTAATCATGTGCCCGCTCACGGAACCTGAGGCTCAGCACCAGCACCAGGACGATCGACACCAGCAGCACGAGCCGTACGGCAAAGCCGATGGCGCTCATCTGGATGTCGTGGTTGCCCATCAGGTACATGCCGAGCTCGAGCACGGTGGCGCCGACCAGCAGCACGGCGCCCCAACTGGCGCGAATCCACAGGCCCACCGAGGCAAAGAGCTGCGCCAGCGCGAACACCGACAGCCAGACGAAGCCGGTGACGCCAAGGATCTGGATCGGGCTCTGCGAGCCGGTGGACACGCCAAGCAGGCGCGATGCGTCGTTGAGCCCGAGCAGCAGCGCGATGATGGCCACGATGCGCACATAACGGCCGGCAATCGGGGATTTGAAGTCCATGCCGGCAGCATTATCGCCAAGCCCGCAGGGTGTCATCTTCTAAAGACGCCGCCCGGCTGGTATGAGGCCGGCCATGAGCGACTGGCCCCGATACGATATGGATTTCCTCAACGGCCGCCGGCAGCGGCGGCTGCGGCGGACCGGATGGATGCGCGACCTGGTGCGCGAGACGAAGCTGACGCCGGCCGATTTCATCTGGCCGCTGTTCATCATCGACGGCCAGAACGAGCGGACGCAGATCAAGACAATGCCGGGGGTCGAGCGACTGAGCGTCGACCTGGCGGTCAAGGCAGCGAAGGAGGCGGCGGCGGCGGGCATTCCGGCGCTGGCGCTGTTTCCGAACACGCCGGACCATCTGCGCAACCCGGACGGCAGCGAGGCGTACAATCCGGACAATCTGATGTGCCGCGCCCTCAGCGCCATCAAGGAGGCAGTGCCCGGAATCGGGCTGATCGCCGACGTAGCGCTCGACGAATATTCGTCGGACGGCCAGGACGGGCTGGTCCGCGACGGCGAAATCCTCAATGACGAGACGGTCGCCGCCATGGTGCGTTCGGCGGTGGTGCAGGCCGCGGCCGGCGCCGACATCATCGCGCCGTCAGACATGATGGACGGACGCGTGGCGGCGATCCGGCAGGAGCTCGATGCCGCCGGGCACGAGCAGGTGGCGATCATGGCCTATTCGGCCAAATTCGCCTCGGCCTATTACGGACCGTTCCGCGAGGCGGTGGGGTCGGGCAAGCGCCTGCTCGGCGACAAGAAGACCTACCAGCTCGACTACGCCAATACCGACGAGGCGCTGCGCGAAGTGGCTCAAGACCTCGAGGAAGGCGCCGACATGGTGATGGTGAAGCCGGGCATGCCGTATCTCGATATCGTGCGGCGGGTGCGCGAGAGCTTCAACGTGCCGGTGTTCGTCTACCAGGTGAGCGGCGAGTACGCGATGATCCGTCTCGCCGGCGAGGCCGGAGCAGTCGACGGCAGGGCGGCGATGCTGGAATCGCTGTGGGCGTTCAAGCGCGCCGGGGCCAAGGGCATCCTGACCTATTTCGCGCTCGAGGCCGCCCGGCTGCTCGGCTGAGCGGCGTCCGCCGGCATTTGCATTTGCCCTCGGAGTCGGCCCGGCATAAGCTCGCTGCAGGCGCGAGCGGCGATGACGGACCAGACACCCGAAAATACCCAGCTATTCCTCACGGCGCCAATGCCGTGTCCGTACCTGCCGGGAAAGCAGGAACGGAAGCTGTTCACGCACCTCACCGGCCGGCGCGCCGCGTCGCTGCATGCGCTGCTGAGCGACAACGGCTTCCGGCGCAGCCAGAACCTCATCTACCGCCCGGCCTGCGAAGGCTGCTCGGCCTGCCAGTCGGTGCGCATCCTGGCGCGCGAGTTCGAAACGACGGCGCGTTACCGGCGCATCCTCAAGCTCAACGCCGACATCGAGGTGTCGGTGCGCCAGCCGCACGCCACCTCCGAACAGTTCGCGCTGTTCAAGCGCTATCTCGACGCCCGCCACACCGGCGGCGGCATGACGGCGATGAACTTCGTCGACTATGAATACATGGTCGAAGACACCCCGGTGCAGACCGTGCTGGTCGAGTACCGGCTGGGCAGCCATCCGGACAAGCCGCTGTGCGCGGTGGCGCTGACCGACGTGATGCCGGACGGGCTCAGCATGGTCTATTCTTTCTTTGCGCCCGAACTCAGCCGGCGCGGCCTCGGCAATCTGCTGATCCTCGACCATGTGCGGCAGGTGCGGCTCGCCGGGCTCAACTACGTCTATCTGGGCTACTGGGTCGAGGACTCGCCCAAGATGGCGTACAAGGGCGAATTCCGTCCGCTGGAAGTGCAGCGCGGGCCCCTGGGCTGGCGCCGCCTCGACTGAGAGTTTCCTTGCGCGTCGTGCTCGTAGTGCTGCGCCTCGTGGTGGGGCTGGTGGTCGTGGTCACCGCAGTGCCGACGATCCTGGCCATTTTCGGGTCGCTTCTGGCGCCGCTCGACATCCTCAATCATCTGCAGTTGCTGATGTTTTTCGGCACGCTGGTGGCGTTGATCCTGGCACTGGCCGTGCGCATGCCGCGCGGGGCGGTGCTGCTGGGCTTTCTCGGCCTGTGCGCCTCGGGCTGGACGTACGTGCCGGAATGGCTGTCGAGCCTCAGTCCGCGACCGGCGGTGGCGGCCGGAACGCCGTCGCTGAAGCTGATGACGCACAACGTGTTCGGCCTCAACTACGACATGGCGCGGGTCGCCAAGGTCATCTTCGCCGAAGATCCCGACATCGTGGCCCTGCAGGAATACTTCCCCGAGCAGATGGCGCTCGATGGGCTGCTGAAGCCGAAGTACCCGTATTCGGTGCGCTGCCAGGGCGGCAAGCGCGCCAATCTCGGCCTCTACTCGAAGATCCCGTTCGACAAGGAAATGACCGCCGCCGACTGCCCCGCCGACGCCTTCGGCAAACAGCGCACCGCCCACATCATCGCCGGCTTCACGCTCAGCGACGGCACGCATTTCTCGGTGATGACGACGCACATGGACTGGCCCTTCCCGATCGACCGGCAACGCGAGGAATTCGAGGCGGCCGAGAGCGCCGCCAACGCCATCAAGGGCCCGCTGCTGGTGGTGGGCGACTTCAATTCGACGCCTTACTCCTACGCCATGAAGCGGTTCGAAACCGCGACGGGCCTCACGCGCGAAACGCGCAATGTGGTGACCTACCCCATTGCCATCACCGTGCCGCGCCGGGTGTCGCGCAGCGGGCTGCTGCGGCTGACGCCGTTCCTGCCGCTCGACCAGGTGTTTGAACGCGACATCGCAGTGACGGAGCTGCATCGCGGCCCCGAGACCGGCAGCGACCATCTGCCGGTGGTATTCACGTTCGCGGTGAAGCGGTGACCGAGAGAGCGTAGTCGGCATCCGCCACGACGGGGGATGGTAGGCCTACTGCCAAGTTCCCTTCACGGCAGAGTCCCGTTCTAGCCGAACTTGTTGTTTCTCGGGAAACCGGTCGGTGGCTGGCGGCCGGCCTGAGCGCGATCGCCGAGCCAGTCGCGCATCTCGGCCATGCTCTTGGTGAAGGTGCGGCCCGAGGAGTCGACCCAGCTCAGTCCCTCCGTGGCGTTGAACAGCTTGGCGTCGGAGATGCCGCCATCCTTGTATTTCTGCAGGCGAACGCCTTTGCCGCGCGACATTTCCGGCAGTTCGGAGGCAGGGAAGATGAGCAACTTGCGATTTTCGCCGATCACCGCGACGGTGTCGCCGCTGGCCGGGACGATGAGCTTGGCCTCTTCGCTGCCCGAGACGTTGAGCACCTGCTTGCCCTTGCGCGTATTGGCGATCAGCTCGGTCTCGGGAACGATGAAGCCATTGCCGACGGATGAGGCAATGAGCCGCCGCTCGCCGGCCCGGTACACGAACAGATCGACGAAATCCTGGCCCTCCTCGAGGTCCACCATCAGGCGCAGCGGCTCTCCCTGGCCGCGGCCGCCGGGCAGCCGGTCGGGCGCCAGCGTATAGACCTTGCCCGCCGTCGAGAGCAGCAGGAGCTTGTCGGTGGTCTCGCAGTGGAGCGCCACCTTCAGGCGGTCGCCGGCCTTGAAGCCCTTCTCGTCGATGTCGGTGGCGTGACCCTTCACCGCGCGAATCCAACCCTTCTCGGACAGGATGACGGTAATCGGTTCGCGCTCGATGAAGGCGGCCTCGGCCTCCTCGGCAAACTCGGCGTGCGGCGCATCGGCAAACTCGGTCTTGCGGCGGCCGAGCGCGGTGTCCTTGCCATAAGCCTTCTTGAGCTCGCCGATCTGCCTGGTGATTTCGCCCCACTGCTTCCGGTCCGAGCCCAGCAGGCCGTTGAGGTGCGCCTGCTCTTCGCTCAACTGCTTGTGCTCGGTGCGCAGCTCGATCTCCTCGAGCTTGCGCAGCGAGCGCAGGCGCATGTTGAGGATGGCCTCGGCCTGGTTGTCGGTGAGCTTGAAACGCTTCATCAGCCGCGCCTTGGGATCGTCCTCCTCGCGGATGATGCGGATCACCTCGTCGAGGTTGAGATACGCGACGATGTAGCCGTCGAGCACTTCGAGGCGGCGGGCGATCTGCTCGAGCCGATGCTGGGTGCGGCGGACCAGAACGTCCTTGCGATGCTCGAGCCATGCTCGCAGCGCTTCGCCGAGGCCCATGACCTTCGGCACCGTGCCGCGATCGAGCACGTTCATATTGAGCGGAATGCGCTGCTCGAGATCGGTGACCTTGAACAATTGCTCCATCAGCACTGCGGGATCGACGGTGCCGGCGCGCGGTTCGAGCACGATGCGAATGTCGTCTGCGCTCTCGTCGCGGATGTCCTTGAGCAGCGGCAGCTTCCTTGCGAGCAGCAGCTCGGCGACCTTTTCGATCAGCTTGCCCTTCTGCACGCCATAGGGGATCTCGGTGACGATGAGCTGGTAGACGCCGCGCCCCTTGTCCTCCTTGTGCCAGCGGTCGCGCAGGCGAAACGAACCGCGCCCGGTCGAGTAGGAGTCCAGGATCGAGGCCTTCGGCTCGACCAGCACGCCGCCGGTGGGAAAATCCGGACCCGGCACGTGCTGCATCAGATCCTCGGTGCTCGCCTGCGGCTTGTTGATCAAGAGCAGCGCCGCCTCGCACAGTTCGGCGACGTTGTGTGGCGGAATGGACGTGGCCATGCCCACGGCGATGCCGGTGGCCCCATTGGCAAGCAGGTTGGGGAAGTTGGACGGCAACACTGTCGGCTCATCCAGCGAGCCGTCATAGGTCGGCTTGAAGTCGACGGCGTTCTCGGCGAGTCCCTCGAGCAACCGGGTCGCAACGTCCGTCATCCTGGCCTCGGTGTACCGATAGGCGGCGGCGCCGTCGCCATCGATGTTGCCGAAATTGCCCTGCCCGTCGACCAGCGGGTAGCGCATGGAAAAATCCTGCGCCAGGCGCACCATGGCGTCGTAGATCGACTGGTCGCCATGCGGGTGAAAGCCGCCGATGACGTCACCCACCACCTTCGCCGATTTCTTGTAGGCCTGGTCGGGATCGAGGCGCAGCAGGCGCATCACGTGCAGGATGCGGCGGTGCACGGGCTTCAGTCCGTCGCGGGCATCCGGCAGCGCGCGCTGGGTGATGGTCGACAGCGCATAGCTCAGATAGCGCTCCTCGAGCGCCTTGCGCAGGTCGACGACGACGGGATCGTCCTCAGGCGGCAGGGTGGCGGCGGGGGTCTTCTTGGGCATGGAACGAATCAGGTCCGCGGATCAGTCAGCGGTTACTTATTCGCCGCGACCGCCTCGATCAAACTGTCCCGCACGGCGGGCGGGTCGAGCTGGCGCGGGTCCCACACGTGGCGATGGAGAAAGTGGCCAGTGAGGCGGAAGGCGGTGGCGACGTCGCCGGGGCCCGCCTCGGTGTTGTCCAGCAGGAACGCCGGCAGCGGCAGCAGGCGGTCGAGGTAGGGCTGCGCCGCCGCTCGGCTGACGGCGCGGCCGGTTTTGGGCGAGACGTGCGTGAGGCCGGTGGTCTCGCCGGTGGCGGCGCAGGACGACAGGTCGAGGCCAAAGCCGAGCTCGTCGAGCAGGGTCAGCTCGAAGCGGGCCAGCTCGACCGCCAGGGCGTTGCGCTCCTTTCCGTCGTCGAGCGCCTCGACCGCCAGGGCAAGCAAGCGGTCATGCGGATCGCGCTCGGGCAACAGGCGCAGATGGTCGCATAGAAGCTGGCAGGCATAGAGACGGGTGCGGTCGGCGATGAGGTCGGCGGCGCGGGCGTCGATGAGCTCGACGGCAAACGTCCCGAGGTGCTCCTCCAGCCGGGCGCGCCAGCTCACCTGCACGGTGTTGCCCGGCTGCAGCGTTGCCGCAAGCCGGCTGGAGCGGCCGCCGCGGATGAGACCGAGGGTGCGGCCGCGGCTCGCCACCATCACTTCGGCGATGACGCTGGACTCGCCGTGCCGGCGCACGCCGATCAGCAGGCCTTCACCCTGCCACTGCATGCTTCGACGAGCTCAGCCTGAGGGCTACTTCGTCCATTCGAGCCCCATCTCGCGGTAGCGCTCGGGGTCGTCGCCCCATTTCTCGCGAACCTTGACGAAGAGAAACAGATGCACCGGCGTCTCGAAGATCTGCATCAGCTCCTTGCGGCTCTCGGCTCCGATCGCCTTGATGGTCTGGCCGCCGGCACCTAGAACAATCTTCTTGTGCGTGTCGCGGGTGACGTAGACGACCTGGTCGATACGATAGGACCCATCCGGCTGGACCGTGAACTTTTCGGTCTCGACCGTCGTATTGTAGGGGATCTCGTCGTGGATGCGCAGGAATAGTTTCTCGCGCGTCACCTCGGCGGCCGTGAGGGCGAGCGTCAGGTCTGTGAGCTGATCCTCGGGAAAGTGCCATGGGCCGGGCGGGATGTGCGCCGCCGCCCAGTCGAGGAAATCCTTGACGCCCGAGCCGCGCAGCGCCGAGACCATGAAGGTTGCCTCGAAGGTGAGGCGGGCGTTGATGGCCTCGGCGAGGACGAGCAGCTTTTCGTGCGGGATCAAATCGATCTTGTTGAGCACCAGCACGCGCGGACTGCGCACGTTCTGCAGGCCATCGAGCAGCGCGTCGACTTCGGCGGTGACGCCGCGCTCGGCGTCGACGATCAGCGCTACCATGTCGGCATCGCCGGCGCCGGTCCAGGCGGCCTCGACCATGGCGCGGTCGAGCCGGCGCTTGGGTGCGAAGATGCCCGGCGTGTCGATGAACACGATCTGCGCCTCGCCTTCGGTGACGACACCCCGGATCTGAGCTCGGGTGGTCTGCGCCTTGTGGGTGACGATCGACACTTTCGTGCCGACCAGCGCATTGAGCAGCGTCGACTTTCCGGCGTTGGGGGCGCCGACCAGGGCGATGAAGCCGCAGCGGGTGTCGGCGAGGGTTTCGGGCGTGTCGCTCACGAGATCGCTCCATGCCAGACTTTTTCACGCACCAAGAACGCTTCGGCCGCCTTGTGCTCGGCGAGCTTTTTGCTCGGGCCCGTTGCAGTCAACGGATCGAAGCCGTTGAGCTTGACCGCGATGGTGAATTCCGGAGCATGGTCGGGGCCGGTGCGCTCGACCTCCTCGTATACCGGGGGCTCGAGGCCCCTGCCCTGCGCCCATTCCTGCAGCGTGGTCTTGGCGTCGGCGCGCTCGGTGCCGGACTGACCAATGTGCTCGCCGAACAGCCGCTCGATGATCTCGAAGGCCGGGCCGAGCCCGCCATCCATGTACACGGCGCCGAGCAGTGCCTCGATCACGTCGCCGAGGATCGCGTCCTTCTCGGCGCCGCCGGTGCGGGCTTCGCTGTCGCCGAGGTTGAGGTCTGGGCCAAGCTTCAGCTCGCGAGCGATCATGGCGCAGGTTTCCTTGCGCACGAGCGCGTTCAGGGAGCGGCTGAGATCGCCCTCATTCGCCTTGGGAAAGCGGCGGTAGAGCATGTCGGCGACGACGAGGCCGAGCACGCGATCGCCGAGGAATTCGAGGCGCTGGTAGGACATCGCCACGCGCTTTGCCGGGGCGATGGCGCTCGAATGAGTCAGCGCGCGGTCGAGAAGGTCGGGGTCGGCGAACCTGTAGCCCAGCCGGGCCTCGAGTTGGGCGTGCCCCTTGCTCCTATGACTCATGCGGCCTCGCTGCTACGGCGCCGGAGTGGTGGTGTAGGTCTGGTAGACGGACTGCAGCATGCGGTCCCAGCGGATATTGGCCGGCCACTGCCAGAGTTGCCACGGCGGAATATTGTCCTTGATCGAGAAGAAGCGCGCCTCGGCCTTGCCGATGAGATTGCCGGCGGGCACGTAGCCCACCTGGCTGAGCACGCGGCTGTCGGCGGAGCGGTCGCGGTTGTCGCCCATCATGAAATAGTGGCCGGCGGGAACGACGTATTCGGCGGTGTTGTCGAGCGGCTGGTCGTCGGAGATTTCCTGGATCGAGTGGACGACGCCGCCGGGCAGCGTTTCCTTGTAGATGATCACCGGCACGGTGGTGTCGTAGCTGTCCTTGTCCTGGCCGGTGCCGACCTGCTCGCGCTCCACCTCGGTGCCGTTGATATAGAGGCGGCCTTCCTTCATCTGGATGCGGTCGCCGGGCAGACCGATGATGCGCTTGATGTAATCCTCGTTTGTCGGCTCATTGTGGAAGACGACGATGTCGCCCCGCGCCGGCGCATTGAAGGCAAGGATGCGCCCGTTGAACGGCAGCGGGATCGGGAAGGAATACTTGCCGAGGCCCCAGACCCATTTGTTGGCCACGAAGTAGTCGCCAATCATCAGCGTCGACTGCATCGACGCGGTGGGAATGGAAAAGGGCTGATAGAGGAACGTCCTGAAGACCAGGGCAATCAGAAGCGCCTCGACAATCACGACGATGGTGTCGCGGAGCTCGTTCTTCTTGGCTTTCTTGTCGGCCTTGGTCGTGGCGGTCTCGCTCATTGTACCTGTCTCGCTGCCCTCGCGGGCGCTGTGGTTAGGCTTCGGGGCGCCCGAACGCAAGCGCGTTCAAGAATCCTTGTGGTCGCACAGGGTGTCAACCGGCGGGCAGCGTTTCGATGATGACGAAGGCCTGCGCCATGCCGCCGTCGTCGGTAATGGTCAGGTGGATATGTGGTTCATGTCCCGCCGGCACAAGGCGGGCCAGGGCTTTGGCGGCGCCATTGGTGAGCTTCATTGTCGGCTTGCCGCTGGGCAGGTTCACCACGCCCATGTCGCGCCAGTACACACCCCAGGAAATGCCTGTGCCCAGTGCCTTCGAGCAGGCCTCCTTGGCGGCAAAGCGCTTGGCGTAGGAGGCAGCACGTTGCGCCCGGCGGTCGGATTTCTGCCGCTCGATCTCGGTGAAGCAGCGCTGGGTGAAGCGCTCGCCGTAGCGATCGAGCACCTGCTGCACCCGCGAAATGTCGCAGAGGTCATTGCCCAGCCCGACGATCACGCCAGGCCTCGCGAGCCCGGCTTTATCGCAGGGATTGCAGCCAGTTCGGGCGGCAGGGCATCGGCGGGATAGGCCGGGACCCTGTAGCTCGCCAGGGCCACCAGAGGTACGCCGACATCGGCTTCGCCGGCCGAGCGGTCGATCAGGCAGGCGGCGGCAACCACGTCAGCGCCGATTTCCCTGAGGCAGTCGATGCATTCGCGGATGGAGAGGCCGGTGGTCACGATGTCCTCGACCACCAGCACCTTTTCGCCGCGGGCGATCTCGAAGCCGCGGCGAAGTTGAAATTTTCCATCGACGCGCTCGGTGTAGATGGCCGGCACTCCAAGATGCCGTGCCGTCTCGTAGCCAGGTATGATGCCGCCCACCGCGGGAGAAACGATCTGGCTGACCCCGCCATAACCCTCGACCCGCAGTTTTTCGGCCAGCGCCCGGCACAGCGTCTCCGCCTTGTCGGGATGCATGAAGACACGGGCCTTCTGCAGGAACACCGGCGAACGCAGGCCGGAGCTGAGGATGAAATGGCCCTCGAGCAGCGCGCCGCATTGGCGGAAGGTGTCGAGGATTTCGTCGGTGGTCATGCGGGCACTCTCTCTTCGTCCTCGCCGTCCCAGTCGGCGAGCGCTACGCTTTCGGCTTCGGCGACGGTGGCGCGACGCACCTGCGACAGGCCCGGCGTCAGCTTCAAAGCCGACAGCACGTCCGTCAGTTGCGCCAGATCCTTCACCTCAAGCTCGAAGATGTTCTTGTGAAAGTCGGGGGCGACGATCCGCATCACGAGATTATGGATGTTTGCCTCCGAGGCGGCAATGGCGGACGAAATCTGCGCCAGTCCGCCGGGCTTGTTGACCGTCAGCATCGAGATGACGACCTTGTGGTTGCGGTCCTCGCGCCCGGCGATGTCCCAGCGCACGTCGATCCAGGCGACATCGGAATCGTGCAGCGTCACCAGCGCATCGGAGTGGATGGGGTAGATCATGATCGGCTCGCCCGGTCGCATGATGCCGACCAGCCGGTCGCCCGGCACCACGCCTTCGGGCGAGATCGCCACTTTGGTCGAAAAACCCAGTTGCGCCAGCGCCGCGCGCGCATTGGGCCCGGACCGCTGACCGCCCGGCACGCGGAAGCGGAACATGTCGGTGTCGCGCAGGGCGAACCAGCCTTCGGCCTTGTCCGGCGTCGGCAGGTCGAGCGCTTTCTTGCGCCGCTTCTTGATGCCCTTGACGGCCGCCAGCTCGATGCCGAGCTGTTCGGCGTCGACCTTTCCCTCCCCCACTCCGATCAGCAATTCGCGCTTGTTGGGATGGCCCAGCGCCTTGGCCAGCCGCTCGGCCTCCTCGTCGTCGAGCAGCAAGCCATCGCGGTCGAGCATGGTGGCGAGCATGTGCTCGCCGAGCGCATAGGCGCGCTGCTGCGCCTGCACGCGCACGGCGCGGCGAATGGCCGAGCGGGCCTTGCCGGTGGCGGCGATGGTCTCCCAGTTGGCCGGCGGCAGGTGGTTCTGGTCGCGGATGATCTCGACTTCGTCGCCCGACTGCAGATGGCTGACGAGCGGCATGATGGCGCCGTTGATCTTGGCGCCCACGGTGGTGTCGCCGATATCGGTGTGCAGCGCGTAGGCGAAGTCGATGGGGGTCGCCCCGCGCGGCAGCGCGATCAG
>JAEWCE010000137.1 GCA_023390785.1 Pseudomonadota bacterium
TCATCACTCCGAGGAGGCGTCCATCCTCCTCGAGCACGAACAGCTCGCCGGCGGCGATACGGGCCGCCTGGTCGTCGTCCATCGGCCGCGGCCGCCGGCCGCCCATCAGCGGCACGTAGTGGCGGTAGGCGGCGTCGATCAGGGCGACGACGGCGGGGATGTCGGTGGTGACGGCAGGGCGGAGCAGGGGCATCGGCTTTCCGTTCGGTCGGAGCAGGCATAAGGTCGGCCCGGGCAATGAGGGGGAGAGTCTCATGGACATCGTCAACAATCTGCTGTTCTGGCTGCACTTCATTGGGTTGGGGCTCGGCTCCGTCGCCTCGTTCGGACTGCCGGTGGTGGGGCGGCAGATGCCGACCGCCACGGCGGAGACCCGTCCGACGCTGTTCAAGGTGGCGCATGGGCTTACCACGATAGGACGGGCCGGCTTCGGCGTGCTGCTGGTCACCGGGCCGCTGCTGTTCTGGCTGCGGTGGGGTGGCGACGCCCCGTCGATGGCGTGGTTCATCGCCAAGATGGTGTTCGTGGTCCTGCTGCTGGTCCTCGTGATCGTCGCCGGCATCACGTCCAAGCGCGCCGAAGGGGGCGACCGGGCCGCGGGTCAGCGCATGCCGATGCTCAGCATGATCGGCATGGTGCTGCTGCTCTGCGTCATCCTCTGCGCGGTATTCGCCTTCAATTAGAGGCAGTTGCGTCGGGCGGCTTGCCAAAGCCGCTCGATTCACGCAGTATGGGTTTAGTTAGGAACCCAGCCAATGAAGCGCGCTCGCGCCATTGCCATCGCCCAGGCGGAACAGCAGGCCCGTACGGCCCGTCTGTTGCTGGCGACTGGCCTGCTGCTGCTTCCCGCGCTGCTTCTTCTCCTTCTTATCAGCCCCTGAGTACCGGCGGCCTGCGTCAGGCGCGGGCGGGTGGTCAGGGGCGTACGACTGAAGCCGAACAAGGGATTGTCCGGCCGTTTGGGTTTGAGCGCCAGGCTCGCCCCGGCCGCGGGATAGGAAGACCGAGATGACCAGCACCACCACCGACAGCAACAAAGACCGCGTTTTCATCTTCGACACGACGCTGCGCGACGGCGAGCAGAGTCCGGGCGCCACCATGACGCTCGAGGAAAAGCTGCAGGTCGCCGAAGCGCTCGACGACATGGGCGTCGACATCATCGAGGCCGGCTTTCCCATCGCCTCCAACGGTGATTTCGAGGCCGTGGTGGCGGTCGCCAAGCAGGTCAAGAACTCGGTGGTCGCCGGCCTCGCCCGAGCCATTCCGGCCGACATCGCGCGCGCCGGCGAAGCGGTGCGTCACGCCCGGCAGGGCCGCATCCACACCTTCGTCTCCACCTCGCCGATCCACCTCGCGCACCAGATGAAGAAATCCGAAGACGAGGTGCTCGAGATCATCACCGCCACGGTGACGCAGGCGCGCAACCTGATCGACAATATAGAGTGGAGCGCGATGGACGCGACGCGTACGCCGATCGACTATCTCAGGCGCTGCTGCGAGCTGGCGATCAAGGCCGGGGCCACGACCATCAACATCCCCGATACCGTCGGCTACGCCGTGCCCGAGGAATATTTCACCCTGATCAAGACGCTGCGCGAAACCGTGCCGGGCGGCGACAAGGTGATCTGGTCGACCCATTGCCACAACGACCTCGGGCTGGCGGTGGCCAATTCGCTGGCCGGCGTCAGGGCGGGGGCACGGCAGGTCGAATGCACCATCAACGGCCTGGGCGAGCGCGCCGGCAATGCGGCGCTCGAAGAGGTGGTGATGGCGCTGCGCACCCGCGCCGACGCCATGCCCTTCGCCACCGGCATCGAGTCGACGCATCTGGCGCGCACGAGCAAGATCGTCTCGGCGGCGGCCAATTTCCCGGTGCAGTACAACAAGGCGATCGTGGGCAAGAACGCCTTCGCGCATGAAAGCGGCATCCACCAGGACGGCATGCTGAAGAATGCCGAAACCTACGAGATCATGACCCCGGCCAGCGTCGGCATCAAGGAAACCACGCTGGTGATGGGCAAGCATTCGGGGCGCGCCGCCTTCAAGGACAAGCTGCGCGAGCTGGGCTACGACCTCGGCGACAACGCCTTCCAGGAAGCGTTCGTGCGCTTCAAGGACCTGGCGGACCGCAAGAAGCACGTCTATGACGCCGACATCGTGGCGCTGGTCGACGACGAGGCCGGCTCGGTCGACGACCGCATCAAGCTCGTCGACATGGAGGTGGTCAGCAAGACCGGCGGCATGCACCGCTGCACCCTCACGGTGATCATCGACGGCAACCGGCAGACCGTGAGCTACGAGGGCACCGGCTCGGTCGATGCCATCTTCAATGCGGTGAAGCAGGCGGTGGGCATGGACCCGCACCTCGTGCTCTACGCCGTCGACGGCGTCACCGGCGGTACCGACGCGCAGGCGAGCGCGCATGTGCGGCTCGAGCATAATGGCCGCATCGCCTCGGGCAATGCCGCCGAGCCCGATACGCTGGTCGCCTCGGCGCGTGCCTATCTCAATGCCGTGAACCGGTTGATGATCGAGCGCGGCGCCGCGGCGCAGGGGGCGATGGAAAGCGCGGCGAGCTGACCCGGGTGTCGTCCTATCCTCGCAATCGCCTGAAGCAGAAGCTGGCCGCCGGTACCCCGGCCCTGGGCTACTGGCTGAGCCTCAACAGCCTGGCGCTGACCGAAATGGCGGCCGGCGCCGGCTGGGACTGGCTGCTGCTCGATATGGAGCATGCGGTCTACACCGACGAGACGGTGGAGCGGCATCTGGTGGCCGCCCGTCATGGGGGCGATGCCGAGCTGGTGGTGCGTATTCCCTCGATCGATCCGGCGCTGGTGAAGCGGCTGCTGGATGCGGGCGTGCGCAGCTTCATGTTCCCGTTCGTCCAGACCCAGGCCGAAGCCGAGCTTGCGGTGCAATCGACCCGCTATCCGCCGGCCGGCATCCGCGGCTTTTCCGGCGCCACGCGCGCCAACCGTTACGGCCGCGACACGAGCTATCTTAAAACCTATGCCGACGACATCTGCGTCATCATCCAGATCGAAACGCCTCAGGCCATCGCCAACATCCCCGCCTACGGCAAGGTCGACGGGCTCGATGCCATGCTGATCGGCGCCAACGACCTCGCCGCCAATATGGGCCATCTTGGCGACACCCGGCACCCGGACGTGGTCGCAGCGGTGTCCGGGGCAGGGCGCGCCATCCGCGAGACGGGCAAGGCCTCGGGCTTCCAGTTCTTCGACGAGCGCGCCAGGACCCTGCTGCAGGAGGGGTTCACCTTCGGTTCCGTGGCCGGCGATCTGCACACGGTCGCAACCGGCATGGCCGCGCGGCTGGCCGAGTTCGGCTAGCCTACTTGCCGCCCGTCAGATCCGGCGTCTGCGCGCCGCTTTGCACCACGTGCGGATCGGCAGCCTGCGTCACTTCGGCGACGCCGCCGTCACCCTCGGCCAGCATCTTGTTGATGCCGAGCTTGGCATTCTCGGTCAGGTCGCGCAGGGCGGCGCGGTAGTCAGGCGTTTTCACCCAGACGCGCATTTCGAGCGTCACCGTGGCGGTGCCGAAGCCGTTGACGAACACCGTCGCTGCCGGGTCGGCGAGCACCCGCTTGTCGCGGCCGGCGATGCCGAGCAGCGTCTTGCGCACCCGGGCGATGTTGGCGGTATCGGGAATGGTGACGTCGACGTCGATGCGGCGGCGCGGCTCGCGGCTGTGGTTGGTGATAGCGCCGTTCCACAAGCGGTTGTTGTTGGTGAAGACGTAGAGGCCGCTGGTCGAGCGCAGGCGGGTGCCGAACAGGCCGATCTCGACCACCACGCCCTCGACGCCATCCCCTTTGATGTACTCGCCGACCGCCACGGGGCGGATCCAGGCGAGCATGATGCCGGCGGCAACGTTGCTCAGCGTGCTTTGCAACGCGAGGGCCAGGGCCAGCGACGCGGTGCCGATGACGGCCAGGATCGAGGCCGTCGGCACACCGACGAATCCGAGCGCGGTAATCCCTCCGATGATCAGGATGGCATAGCGCACGGCCTGGCCGAGCAGCGGCGCCAGCGTGACGGTGGTCGACGCCCCGATGCGCGGCAGCCACGCCTGCACCGCGCGCTGCGCCAGCCCAGCCAGGAAAATGCCCACGCCCAGGGCAACGATAGCGCCCAGAATCGGCAGCAGGAACCCGGTCCAGGTGGCTGGGTTCTCAAGCGAAAAGGGAAGATGCATGAGGAATTTCCGAAGCCCGTTGCAACGCGATGCGGAACATCAATGCCGCAGGGATGAGAAAGTGCCAAGCGCTGCTGGACACGCAGATTTCCCTCTGCTAGTGACCCGCGCGGATCGGGCGGCTAGCTCAGCTGGTAGAGCAAGCGACTCTTAATCGCTGGGTCCGGGGTTCGAGTCCCCGGCCGCCCACCAATCCCTTCGCATCGTCATATTGCCGTGGCCGCGGTTAACGGAAATTAACCCGAATCCGGCAGGGTCTCGCGATGCCGGTCGCCGCTCCCATCGTTGCCAATGCCGTCCAGGCGGTCGCGGCCGCCCGCGTGGCGCTGGCCGAGGCCATGGTGCTCAAGGTCGGGCAGGTGCTCGAGGCGCTGGTGCTGGGCAAGGCGGCCGATGGCGCGACCACCCTCAAGATCGGTGAGCAGGTGGTGACGGCGAGGCTGCCGCAGCCGGCGCTTGTACCGGGGAGCACGGTGCAGTTGCAGGTCAAGGCCACGGGCGCCGCCCCGCAACTGCAATTGCTGAGCGTGCGGCCCCCGGCACAGCCGGTCCGCGCGGCGCCGCTCCCCATCACGGCTCCGTTCGTGCCGCAAGGGCAGGGGGATGCAATCGCACCGCACCCCGCGTCGTTGCCGCAGCAACCGCCGGCGGCGAATCCGGAGTCCGCACCGGAACTTGCGGCCAAAGGCTCGCAGATCGAGTCCGCACCGCCGCAGACCGCGCCGCCATCTCCGCGCGGGACTGCGGCGTCGCCAACCATCGCCGCGCAAACGGCGTCGCGACCTGCCGCTCCGCCGGCGTCTCCTGCGCCCTTGCAGGCCACCGCGACGCCCACCCCGCAGCCACAGCCGGGCACTGCGGGTCAGCCCGCTTCCAACTCGCAGCCGGCCCCGGCCGAAATCGTGCCGCAGCCCGTGACCAGGGCTATCCCGGCTATCCCGTCGACTGCTGCTCCCGTGCCCCCGGAGCAAATGCCCCAGACTCCGGCCCTGGCCGCGCCAGTGGCCCGTGCCGGCGTCGCCGCCGATGCCTCGCCACCGCAGCCGGCAGCAGCGCCGGTCCCCGCGGCGTCCCCCGCTGTCA
>JAEWCE010000179.1 GCA_023390785.1 Pseudomonadota bacterium
CGCCCGAGACCTTAGGGGGTCAATATTGCGCGCCGATAGGGGGTCAATCTTCGACGCCGTTTGACACCGCCGGCAGCCCTGCGGCGGTTCCGCCCCAAGGGGACGCCGACGTTGCCACCGTGTTCGAGCCACGGCCGGATCTTCTTGCCGTAGTCGACATGCTGCCAGCCCTTCTCGATGGGCACCTTTGCGGTGCTGCCGAGCAGGATGAGCCGATACCCACCGCGGATGAACGGTCCGAGCATTACGCGCGCCGCAGCCATCTCCTCGGCGGTGCGAGCGTTTGACCTGGCGACAATGCGCTGAGCAGTCATGGCGGATAGACCTCGTATGCTGCACAAAACGATGTGGCGCACGAAGCATCGGCCATGCTTCGCGCGCCACTTAGACTACCCCCAATAGATGGTACCTGACGGTCTAGAACGCAAGTCGAGCCTTACGCCGGAGAGTGGCGACGGCATCAACCCGATACTCTTCATGGGCTTAGCCAGGGTGGCGAGTTACTACCAAGCCACGCGCTCGGCCTTGGTGCCCCGCACCTGCGAGGTCGACCACCAGTCTCGCCTGTGGGTCTGTTGCGTCCCGGCCGACTGTCCAGGCGCTTTCAAACGCTGAAAGAGCCTCGGTGAAGTACCCTGCTCTGAGCGCTGAAAGCCCCAGATTACGCTCTATCGCGGGCGTCCATCCTGAGCGTGGATAGTCTCGCGCATAAGCCTGTAGAACCTTCGGCCCACCACCAGCCTGTCGCTTCAGCAATGTCTCAGAAAGCGCCACATCCTCGGCGGCACTTGTCTGAGTCACGCGGACAAGAGGTTCTTCGAAGTGGGCTGCAGTGATCAGGCCTTGCAGCTCGGATGCGCCGGCTCCCTGACCATCAGCAGCTGCGACCCCGATCCACGCCGATGCCGTCGCCACACCGGCAAAGAACAACGCAAAGTGAAGTAGCCGCCGCATGATAGGCCTCTTCGAAACAAACCAACTCAAAAATTTGTGGGGGGTGTTACGCTGCTGACGAACATGGAAAGGAGGCGCTCGAGCCACCGACGATCTTCTGGCCGTTCTCCGACATCGCCGTCCCGCCGGGGCGCGATCCGTCTTGCACCGAGGATCTCGAGCTGTCTATCGATGCGTTTTCCCGCAGCGCAGAATTGCTCGTACCCTGAGTCACCTAGAGCCAGCACAGCGAAGTTCAAGCCGCTCAAGCTGAGACTTGTTTCTTCAAGGAATTGGAAGAAGTCTTCGGCCGCCGACGGCGGGTCTCCTTCACCATGAGTGCTGGCAATGACGAGAACGTTGTGCTCACCCGCAAACCTGAAGGTGTTGTAGGTCGCCATGCCGACTGCTCGGGGCCTGCAGCCCCAATATCGCGGCCCGAGATACGGCCCAGTCGGCATGGGCCGCCGCCGTTCCGGTCTCGGTCGCGAACAGGATCGTCAATGAATAGGGGGTACAAAACATATTCTATTCGACAATTGCTTTATCTGGTGGCCTCACGCGCTTCCGCAAAGAGAGCGACCGCGTGTTTCGCCGTGGGACCGACTACTCGAATGCCGACGCAGAGACTCGGGACGAAAGCGCCCTGATGCCCACAATGCACCGTTCTGCGGCCTCCGGCGGCAAAGCCGCGCGACAGATCTCGAAAAAGAGTGGCTTCATGATCCGACCTGTGATGCCGCCCTCGATCCACAGCAGATCGAGCAGGTTCCGCTCCAAAGGCGACAGCGGCACGATATCCGACGGAGCGGCCAGCAGGACGATCAAGGCGGCCTCGAGGTGATCCCAGCGGCCTGCGGCGACGTGCGTCAGGACATTGCTGAGATGAGGATGACCTCGAAAAGCCAGGCTCAGCCGTCGCGCGAAAAGCCCGGCTGTTTCTGCGTCAAGGCCGGGTCCATTCTGGGAACTGGCTGCCGCCGGTTTCCGGACGGGGGGCGCATCGAGCGGTGCCATATCGAACATGGGTTTCTCCAGTAGGAACGTCGATGAAGCAACGCCGCATGAGCCGTCAGATGGAACGCCCTCGCTGGCCACAGTCGACCAGCGACAACTTGGGTCTCGCACTTTCGTACGGCCAAAAGGAGCTTCGTCAGAGCTCGACAAGTTGCACCCTAGGACAGGGGCCACCTTGCCAACTTTGTTCTGCAACAAACTTCGGCGCGAATGTCAGAAAGGTGACCGTTCCGCAGTGTCGCTGGAGACTTGTCACGTGGCGTCACAGTCGCGAGTGCCCTGCCACCGACGCAGCGGACGAACGCCGAAGAGGGCGACCTCGTCGGCACTCAGCCGCCAGTCATGCTCATATAGCGCTGGACGGCTGGCGCCACTCCGCGTCGGTCCATTACGAAATCATGGCCCCTCGGCTTGCGCGCCATCGCCAGATCGATTGCGCGGTCGAGCGCCTCGGCACCATCAGCCTGCCGCAAGGGTTCGCGCAGATCCACGAAGGCGTCATGACCGAGGCACATATACAGAGTGCCCGTGCAGGTCAGCCGCACGCGATTGCAGGCTTCACAGAAATTGTGCGTCAGCGGTGTTATGAAGCCCAGCCGGCCGCCGGTCTCCTTCACCCGGAAGTAACGGGCCGGACCACCGGTTTTGTAGGGGATGTCCTCGAGAGTCCATTGGGCCGCTAGACGTTCGCGCACCTGAGAAAGCGGCAGATACTGGTCCATCCGATCGCCGTCGATCTCGCCGAGCGGCATGGTTTCGATCAGCGTGATGTCCATGCCGAGTCCGTGTGCCCAATCGATGAGGCCGACAAGTTCGTCTTCATTGTCGCCCTTCAGGGCGACCGTATTGATCTTGACTGCAAGACCCGCCTTGCGCGCGGCCTTGATGCCATCCAGCACCACATCCAGTTCACCCCGGCGGGTGATGCGCCGAAACTTCTGCGGGTCGAGCGTGTCGATGGAGACGTTGATGCGCCGCACGCCGCAATCCGCCAGCTCGACGGCAAAACGCGACAATTGCGAGCCATTGGTCGTAAGCGTCAATTCGTCGAGCGCGCCCGAGCCGAGGTGCCGGGAGAGCGACCGGACCAACGACATCAAGTTCCTGCGCACCAGCGGCTCCCCGCCGGTGAGCCTGAGTTTCTTGACGCCGCGCGCGATGAAGGCGGAACAGACGCGATCGAGCTCATCGAGGCTCAACACATCGCGGTGTGGCAGGAAGGTCATGGTTTCGGACATGCAATAGATGCAGCGGAAGTCGCAGCGATCCGTTACCGAGACTCGCAAATAGGTGATCGCCCGCCCGAATCCGTCGACGAGGGACCCGGCTTGGCGCGACGTTGGCTTTTCTACGAACATTGCATGCTCATCGGCGCGGCTCCACGACCCAGCGTAGAATCGTCTGCACCGCGGTAATGCCGGGATCGTCGGCCTGGCGCATCACTGTGAGCATCTGGAACCAGAGATCGTCGCCGCCATATTCGACAAACTCACGCACCGCCCCGGCGGCGAAGTCGGCGACAGTCATCGAAGCATCGGCGGCCCGTTCCTCCAGCCGTTGACGGATGGGCGGCGCCAGAGTCGCCAGCACGGCCTCCACGACGTCCGGCCGGTCGAGCTCAGCAATGAGTTCCCCGAGCATACTTTACTGCACCAGAGGTGTATCGGCCGCGCCGAGATCGACGCCCTCCAGCACCGCGCCGCCCGCGAGCACGCTGACATATTGGCGCAGCGCCCGCGCCTCGACGATAGCCTTGAGGCGGTCGGCGATGCCGTCGCGCGCCAGCTCGAAGGGGAGGACCTTGCCGGGGATACGCTGGTCGATGGCGATGATGTGGAAGCCGAAACGGGTTCTGACCAAGTCGCGCGACACGCCGGTCCGGCCTGGGCTGAACAGCACCTTTTCGAATTCGGGCACGGTATCGCCACGGCCGATCTGGCCAAGGATACCGCCATTCTCGCCGGACGGGCAATTCGACAGCTCCCGCGCCAGATCGGCGAAGCGGTCGGGTTGCTTGAGCAGAACGTTGAGCGTCTCCTCGGCCCGCGCACGGATCTGCGGCACGCTGACCGCCGCCGTCACCTGGAACAGGATGTGGCGGACGTTGACCAGGTCGCCGCTGCGAAACTCGGCGGTGTGCCCATCGTAGTAGCGCTGCATCTCCTCGTCGGTCGGCTCGGGGATGGCGATCTCGCTGCTCAGCAGGTCCTCGATCGCCCCGGCGATGACGGTCTCGTCGGCCTCATCCATCTCGAGCAGGCCGCCGCCCACCGCGCGCTGGCGCAGCAGCTCGCGGGCGGCGGCGAATTCGAGCGCCTCGCCCTCCAGGGGCGTCACCGCCACGCCGTTGACCGAGGCGGTCATGGCCGCGCCGTCTTCTTGCTGCGCCGGTCGGGCGTACGCACGATCTGATACGGACGGAAGAGATAGGCGAGCGAGCCGATGCCGCTCCAGATGTGCACCATGCGGGTGAAGGGCGAAATCAGGAAAATGGTGAACCCCAGCAGAACATGGATCTTATAGACTATCGGCACGTCCAGCATCAGCGACGCCGCCCCGGCATTGAACGTCACGACGCCGCTCACATAGGCGCTGAGCTGTGCGAACATCGCCCCGTCCATGTGCTGCGCCGACAGCGGAACCGTCGCCAGCCCGAGAGCCAGCTGCAGCCACAGCATGATGATGACGACGAAATCCATCTTGCGGCTGTTGAGCCGGAGGCGCGGATCAACGATGCGGCGATGGATGACGATCGACAGCCCGATGATGGCAAGCACGCCGGCGATGCCGCCCGCCACCATGGCGACGAGTTGGTGCTGCGCAGGGTTGAGCGCCCAGTCGACAGCCCATGCCGGCGACAGGAAGCCGACGAAGTGGCCGATGACGACCGTGAGGACGCCATAGTGAAACAGATTGGAGCCCGAGCGCAGCCGTCCGCGCCGCAGGATCTGCGAAGAATCGCTCTTCCACGTATAGGGCTCGCGGTCGAAGCGGATGAGGCTGCCGAGCAGCAGCACGGTGAGGCAGATATAGGGATAGACGCCGAACAGGAAGGTGTTGAGATACTCAGTCCACGCCATGACGGCCTCCTGCTGCGCCCGCTCCAAAGGGACCTGGCCGAGCGAGCGGAGCGCCGGCGAAGGCAGGCTCCTCACGCCACTCCTTGTCGATCGAGTCGGAACGTTCCTTGGCGAGCGGCACCTTGGCGGCGTCGATCCGCTCTTCTCCGGCAATCCCGAGCAGCGCCTGCAGCACCGCCGCGTAAGGGCTGCGCCGCGCAATCAGCGCCCGGGCGATGACCTTGAGAATGTGCGCGCAATCGGCCAGCATCTCGCGCGCTTCACCGATTTCGCGGCAGCTGAGATATTCGAGAACGACCGGGAGATAGTCCGGAAGCTCGGTGCTGGCGAGATCGTACCCTGCCGCCGCGTAGAGCTCCTTGAGCTCGACCATCGCCGAGCCGCGGTCGCGGCTGTCGCCATGCAAATGCTCGAACAGATGCAACGAGAGGGCACGGCCACGATCGAACAGATCGCTGTAGCGTTCCTCGACGTCGAGCAGATCTCCCTCGCCCAGCCCGGCGATCAGCGCCAGCAGCCCCTCCTGCTCCGGCGCGGCAACAAGGGGCGAGCCCTTTACCGCCTCGGCGAGCTCGGGCAGCGCCGCCCGCATCTCGGCGGTGGGATAGGACAGCAGCGCGCTGAAGACGCGAAAGATCAGCATCCCCGCCTCACGTGTCGAGCGGCCGGACGGGCGTCAGCTTGCGCCGCCCCATCTGCCCGCCGAACAGGCTCGAATGCGGCTCGCCGGCGTCGCAGCCATTGCCGAAGCTGAAGCCGCACGCGCCGCGCATGCCATAGGCGTCCTCGGCCATCTCCTTGTGGCTGGTGGGAATGACGAAGCGGTCTTCGTAGTTGGCGATGGCGAGATAGCGGTGCATGTCTTCGGCCATCTGCGGGCTGAGCCCGGCCTGCGCGAGCACCGACATGCCGTCGCCCTCTCCCAGCTGGCGCTGGCGGAAATGGATGCGCATGGCCAGCAGCCGCTCGAGCGCCGTAACGATCGGCTCCTCGGCGCCCGCCGTCAGCAGGTTGGCGAGATAGCGCACCGGAATGCGCAGCGAGCGCACGTCGGGAATTTCCCCGACCGTCTCGATCGCACCGGCATTGGCGTGCGACTGGATCGGCGACAGCGGCGGCACATACCACACCATCGGCAAGGTCCGGTATTCCGGGTGCAGCGGGAAGGCGATCTTCCACTCCACCGCCATCTTGTAGGCGGGCGAGCGCTGCGCCGCCTCGATCCAGTTCTCGGCGATGCCGTCGGCGCGCGCCTGCGCAATGACGGCCGGATCGTTGGGGTCGAGGAACAGCTTGAGCTGCGCCTCGTAGAGGTCAGCTTCATCCTCGACCGAGGCTGCCTCTTGGATGCGGTCGGCATCGTACAGCAGCACGCCGAGATAGCGGATGCGCCCGACGCAGGTTTCCGAGCAGACGGTCGGCTGGCCGGCCTCGATGCGCGGGTAGCAGAAGATGCACTTCTCCGCCTTGCCCGATGTCCAGTTGTAGTAGATCTTCTTGTAGGGGCACCCTGACACGCACATGCGCCAGCCGCGGCACTTGTCCTGGTCGATGAGGACGATGCCGTCTTCCTCGCGCTTGTAGATCGAGCCCGAGGGACACGACGCCACGCAGGCCGGGTTGAGGCAGTGCTCGCACAGCCTGGGCAGATACATCATGAAGGTGTTTTCGAACTGCCCGTAGATGTCTTTCTGCACACCCTCGAAATTGTAGTCCTTCGAGCGCTTGTCGAATTCGCCGCCGAGAATTTCTTCCCAGTTCGGGCCCCATTCGATCTTGTCCATCGGCCGGCCCGACACCAGCGACAGCGGTCGGGCGGCGGGCGAGGTCGGCAGCTCCGGCGCCTTCTGCAGGTGCTCGTAGTCGAAGGTGAACGGCTCGTAATAGTCGTCGATCTCGGGCAGCGCCGGATTGGCGAAGATCTTGGCCAGCACCGTCAGCCTGCCGCCCTGCTTGGGGACGATCTTGCCGTTCTTCTTGCGCCGCCAGCCGCCCTGCCAGCGCTCCTGGTTCTCCCAGTCCTTGGGATAGCCGATGCCGGGCTTGGTCTCGACGTTGTTGAACCAGGCATATTCCATGCCCTGGCGCGACGTCCAAACCTGTTTGCAGGTGACCGAACAGGTGTGGCACCCGATGCATTTGTCGAGGTTCAGCACCATGGCGATCTGGGCGCGGATCTTCATCAGGCCTTCTCCTCGGCGGCGCGGTCGACCGGATTGGAATGGTCGAGCCATTCGACCTTGTTCAGCTTGCGCACGATGACGAATTCGTCGCGGTTGGACCCGACGGTTCCGTAGTAGTTGAAGCCGTAGGAGAGCTGCGCGTAGCCCCCCACCATATGGGTCGGCTTGAGCAGCGTGCGGGTGACCGAATTATGGATGCCGCCGCGCAGTCCCGTGATCTGCGAGCCCGGCACGTTCACGATCTTTTCCTGCGCGTGGTACATCAGGCACATGCCCTCGTGCACGCGCTGGCTCACCACCGCGCGCGCCGTGATCGCGCCATTGAGGTTGAACAGCTCGATCCAGTCGTTGTCGACGATGCCCGCCTGCTTCGCGTCGGCCTCCGAGATCCACACGATCGGCCCGCCGCGCGACAGCGTCAGCATCAGCAGGTTGTCGGTATAGGTGGAATGGATTCCCCATTTCTGGTGCGGCGTGATGAAGTTGAGAACGATCTCCCTCTCGCCGTTGCCGCGCGTGCCCAGCATGGTGTCGACGGTGCGCGTATCCACCGGCGGCCGGTACAGCGCGAACGCCTCGCCGAAATCGCGCAGCCAGGCATGGTCCTGGTAGAATTGCTGCCGCCCGGTGAGCGTCCGCCACGGGATCAGCTCGTTCACGTTGGTGTAGCCCGCCGTATAGCTGACATGTTCGCTCTCGATGCCCGACCAGGTCGGCGACGAGATGATCTTGCGCGGCTGCGCCTGGATGTCGCGGAAGCGAATCTTCTCGTCTTCGCGCGCCGCCGCAAGGTGCGCGTGCTCGCGCCCGGTGACCTTGCCCAGGGCGTTCCACGCCTTGACCGCCACCTCGCCATTGGTCTCGGGCGCCAGATAGAGAATGACCTCGGTGGCATCGATGTCGGTCTCGATGCGCGGCCGGCCCTGCGTCGCGCACGGCTCGGTCACGCGATGGTTGATGCCCGCCAGTCCCTCGACTTCGGCCTTGGTGTCCCAGCCGATGCCCTTGCCGCCATTGCCCAGTTTGTCCGCCAGCGGGCCGAGCGCCGTGTAGCGCTTGTACGTATTGGGATAGTCGCGCTCGACCACCGTGATCTGCGGCGCCGTCACGCCCGGGATCAGGTCGCACTCGCCAGCCTTCCAGTCCTTCACGTCGAACGGCTGCGCCAGTTCCGCCGGTGTGTCGTGCTGCATGGGCGTCAGCACGACGTCGCGCTCCACGCCCAGATGGCCGACGGCAAGCTCCGAGAACCGCCTGGCGATGTCCTTGTAGATCTCCCAGTCGCTGCGGGATTCCCACACCGGATCCACCGCCGCCGACAGCGGATGGATGAACGGATGCATGTCGGAGGTATTGAGGTCGTTCTTTTCGTACCAGGTGGCCGTCGGCAGCACGATGTCGGAATAGAGGCAACTGGTCGACATGCGGAAATCCAGCGTCGTCACCAGGTCGAGCTTGCCCTCGGGGCCCGGGTCGCGCCAGGCGACCTCTTGTGGCTTCACGTCGCCGCTTTCGCCCAGATCCTTGCCCTGCAGGCCATGCCGCGTGCCGAGGAAGTGCTTGAGGAAATATTCGTGCCCTTTCCCCGACGACCCGAACAGGTTGGAGCGCCAGATGAAGAGGTTGCGCGGGAAGTTCACCGGATTGTCCGGGTCCTCGCACGACATTGCGAGCGCGCCGGATTTGAGGTTTGCCACCACATGGTCTTTGACCGCGACTCCGGCCTTGTCCGCCGCGGCCGACAGGGTCAGCGGATTGGCGGCGAGTTGCGGCGCCGACGGCAGCCAGCCCATGCGCTCGGCCTTGGCATTGAGATCGATGAAGCTGCCGCGATAGGCGTTGGCGTCCGCCAGGGGCGAAAGCAATTCGGCGACGTCGAGCTTTTCGTAGCGCCACTGGTCGGAGTGGGCGTAGAAGAACGACGTTCCGTTCATCTGCCGCGGCGGCCGCACCCAGTCGAGCGCGAAGGCCAGCATGGTCCATCCGGTCTGCGGCCGCAGCTTTTCCTGGCCGACATAGTGCGCCCAGCCGCCGCCCGAGACACCCACCGTCCCGCACATCATCAGGAAATTGATGATCGAGCGGTAGTTCATGTCCTGATGATACCAGTGGTTCATGCCGGCACCGATGATCACCATCGAACGGCCCCTGGTCTTTTCGGCGTTGGCGGCAAACTCCCGCGCCAGCGTGATGGCCTGTCCGGCCGAGACGCCGGTGATCTTCTCCTGCCAGGCCGGCGTGTAGGGAACGTTGTCGTCATAGCCCTTGGCAGCCGCGCCGCCGAGTCCGCGATCGAGTCCGTAGTGAGCGCACATCAGGTCGAAGACCGTGGCCACGCAGGCCTCGCCGTCGGCGAGCTGAACCTTGCGCACCGGCACCTGCCGCACCAGCACATCGCCGCCCTGGTCGTTTTCGGGGAAGTGCTCGTGCGCCGTCCCGCCGAAATACGGAAAGGCAACCGGCACTGCGTCGTCGCGGCGGTCGATGAGGCTCAGGGCCAGCTTCACCGTGGCGCCGGTCTCGCCGTCCTTGTCCTCGAGGTTCCAGCGGCCGGCCGGCTCGCCGTCCTTCGGCCAGCGATATCCGATCGAACCCTGGGGGACGACGAGGTCGCCACTGTCCTCGCCGACCGCTACGGTCTTCCAGTCGGCACGGCCGCCGGAGGGCGCTCCGACCAGGTCGCTCTGGCGCACATAGCGGTCCGGCACCCAGCGTTTGCCATCCTTGCGCAGCCGCACCAGCATCGGCATGTCGGTATAGCGCCGCGTGTAGTCGTCGAAATACGGCACCTGCCGGTCGAGGAAGAACTCCTTGAGCACGACATGGCCCATCGCCATGGCAAGCGCCGCGTCGGTGCCCTGCTTGGGATGCAGCCACAGATCGGACAGCTTGGCGACCTCGGAGTAGTCCGGCGTGATGGCGACGACCTTGGTGCCGTTGTACCTAGCCTCGACGAAGAAATGTGCATCGGGCGTGCGCGTCTGCGGCACGTTCGAGCCCCACGCGATGATGTAGCTCGAATTGTACCAGTCGGCCGATTCCGGCACGTCGGTCTGTTCGCCCCAGGTCTGCGGACTCGAGGGCGGCAGGTCGCAATACCAGTCGTAAAAAGAGAGCAGCGTTCCACCGATCAGGCTCAGATAGCGCGCACCCGAGGCATATGAGAC
>JAEWCE010000184.1 GCA_023390785.1 Pseudomonadota bacterium
ACGTCACCTTCGACCAGACCATGATCGATGAGGACATCTTCGAGGAAGGCACGATGTTCGACGGCTCCTCGATCGCCGGCTGGAAGGCGATCAACGAGTCCGACATGGTGCTGATGCCCGATCCGAATTCGGCCTACATGGACCCGTTCTTCGGCGCCTCGACGCTCGCCATCAACTGCGATGTGCTCGAGCCCCTGACCTACCAACCCTACAACCGCGACCCGCGCACCACGGCCAAGAAGGCCGAGGCCTACGTCAAGTCGTCGGGCCTGGGCGACAGCGTCTATTTCGGCCCCGAGCCCGAATTCTTCATCTTCGATGACGTGAAGTATTCCAACACCACCTACAAGGTCGGCTTCGAGGTGGACTCGTCGGAACTGCCCACCAACAACGACACCGACTACGAGATGGGCAACCACGGCCATCACATCGGCCTCAAGAAGGGCTACTTCCCGGTGCCGCCGCTCGATAGCGCGCAGGACATGCGTGGCGAAATGCTGGCGGCCATGGGCGCCATGGGCGTCACCATCGAGAAGCACCATCACGAGGTGGCCTCGGCCCAGCACGAGCTCGGCATCAAGTTCGCCCCGATCATCAAGTCGGCCGACGACGTGCAGATTTACAAATATGTGATCCAGCAGGTCGCGCACGCCTACGGCAAGACCGTCACCTTCATGCCCAAGCCGGTCTATGGCGACAACGGGTCGGGCATGCACTGCCACCAGTCGATCTGGAAAGACGGCAAGAACCTGTTCGCCGGCGACCAGTATGCCGGCCTCAGCATGGATGCGCTGTACTACATCGGCGGCGTCATCAGGCACGCCAAGGCCATCAACGCCTTCACCAACCCGACGACCAACTCCTACAAGCGCCTGGTGCCGGGTTTCGAGGCGCCCGTGCTGCTCGCCTATTCGGCGCGCAACCGTTCGGCGTCCTGCCGCATCCCGTTCGGCCAGTCGCCGAAGGCCAAGCGCGTCGAGGTCCGTTTCCCCGATCCGCTGGCGAACCCCTACCTGGGCTTCGCGGCCCTGCTGATGGCGGGCGTCGACGGCATCAAGAACAAGATCCACCCCGGCGATCCGATGGACAAGGATCTTTACGAGCTGCCGCCGGAAGAGCTGAAGCAGATACCGACGGTCTGCGGCTCGTTGCGCGAGGCCCTCGAAAGCCTCGACAAGGACCGCGAGTTCCTGAAGGCGGGCGGCGTCTTCGACGACGACCAGATCGACAGCTACATCGACCTCAAGATGACGGAAGTGATCAAGTTCGAGCACACCCCGCATCCGGTCGAGTACGAGATGTACTACTCGGCCTGATTGCCGACCCATCGCGGAATTTGAGGAAGGGCCCCGCGGGGCCCTTTCGCATGCCTACTCGGCCGCCTCGGTCATTGCCTCGACCTCGCCCGAAGCCAGCGCCTCCTGCACCCGCATCGCCCGCTGCCATTCGTCGGGTGCCCGCAGCATCTCCTCGACGACCTCGGGCTCCTGCTCGGCTACGAACTGCACCGCGAAGCCGACCTCGAGCTTGCGCACGACGCGCCCGACCACCCGGCCGATCGCCAGTGGCTCGCCCAGTTGCGGATCGAGGTCCGCCGACACCGCGGCGCCGGAGGCGGAGATGTCGATCACCAGGCACGGCAGCACGTCGCCATTGCCCAGCACCACCGCCGAGCGCGGCTCGCGCGGCATGAAGCGCCGGTGCTGGCGCTTGTCGGTCAGCCCGGCAAAGGTCCGCTTTTTGTACCACTCGATCTTGTTGGCGAGCTTCTGCCGATCCTCGTCGTCGGCATCGATCTCCATCACGAAGCCGTCGTCGATATGGCGCTCCACCACGCCGCGCAGCGTTCCGAACGGCTCGAAGTTGACGGTGATCTTTTCGCCGGGCGATCCGGGCACCGGCGCCGCCGCAACCACCCGGCTGACCGAGATGGATTGCAGTCGGCACGCAAATATCTGCACTCCGGCCAGCCGCATACGGCTGGCCAGCGCATAGCGCCCCATGACCGGCCCGATGAACCGGATGTCTGTACTTGCCACGCCTGTTCCGGAGCCCCCGGCATTACCTGATGACAACGATAAGCATCGTCGCCCGCCGGCGCCTAACATCAGGTTTATGGATATTTACGAAGATGGTACCGAAATTGCCGGCATTTGCGTGCCGCAAGGACGTGGAACTGCGGTTCAGACCAGCAGGAATACCACGACGAGTACGCCCATCACGCCTGGGCGGGGCAGCCGGAGATGGGCAAGCCGGTACGCAAAACTACCAAACCCGGCTTGCAGCCACCCCAGATTCGAAAGCTCGAAAACGTGGCGGGCAGGCGGCTCGATACGCAGGCCGTCGCTGCTTCGCATACGGCTACTCCAGACACAAAAACCGTATGTCCTCGTTCTAGCAGGGCAAGGTTACGGAAGTGTTTGAAAGCCCCGAAGCTTTGGTTAATCCGGTGCGCCGATTTGGGGCAGCGTCTCACCTAAGAGCTTGAGCACAAAACAAATCCCGGCCCACATGGGTGGACCGGGACAAAAAATCAGTCGGCGGAACGAATTACATGCCGAAGTGCAGCGTGAAGCCGACGCTCGGGTCGCCGAAGCCCTTGTACCTCTTCAGCGGCGCCCGCTCGATCTTGCCTGTGCAACGATCGACCAGCAACTGGTACCAGTCGCCGTGCCAGCGCGCGACCACCACGGCCTGGTAACCCTTCGACTTCCAGATCTTGATGTTCCTGAAGCCATAGTCCCTCAGCTGCCAGACGATCTGTTTGTCGGACAGGCAGATCTTGTGCTTGTTGCCGAAGTTGAACTTCATGCCGGGGCCGCCGCCGCCGTTCCCGAAGTCGAACGAGAACTGGAAGCTCGGCGGCGCCGCCTGAGCAGGCACGGCGGCCAGCGCGGTGGCGCCGAGGACCAGGGCGACAGCGCCCGCCTTGACGGTGGACATGAGGGTCATGGGGATCTCCTTGGTGGGGTCGTTGCACCGCTCTTTCCGGGAGCGTTGCAGGCACACTAGCGCCTCGGCCGTGAACAAAGCTATGCCAATCCGTTCATCTGCCGTTCATCGAGACGATCGGCGATCCGGCAGCGGAGCACCGGGAACAGAGCGGCAACACACCCCCGCGACTATGCTAGAACCAGCGTTGCGATTCGATTGACCGGACCACGATGCCCCCCAAGGACGACCTCTTCGGCGATACCCCGCCGCCCTCTCCCAAGCGCAAGACCGACGAGCGGGCCACCGCCCACTCCTCCTCCTATTCGGCGGCGGACATCGAGGTGCTGGAAGGCCTCGAGCCGGTACGCCGCCGCCCGGGCATGTACATCGGCGGTACCGACAGCAACGCGCTGCATCATCTATTTGCCGAAGTTATCGACAATTCGATGGACGAGGCGATCGCCGGGCACGCGTCCCGCATCGAAGTCCATTTCGGCGCCGACGGCTACCTGACGGTTATCGACAATGGCCGCGGCATTCCGGTCGAGAACCACCCCAAATTTCCCAAGCAGTCGACGCTCGAGATCGTCATGACGACGCTGCATGCGGGCGGCAAGTTCGACTCCAAGGCCTACGAGACGTCGGGCGGCCTGCACGGCGTCGGCGTCTCGGTGGTCAACGCCCTGAGCGACGACCTGACGGTCGAGGTGGCGCGCGACCAGGAGCTCTACCGGCAGACCTATTCGCGCGGCAAACCCACCAGCAGGGTCGAGAAGATCGGCAAGGTGCAGAACCGACGCGGCACCACCACCCGCTTCCACCCCGACCCGCAGATTTTCGGCGACAAGGCGCAGTTCTCGGCGCAGCGTCTGTTCCGCATGACGCGCGCCAAGGCGTATCTGTTCGGCGGCGTCGAAATCCGCTGGTCGTGCGATCCTGAGCTGGCCAAGGACGACGTCCCGGAAAAGGCGACGTTCCACTTTCCCGGCGGCCTCCGGGACTTCCTGGCCACCCGCATCGAGGGTGAACAGCGCATCGTTGACGACATCTTCTCCGGCCAGCACGGCAAGCCCGGCAGCAACGGCGCGGTGGAGTGGGCCATCAGCTGGAACCTCGCCGACGGCTTCGTTCAGTCCTACTGCAACACCATTCCTACCGCCGAGGGCGGCACGCACGAGCAGGGCATGCGCACCGCCCTGCTCCGCGGCATCCGCTCGTACGCCGAACTCAAGGGCGAAAAGCGCGCCGCCAGCATCACCGCCGACGACATCCTGGTGCAGTGCTCGGTGATGCTCTCGGTGTTCGTGCGCGAGCCCGAATTCGTCGGGCAGACCAAGGACCGGCTGAGCTCGCCCGAAGCCACACGTATCGTCGACACCGCCCTGCGCGACGCCTTCGACCACTGGCTGGCCGCCTCGCCGCAGCAGGCCAACAAGCTGCTCGACTGGACCATCGAGCGCGCCGAGGAGCGGCTCCGGCGCAAGAAGGAAAAGGAGATCGACCGCCAGTCGGCGACGCGCAAGCTCCGCCTGCCCGGCAAGCTTGCCGATTGCACGCAGTCGGCGGCGCAGGGCGCCGAGCTGTTCATCGTCGAGGGTGACAGCGCCGGCGGCAGCGCCAAGCAGGCGCGCGACCGGGCCAGCCAGGCCATCCTGCCGCTGCGCGGCAAGGTGCTCAACGTCGCCGGTGCAACGCGCGAAAAGCTCGCGGCCAACCAGCAGATCGCCGACCTGACCCAGGCCCTCGGCTGCGGCACCCGCGACCGCTACCGCGAGGAAGACCTGCGTTACGACAAGATCATCCTGATGACCGACGCCGACGTCGACGGCGCCCACATCGCCTCGCTGCTGATGACGTTCTTCTTCCAGGAGATGCCGAAACTCATTGACGACGGCCACCTTTACCTGGCCATGCCGCCGCTGTTCCGCCTGAGCTCGGGGACCAAGGTGGCCTACGCCATGACGGACGCGCACCGCGACGCCCTGCTCGCCACCGAGTTCAAGGGCAAAAAGCCCGATATCACGCGCTTCAAGGGCCTGGGCGAGATGCCCTACGCCCATCTGCGCGAGACCACCATGGACAAGCGCACCCGCTCGCTGCTGCAGGTGCGCGTGCTGCAGGACCGCGACGATACCCGCACCTCGGTCGACCGCCTGATGGGCTCCAAGCCGGAGGCCCGCTTCGAGTTCATCCAGGAAAACGCCGCGTTCGTGACTGACCTCGACATCTGACGGTCGCATTCCCACATTAAGCAAACCCTAGGGAATGCCGTTGACTCACGGGTGATTCCCTCTATGTTCCCGGCCCGTCGGGAACCACTCCGCCGCTCGGCCTCCAAAGGGCCTCAACGCCGGCCCCTCCCAACCCACGAGTGGACGAACACATTGCCAGAAGACTTTTCCGGGCTCGGCCTCAGCGCCAAGGTGACTGATGCGGTCGCAGCCGCAGGTTACACCAAGCCCACCGAAATCCAGGCGCAGGCGATCCCGCATGTCCTCGAACGCAAGGACCTGATCGGCATTGCGCAGACCGGCACCGGCAAGACGGCCTCGTTCGTCCTGCCAATGCTGACGTTGCTCGAATCCGGCCGCGCCCGCGCCCGCATGCCGCGCACCCTCATCCTCGAGCCGACGCGCGAGCTCGCCGCGCAGGTCGCCGAGAACTTCGAGAAATACGGCAAGAACCACCGCCTCACCATGGCCCTGCTGATCGGCGGCGTCAGCTTCGAGGACCAGAACCGCGTGCTCGACCGCGGCGCCGACGTGCTCATCGCCACGCCCGGCCGCATGCTCGACCAGTTCGAGCGCGGTCGCATCCTGCTCACCGGCGTCGATATCCTCGTCATCGACGAGGCCGACCGCATGCTCGACATGGGCTTCATCCCCGACATCGAGCGCATCTGCGGCCTGCTGCCGCCGCGCCGCCAGACCCTGTTCTTCTCGGCCACCATGCCGCCGGAGATCCAGAAGCTGACCAGCCGCTTCCTGCGCGATCCGATCAAGGTCGAGGTCGCGCGCCAGAACTCCACCGCCGAGACCATCGACCAGAAGCTGGTGAAGGTGTCGGGCAAGCCGGAAGAAAAGCGTGCCGCGCTGCGCGCCATCATCCGTGGCGAGCAGGACCTCAAGAACGCGATCATCTTCTGCAACCGCAAGCGCGACGTGGCGACCCTTGCCCGCTCGCTGCAGCGCCACGGCTTCTCCGCCGGTGGCCTGCACGGCGATATGGACCAGAAGAGCCGCATGGAGACGCTCGACGCCTTCAAGACCGACAAGCTGCAGCTCTTGATCGCCAGCGACGTCGCTGCCCGCGGCCTCGACATCCCGGCCGTGAGCCACGTCATCAATTTCGACGTGCCCACCCACGCCGAAGACTACGTGCACGGCATCGGCCGCACGGGCCGCGCCGGTCGGTCGGGCACTTCGATCACGCTCGCCACCCCGTCCGACGGCAAGTATGTCGACGCCATCGTCAAGCTGATCCAGCGCGACATCCCGGTGACCAAGCTCGAAGGTGCGCTCGACGTCTCTGACGATGCTGATGCGCATGAGGCGCGCCCGCGCCG
>JAEWCE010000185.1 GCA_023390785.1 Pseudomonadota bacterium
CCGGGACGGCATCACCGCGAAACAGGCCTGGGAGAGCGCGCATTCGCGCATCGACGAGGCCACGGCGCGGCTGAGCCGCACCCTGCCCTATGCCACCGGGTTGCCCGCCCTCGACAGCATCGCCATCACCTCCAACACCAGCAAGGAGCGATACGCCGAGATGGTGGCGGCGGCCAAGGAGTACATCCGGGCCGGCGACATCTTCCAGGTGGTGCTGAGCCAGCGCTTCGAAGCGAAATTCGACCTGCCGCCGACGGCGCTCTACCGCGCGCTACGCCGCACCAACCCCTCGCCCTACATGTACATGCTGGATTTCGGCGATTTCGCCGTGGCGGGGTCGAGCCCGGAAATCCTGGTGAAAGTGGAAAAGGGCCAGGTGACGATCCGTCCCATCGCCGGGACCCGCAAGCGCGGCGCGACGCCCACTCGCGACAAGGAGTTGGCGGACGAATTGCTCAGCGATCCCAAGGAACTGGCCGAGCATCTGATGCTGCTCGACCTCGGCCGCAACGATGTGGGTCGTGTCGCCAGCATCGGCTCGGTGAAGGTCACCGACAAGTTCTTCCTCGAATACTATTCGCACGTCATGCACATCGTCTCCAACGTGGTGGGCACGCTCGATCCGTCCAAGGATTTCGTCGATGCGCTGGCGGCCGGCTTTCCAGCCGGCACGGTGTCGGGGGCGCCCAAGGTGCGGGCAATGCAGATCATCGATGAGCTGGAGACGGCGCGGCGCGGCATCTATGGCGGCTGCGTCGGCTATTTCGGCGCCGACGGCACCATGGACACCTGCATCGTGCTGCGCACCGCGATCATCAAGGATAACACGCTCTACGTACAGGCCGGCGCCGGGATCGTTGCGGATTCCAAAGCCGAGCTCGAGCAGCTCGAATGCGAAAACAAGGCCCGCGCCCTTTTCAGCGCGGCGGAAGAGGCATTACGCTACGCCGGAGAAGCGAGGGTGGGACAGTGACGGCTGCAACCAAGCGATGGCGTGGGGTGCTCTGAACCTCGGCCCCGTCACCAGCGGGGCCACCGCCGACTGCCAGACATTCAGGGACCAGGGATGCGCCTGCTCATCATCGATAATTACGACAGCTTCACCTACAACCTCGTGCACTTCCTCGGCGAACTCGGCGCCGAGCCGGTGGTTTTCCGCAACGACAAGATCGGCCTCGACGAGATCACCGCCATGGCGCCCGAGGGCATCGTCCTGGCTCCGGGTCCGCGCACGCCGAACGAAGCGGGCATCTGCCTCGCGCTGATCGAGCGCTTCAAGCAGACGACGCCGATTCTCGGCGTCTGCCTGGGGCACCAGGCCATCGGCCAGGCGATGGGCGGCGAGGTCGTGCGCGCGCCCGAACTCATGCACGGCAAGACGAGCCGCATCAACCACACCGGGAAGGGCCTGTTCCGCGGCCTCAACTCCGGATTCGAGGCAACGCGTTACCATTCGCTGACCGTCAAACGCGACAGCCTGCCGGCCGAGCTGGAGGTCACCGCCAGCAGCGACGACGGGCTGATCATGGGCCTGCAGCACCGGACCTACCCGCTGCACGGCGTACAGTTCCACCCCGAGAGCATCGCCTCCGAGAACGGGCATGCGCTCTTGCAGAACTTCCTCACCCTCAGCCGCGATTTCGGCCTGCGGAGGGCTGCGTGATGGACATCAAGGCCGCTCTCGGCAAGATCGCCGCACGCCAGGATTTGACCGGCGAAGAAATGCGCAGCGTGATGACCTCGATCATGTCGGGCGAGGCGACGCCCAGCCAGATCGGCGCCTTCCTCATGGGCCTCAGGGTCAAGGGCGAGACGGTGGGCGAGATCGCCGCGGCAGTGTCGATCCTGCGCGAAAAGATGGTGCCGGTGACCGCCCCCGAGGACGTGATCGACATCGTCGGCACGGGGGGGGACGGCGCCGAAACGCTCAACATCTCGACCGCTACCGCGCTGGTGGTGGCGGCCGCAGGCGTGCCGGTCGCCAAGCACGGTAACCGGGCACTGTCGAGCAAATCGGGCGCCTCGGACGTGCTGCAGGCGCTGGGCGTGAAGATCGACCTCACCCCCGAGCAGATTTCGCGCTGCATCGCCGAGGCCGGCATCGGCTTCATGTTCGCGCCGGCGCATCATCCGGCGATGAAGCATGTGGGCCCGTCGCGGGCGGAGCTCGGCACGCGCACCGTGTTCAACCTGCTCGGTCCGCAGTCGAACCCGGCGGGGGCGCGGCGTTACATGCTGGGCGTCTACGGCAAGAACTGGGTGGAGCCGGTGGCGGCCGCCCTGCTTGCCAATCGCGCCGTCTCGGCGTGGGTCGTGCACGGCGATGGCGGGCTCGATGAGTTGTCGACCACCGGGCCGAGCTTTGTCGCCTCGATCAAGGGCGGCAACCTGACGAGCTTCGAGGTAACGCCCGAGGATGCGGGGCTCAAGCGCGCCAGCATGGCCGAACTCAAGGGCGCCGACCCGGCCTACAATGCCGGCCGGCTGCGCACCGTGCTCGGGGGCGCGCGCGACCCCTATCGCGACGTGGTGCTGCTCAACGCCGCGGCGGCCTTCATCGTCGCCGGACGGGCGGACACGCTGAAGCTCGGAGCCGATCTCGCGGCGCGCGAAATCGACAGCGGCCGCGCCAAGGCCACGCTCGAAAAGCTGATTTCCGTGAGCAACGGCTGATGGAGGGCTGGTCCGACTTATTCGTGCTAGCCGAAGCGGCGCGACTGCTCGAACTCCTGCGCTAGCACATGTCCGATATCCTGACCCGCATCGAAGCCTATAAGCGCGAAGAGATCGCGGCGGCCAAGGCGCTGCGCCCCTGGAACGAGGTGGTGGCCGAGGCGCATGACGCGCCGCCGGTGCGGCGGTTCCTCTCGGCGCTGCGCGCCAAGCGGGCGAAGAACGAGTTCGCGCTGATCGCGGAGGTGAAGAAGGCGAGCCCGTCCAAGGGCCTGATCCGCCCCGATTTCGAGCCGGCGGCGATCGCGCGGGCCTATGAGCTGGGCGGCGCGGCGTGCCTGTCGGTGCTGACCGACCGGCCGAGCTTCCAGGGCGCCCCGAACTACCTGATCGAGGCGCGGGCGGCGACGCAGCTGCCGGTGCTGCGCAAGGACTTCATGTTCGAGACCTACCAGGTGGCCGAGGCGCGCGCCTGGGGCGCCGACTGCATCCTGATCATCCTCGCGGCGGTGACCGACGACGTGGCGCGCTATCTGCTCGACGCCGCCGCCGAATGGCGCATGGACGCGCTGGTCGAGGTGCACGACCAGATCGAGATGGACCGGGCGCTGGCGCTCGACGCCGAGTTCATCGGCATCAACAACCGCAATTTGCGGACCTTCGAGACGACGCTGCAGACCTCGGTGACGCTGGCCGGCAGCGTGCCCAAGACCGTGCACCTGGTCGCCGAAAGCGGCATCGGCAGCTATGCCGACGTGCGGCGGCTGAGCGACGAGGCCGGCATCGGCACCTTCCTCGTCGGCGAAAGCCTGATGCGGCAGGACGACGTGACCCGCGCCACGCAATTGCTGCTGTGGGGCGACAAGGGCCGGCCATGACCGAGGCGCTCACCCATCTCAACCACAAGGGTGAGGCCCATATCGTCGATGTGGGCGGCAAGCCGGTGACGGCGCGCCGGGCGGTGGCGCGGGCTACGCTCGAGGCGAAGCCCGAGACCATTGCCGCGATCGCCGGCGGCAGCCTCAAGAAGGGCGACGCGCTGGCGGTGGCCCGCATCGCCGGCATCATGGCCGCCAAGAAGACCAGCGAGCTGATCCCGCTCTGCCACCCGATCGCGCTCGACCGGGTCGAGGTCGCGATTTCCGCCGAAGACGGCACGCTCACCATTCTCGCGACCGCCGAAACGCGCGATCGCACCGGCGTCGAGATGGAGGCGATGACCGCCGCCGCGGTCGCGGCGCTGACGCTTTACGACATGGCCAAGGGCATCGACCGGGCGATGCG
>JAEWCE010000236.1 GCA_023390785.1 Pseudomonadota bacterium
AAGGCACTACGCCTGGGAGTACTATTCGGCGCCGGAACAACGGGGGTCGGATCGCCGGCAGCGGGGTGGGCTCGACTTTCCGGGCGACGAGGAGCCGGATGGCTCCGACTTCCTCTACTATTCGCTCGTCATCGGCATGACCGACCAGACCTCGGATACCGAAGTAACCAGTCGCGCGATGCGCCGGATAACCACCGGCCACAGCCTCTTCAGCTATCTCTTCAACACCGTCGTGGTGGCGGCCGCGGTCAACATCGTGGTGCAGCTGGCGCAGGGGTGATCCTGCACGCAGCACTGCGTTGGGGCCGTCCTAGATGATCGGCTTGCCGCCCGTCACTGCCAGCATCGCGCCCGAGATGTAGCTCGCCTCGTCGCTCGCCAGCATCACATAGGCCGGCGCCAGTTCAGCTGGCTGCGCCGGCCGGCCCATCGGCACCTGCTTGCCGAAGTTCTTTACCTTGTCGGGCGGCATGGTCGAGGGAATGAGGGGCGTCCACACCGGACCCGGCGCCACCGAATTGGCGCGAATGCCGCGGTCGGCGAGGAGCTGGGCCAGGCCCGCGGTAAAGTTGGTGATGGCGCCCTTGGTGGTCGCATAGGGCAAGAGGTTTGGACTGGGGTCGTCCGAATTGATCGAGGCGGTGTTGATGATGACGCTCCCCGCCTGCATGTGCGGCAGCGCCGCCTTGGTGATGTAGAACATCGCCGAAATGTTGGTCGCGAAAGTGAGCTCCCATTCCTCGTCGGGAATTTCCTCGATTGACTTGAAGCTCATCTGGTGCGCCGCGTTGTTGACCAGAACGTCGATCCGGCCGAAAGCCTTGACGGTTTTGTCGACGAGCTCGCGGCAATTGGCGGCCCTGGACACGTCAGTCTGGATGAGCACGCAGGTCCGCCCTTCGGCGGTCACCAGCCGCTCGGTTTCACGCGCCTCGTCTGTCTCCGACAGGTACACCACCGCGACATCCGCCCCTTCCCGGGCAAACGCCAGCGCCACCGCTCTGCCGATGCCAGAATCTGCCCCCGTAATGATAGTTTTCTTGCCTTTTAAGCGTCCAGAACCGACATAACTCGCCTCGCCATGGTCCGGCTGGGGGTTCATCCTGTCTGTGAAGCCGGGCGGCGTCTGCTGCGGCGTCTCGAACGGCGGGACGGGGAATCCACGTGGGTTCATGTCGTTCATGGCTGTGCTCCGGCCTGGTCAAGGGGTCGGAACCGCAACGTCACGTCCTGCCATCGGTTCCCGGCGGAGGACCGGCAAACCCCCGGAATCCGGCCAGAAGCGCCCGCGTCCCCTTGACTGCGCGCCGCCCCGACATCACCTTCACCGCGCCGGACCGAGTGGATTGGCCGGGCTGGATTATTGTCTATTGTTCAACGCTTCTATAGTGAAGCAACACTGGTCGCGTTCAGTTTTTCTCGCCATCCCGGCAGGCAGCATGATGCCTCGGAGACAACCGGAAATGAAATCGCCCTCGTCGCAGCTTTTTCTCATTGCCACCTCGGCGCTGCTCTTGGCTGTGGGCCCGGCCTACGCCGGCCCCAAGGAAATGGCGATCCTCTCCAACTACATCGGGGAATGGAGCGGTTCCAGTTCACTCATCGGTGGCGAGACGCCTGAGCCGTTCTCGTGCCGCCTGACCATCAACAAGGGCAATCAGTCCAAGGTCAACTACGCCGGGCGCTGCACCCTGACGACCATGAACTTGTCGGTCACCGGCACCATCGCCTTCGACGATGCATCGCGGACCTACCAGGCGATCATGGGCTCCAACGCGGGCTACAAGGGCATCGCAGTCGGCCGCGTTACCGGCGACAAGATCACCTTCGATCTGTCCGAGAAAGAATCCGACCGGGCCGGCAATGCGGTTCGCCTCGGCGCCCAGATCATTCTGGTCGGCTCCAATTCGATCACCGTAAACTACCAGGTCGAGTTCAACGACTCAGGTAAGGTACTGACGGCTTCGGTGCCGTTCACCAAGTAGCGGCATTGGTCGACGCGCGGGATCGAGGGGGCGTAGTCAGTGGCAGAGGCAGCGCTTACCACCGCCGCTGAACAAGGCGTGCCCTCGGGCACCCCGCTGGTTTCGGTCTCCGGTGTCGACTACACCCTGAAGGTCGGCTCGGCCCCACTGCACATCTTGCGCAACGTCTCCTTCAACGTTGACGCGGCGCAGGTGGTGGCGATCGTCGGCCCGTCCGGCAGCGGCAAGACATCGCTGCTGATGCTGCTGGGCGGCCTCGAACGCGCGACCAGGGGGAAAGTCGTCATCGGCGGGCAGGACCTGACCGGGCTCAGCGAGGATGCGCTCGCTGCATTCCGGCGCACCTCGGTCGGGATCGTGTTCCAGAGCTTCTATCTCATCCCATCCCTGTCGGCTCAGGACAACGTGAGCCTCGCGCTCGAGATCGCCGAGCCAGGCCTGGTCCTGTCCAAGGCGCGGGAGCGCTCCGCCGCCGCGCTCGCCGCGGTCGGCCTCGGCGATCGCATTCATCATCGTCCGGCGGCGCTGTCGGGTGGCGAGCAGCAAAGAGTGGCTCTGGCTCGCGCCTTGATTGCCCGACCGAGGCTCCTGCTGGCCGACGAGCCGACCGGCAATCTCGATCAAAACACCGGCGCCCAGGTCATCGAGTTGATGTTTGACCTGGCGCGCCAGCAGCAGGCTGCGGTGATCTTCGTGACGCATGATCCCGGACTCGCCGCGCGTGCCGACCGGGTGCTCACCATGACGCGTGGCGAGCTCACAGAAGACCGGAAATGATGCGCGGCATCCGGGCAGCCATCATTCTGGGACTGCTGGACATGCGCGGCGACCTTCGCCGCTTCAGCCTGCTGATCATCTGCCTGGCCGTCGGCACCGCGCTCATCGCCGGCGTCAGTTCGGTCGGCGCCAGCATCCGGCAGGCGGTCGAGCGCGATGCCGCGGTCATTGTCGGCGGCGATGTCGAGCTGTCGCGCGCCGACCGTCCGGCAACGCGCGACGAACTCGCAAAGATCGCCGGATTCGGCAAGGTTGCGGTCGCCATCGACACCAACGTGCGGGCCCAGTCCGAGGCGGGGGATGCCTTCATCGACCTCGTTTCGGTCGGCGACGGCTATCCGCTGGTCGGTCGGCTGCAGGCTGACGGCCTGCCTGCCGGTTCGCAGCCATTCGAGTTCCTGGCGTTGCACGACGGCTACTTCGGTGCCTTGGTCGATCCATTGCTGCTCGACAAGCTCCACGCCAGCGTGGGCGACATCATCCAGCTTGCCGGCACACCGTTTGCGGTGCGCGGCACGCTCGGCAAGCTGCCCGACAGCGCCGTCCGCGGCTTCCGCCTCGGCCTGCCGGTGCTGATCAGCACCGAAGGCTTCTCAGCGCTCTCCGACACGACTTCCCCCCTGCCCGGCCTTGGCACCTACTACCGCTACAAGGTGCTCTCCGAGGCGCACGACGCCGACAAGCTTCGCGCGGATCTGATCGCCGCTCTTGGCGACACCGGATGGACGGTGCGGACCCCACGTGACGCGCTGGGGGCGATGGTGCACTACTACGATCTGTTCATGCGCTTCCTGGTCATCGTCGGGCTCGCGTCGCTCCTGATCGGCGGTGTAAGCGTCTGGACCGTGGTGTCGTCCTACATTTCGGAACGCTCCATGGTGATCGCCGTGATGCGCAGCGTCGGCGCCGGCCGCGCCCGCATCTTTCTGCACTTCTTCGCGCAGGTGGCAGCGCTCGGGCTGATCGGCGTCGGCATTGGCCTCGTCGTCGGTGCAGGCGCGGGACTGTTCGCCTTGCCGATCGTGGGGCAGGCCATAGGGGTCGCGCTGCCGCCCACACTCTATCCACAACCGCTTGCCATCGCGGCTGCCGTTGGCCTCGTGACAGCGTTTGCTTTTTCCTACCTGCCGCTGCAGCAGGCGCTGAATATCAAGCCGGTGATCCTGTTCCGCGCCCGCGGTCTCGCCTCCCCCTTCGCCTGGGCCGGTCTGGTGGGATCGCCGCAGGTGATCCCGGTCATCCTGTCCGCCGTTGCCTTCATCTGGCTTGCCGTCATCATGACCGACGACATCATCCTGGTCGCCGCCTTCGCGATCATGAGCGTCGTCGCCGTCGCGATCCTCCGCCTCGCCGCCGGCCTTGCCGCCTTCGCGCTGCGCCGCCTGCCCGAATCCGCCAACCCGATGGTGCGAAGGGCCATCCGCGGCATCTCGGGGCCAGATTCCAACGCGCCGTCCGTCGTCGTCTCCATTGGCATGACGCTCGCGATGCTCGTCGTCGTCCTCGCGCTGCAGACCAACCTGAGCAATGAGTACCTCGGCGCTTCGGCGTTCGACGTGCCGACCTTCGTCGCCTCCGACCTGTTCAAGGACGAGGCGGCAAAGCTGCAGACATTGCAGGGCGAGGGCAGCGACATCGTCGACTTCACCACGACGCCGATGTTGCGCGGTGCGGTGACTGCCGTGAACGGCACGCCGGCCGCCGCGCTGAAACCGCACGGCTCGGAAGCGCTGTTCCTGCTCTCGGGCGATATTCCGTTGACCTACAGGGACCTGCTGCCGAAAGCCTCCAAACTGGTGGAGGGTCAGTGGTGGCCGGCTGACTACAGTGGGCCGCCCCTCGTGTCGCTGCATCAGAGCCTGCGGTCCGGACTGGGCCTGAAGCTCGGCGACAGTATCACCTTCGACATCTTCGGCGACAGCATCACCGCAACGGTCGCCAATTTCCGCGACTACTCCTGGCAGGGCGGCATCGACTTCCTTGCCGCCTTCTCGCCGGGCGTGCTCGAATCCTATCCGGCGACGCTGCTCGGGGCGGTCAAGGCGGCGCCGGGGCGCGAGGAGGCGGTCGAACGCAGCCTTGCCGCTGCCCTTCCCGACGTACGGTTTGTCGCCATCGGCGAAACGCTCGACCAGATCACCAAGGCACTCGGGCAATTGTCGCTCGCGGCTGCCGCTGTCGGCGGCCTCGCCGTCGGCAACGGCCTGCTGGTGCTGATCGGGAGCCTCGCGGCCGGGCGTCAGCAACGCCGTGCCGACGCGCTCATCACCAAAGTGCTCGGCGCACCCCAGCTCGAAATCATCGCCGTCGTCGCGCTGCAGTATCTACTGCTCGCAATCTTTGCCGCCGCGCTCGCCACCCTGCTTGGCATCGCGGTGGCCTGGGCGCTGACCCTTGCGCTGCTCGACGTCGATTTCACCGCCAACGGCTGGATGCTGGCGATCGTCAATATCTGCGCCATCGCCACCGTCGCCGCGCTCGGCGCCACCACCATCCTCGCCGCCTTCCGGACTGCCCCGGCCCGCCTGCTGCGCGAGCTATAGCGGTTACTGCGGGCTCGGGCCTGCGACCGCGGGCCCGTGGCCTTGCGCTGGTGCTTCCCGAGGCTCAATACCGGTGCAGGCCCGCCCCGCGTCAGCGCCCGCGGGCCATCGCATGGCAAGGCCTCTGCCGCCAGCGACGAAGCACAAAGGAACCACGATGTCGGATGCAGTCTACCCCACAAGCACAAGAGAACTGGCGCAAAAACGGCGCGAACTGGCGCCGGAGACGGAAGCCGCCTTCGCTGCCTTCAGCAAACAGGTATTTGCCGACGGAGCGTTGCCGGCCAAGACCAAGCAACTGATCGCGGTGGCCGTCGCCCATGTCACCCAGTGCCCGTACTGCATCCGCGGACACACCCGCGCCGCACGCCGTGCCGGCGCTACACAGCAGGAGGTGATGGAGGCCATCTGGGTCGCGGCAGAAATGCGCGCCGGGGGAAGCTACGCCCACGCTGCGATCGCGATCGATGAAATGGACACGACGAAAGGCGGCAAGACCGCATAAAGCGCTCGCACCGCCCAGACCTGGCCGGATGCCAAGCCTTCATCCCCGTGCAGGGGAATCGGCGATCGCGCCGTGGTTGGCGAACGGCAGAACCGCAAGCAGCGGGGGACGGGCATAGTCCTCGGTCGCCCAGGCGGCCGGCGCGTTAAGAACTGGGGCCCCGGCAAAGGGCCGAACGCGCCCTTTGCCGGATGGGAATAGCGCGCATTTTCAGTATTCATCATTAATACGACTGATCTGCCTATAGACTCGGAAATATCCGCAGAGGGCACTATTGCTGCCTCGACCCGGGGTCCGAGAACGCCATGGCAACGTCCAAGTCACAGATGAATGGCAAGCGCCTTTTCGGTCGTGCGCCACTTGTGCTGCCGGCGTTTCGTCCGCCGCAACTGGCAACGCCGCAGCGGGACGTTCCCAGTGACGGGCACTGGCTGTTCGAGCTGAAGTACGAGGGCTATCGCTGCCAGGCGTCGATTGCAGGCAACCAAGTCGTGCTCTACGGCCCGACCGGACACGATTGGACTGAGCAATTCGCGCACGTGGTCCCTGCCCTCGCGACGCTGACCCGCGGCACGCTGCTCCTCGACGGTGAAATCTGCGCCCTCGACGACGACGGCCGTGCCGATTTCCGCCTGCTGCGCAACAGTCTCGGCGGCAAGGGCCCATTGGTCTATTTCGCCTTCGACCTACTGGAGCAGGACGGCGAGGACGTCGGAAAACTGCCTCAGCTCGAACGCAAGCGTCGGCTCGCGGCGCTGCTCGCGGAGCAGCCGACAGATTCACCTTTGCTCTACTCCCAGCACGTCGTCGGCAACGGCAGGAAGGTGCTCGATGCCATCCGCGCTGGCGGCTATGGCGGCATCGTCGCAAAGTGGCCAACTGCCCGCTATTACAGCGGCGGCCGCTCGACCGCGTGGCTGGGGATCGACGCCTTCCGCCGCCAGGAGTTCGTCGTCATCGGCTGGCGTTCCGCCGAATACGCTCGCGACACCGTCGACAGCCTGTTTCTCGGCACCTTCGAGGACCGAAAATTGGTTTACCGCGGCGAGGTTCGAGTCAATCTCAGCCACGAGTTGCGCGATGACCTGGCCGGCATGCTCGCCGCGGTCGAAACGAGAAAGCACCCAAGGCCGGCGGGAATGCCTCGCGCCGAGATGCGTCTTGCCCGCTGGGTAGAGCCGCGGCTGCTTGCCAGGGTCGAATTCATCGACATAACCCCGGAGGGCCTGGTTCATGCGCCGTCCCTCAAAGGGGTCCGGCAGGACCAGGACGACAGCGCAATCTATCTTGAGCTGGAAGACGTACGTTAGGTCAGCGCACCGGCGGCAGGTCCCGATCCAGCGGCACCATGGTCAAGGGCCAGATGAGGTTTGCCCTCGCCGACGAGTTGGCCCGTCGCGACATCCGCTTTCGACCGGCTTCACGAGGATTTGCGGCAGCTGACCAACGACTAGCCGCCCCACCGACGCACGGCCGGTTGGCTACACCGCAGGAGCCACACTCCCCGCCATCCGCGCTTTAAATGACTCGTCCCGGATATCGACCTCCTGGCCGGAGAGGTCCGCCGGCGCATTCTGCACCAGCCAGGCGACACCCGACGCCGGGACACGGGGACGAAGCAGATCTTCCCGTCGCAGTTTGCTGATGCGGTTGATGCCGGAGGCACGGATGACGCCCTGCATGTCGGTGTCCACAACACCCGGCCGGAAGCCGTAAACCCGCAGGTCTGGGCGCTCCAGGGCAAGCGATTGCGTGAGCATCGCCAAGCCCGCCTTCGATGCGCAGTACGCGCTCCACCCCTCCATCGGGTGGCTCGCTCCCCCGCTCGACAGGTTGACGACAACGCCGTTGGCCGACAGATGCGGCAGGCTCGCCCGGATGCAGTGATAAGCGCCGAGGAGATTTACCGAGATCAGCCGCGCCCACGCGCCTGGATCCGTGTCCCCCAGCAGCGCGATGGGCT
>JAEWCE010000323.1 GCA_023390785.1 Pseudomonadota bacterium
GCCCGGCCCTGGGCGCGATCGGCGATGTCGGCGCGGGCGCGCAGCCGCGCGACCGACAGCGGCGTGCCGGCGACGTGCCAGAGGAAGGCCTTGTGCTTGGTCGACCAGGCCGAGTGGGTGAGCTCGAATGCCTCGAGCCCGGCGCGGGCCTGGCCGAGCTCGACCGCCAGCGCCCCGAGGGTGGGCGCGGCGGCGGGGAACACCTCGCGGCGCCGGCGCGGGCGGAAGCGCGCCGCCTCGTAGAGCAGGGCTTCGGCGGTGGCACGCAGCGCCGGACCGACGGCGCCTTCGGGGTGGCGGGCGGCAAGCGGCCGCAGCTCGTCGAGCAGCGCCTCGAGTTTCAGCACCAGCGCCTCGTGCAGGCGGGCGCGGCCCGCGGAAATGCCGGACTCAGCCATGCTGCACCGCCGTGGTGGCGAGGCCGGCAGGGGCGGCGGAGGGCGGGATGGGGAGATGAGGATTCATGCTGTGTCTCCAGGTTGGGCGGCAAGCATACGCCCGGCGCGGGGGGCCGGGGACAGGCGGGTCGCGCCATGGGGCGCAAGGCGGCGGCTGCCGGGGGGTTGAGCCGGGGATAGAGGTGCCGGCGGCGGCGCGGGCGCCCTCAGCCACCGGGCTTTGCCCGGGCCCCCCCTTCCCACCCGGGGAAGGGAGGCGGCGCGGCTAGTGGTGGGGGGCGGCGGCGGGCCCCAGAGCTAGCGGATGTTCATGCTTTGTTCTTTTTGCTAGCACTGGCGGCCCGAAGCGATTCCAGAGGTGTTCCGATGCAGGGCCGCTATCCGCGCACGGTGCGCGAGTTTGCCGACAACAACCGCCACGTGCTGATCCGGTGCAGCGAATGCGCCTGGACGAGGAACGAGCCGGCCGATGTGCTGGAGGCGATGTTCGGGCCCGACTTCGACCTCTATGACGGCTTCGGCGCACTGACCGCCGAGTTGCGCTGCGACCGCTGCGGCAAGAAGCACCGGCTGATCATCTTCCGCGACACGACCCCCTACCCCAATTTCGGCCCGGTGAGCACCGAGGACGCGCTGAACCGCGAACTGGAGCGGCGGGCCTATGTGCGGGCGCGCGGGGAGGAGTCGACGGCGGTGACGGGGGCACGGCGGAGAAGGCGGTGAGGGTGCGCAGGCTGACCGAAGTTAGCCTTCTTCCGATCTTGTCTGGTTCAAAGACAAGCTCCATGATGGCTCTCGGTAGCGAAGGGGGAAATTATGGAGCTACTTTCGTATGTTGTTACATTTTTGGTGGGAACTGGAGCAGGGTTCGCACTCAAGATCGTTGTCGACGCTCGGGTGAACAATCGAGCTTCCATGAATGGTGCGCGCGACAGTCAAGGTCAGGTCGTGCAAAGGGACAACGTTGTCAAAGGCAGTATGGCCGGGCGCGATGTGAACCTCAAAGATTCGTGAGTAAGAAAGATTCTTTAGGGCGGCCCGGCAGCGGTCTGCCGGCGCTCTCAACAGCAAACACGCTGCCTTCGATCCCTGCGCAGCCAAGCGATGTAACTCAGACGAAGAACGTCGTCATGGGTAACATGGCGGCTCGCGATGTGAACGACCTCCGAGGCAGCGTCACAAACCTGGTGATCCAGGCTCCCCCAATTACCGAGCTTGGGCGGCTATATCGACGGCTTGCAGAAGAAGTTGAGGGCGACAAGGTCCTGACGGGATATATTCGTCAACTCGAAATATATACCCGACAAGTTCAAGATGAGGCTGTGGCGGGACTAGAAGCGAAGTTGAGCGCTGCCGGCCGCAACGGCGAACTGGACATGGCTATGGCGATGAAGGAGGCTGTCTTTGCGGACATACGCGAGAACCTCTTCTCACCCACCTATCAAAGAATTGCTGCTACGCTCATGGGAAAAATCCACGAAGCGTTTCGGACGCATGTATCGCCACTCATCGAGGCCCAAGCCGCCAACTCCGTTGTAGATGCAGCCGTAAGCAAATACGTGGTCGAGCCTGTGGTTCTGGAGCTTGATGGGTGCGCTGACTTTTACGATGCCCCAGTCCAGCTTGTTCGTGGCATGCTTTATTTCTTGACGGGCAATTGCCACGTTAGGTGGGCCTGATGCTCGTCTATCACTGCTCGTTCGACGTTCATCACACAATGTTCCGATACTTGCTTCTGTTAGAACATTCTCCTAATCGCGCGCTGCGGACAGACGCGCTCAGAATTCTCGACCTATATTTCATGTTTCCATATTTGCTCTCTGATTTTGACTACCCGAAGGGATTGGGTAAGGAGGGACGATCGCTGGCTGGCGAGCCCTCCAAGTACAACACTATTCCAACGCCTAGACTGTTTCTGCACCAGTTGCGAGGACTGAGCGATTTGGCGCTTGCCGCGCTTGCCGGCAAGGACCTGCTCGACGCCGCAGCGCTTAAGCAGGGCACCGCCCTTCGCACCAAAAAGGACTTGCCAGTTGAGATAAGCGCAGGCGCTTCGTCCGCCGATGATCGGCTCGCGGCATTTCTCGGCAGCAGGCTTGGTGCAATCGAGGTCTCGGGTGATGCCGGGCTTAAGAAGCGCTCACGATTGATGGAGCACCGTTATGACGCGGCTTAATCCCAGCCTTTTTCTGAATCGACTGCTGGTGCGCAAGGGAAGCAAGTCCGCGTACGACGAGACCTTTCACCTCGGCGTAAATGTAATTCGTAGTGAGGGAAATAGCAGAGGCAAGTCGACTATTGCCGACCTCATCTTTTTTGCATTGGGGGGTGACCTCACTGTCTGGAAGGATGAGGCCGCTCAGTGTGATTTCACCCTCGCAGAGGTTTCTTTAAGCGGAGCGACCCTTAGCCTAAAAAGGGAGATTCAACCGGTCAGCGGTCAAAAACCGATGTGGCTGTATTATGGGGGAGCGACCGAGGCGCTTGCAGCATCACCAGACAGGTGGGCGCGTTATAGCTACCGACGGCTTGGCGATCGTGAAAGCTTCACCCAAGTGCTATTTCGAGTCTTGGGATTGCCGGAGGTTCCCGCAGAGGAAGCCAACATCACGATGCATCAGATCCTAAGGCTCATGTACGTGGATCAGATGACGCCGGTAAATCGCATATTCCGTTTTGATCCGCAGGACGCCCCGCTTCGGCGTCAGGCCGTTGGCGATCTGTTATGTGGACTTCTAGATGAGCGAATCTATCCAGCCCAGATGAAGGTTCGACAGTTCGAGAATGAGTACAGCGCTGTTTCGCAGCAGTTGTCCGGCCTACTCAAAGTTCTTCGATCTGTCGATCAAGGGCTCGATTTTTCCGATCTTCTAAGCAAGGTGAGCGCCGCTCAAGCCGAGCGCGAGCAGGCAATTCAAGAAATCGAAAGGCTGCGATCGGCTCGTCAGGATGATAAACGCACGTCTACAGAACAGTCGGCGGTACTAGGGACACTCAAGAAAGACCTCGATACCGTCAGCCTGGACGTAATCAGGGCTCAAGAGGAATCGGACCGACTAAGGTTGGCGATCGAGGACGCGGCACTTCTAATCGGCGACATAAAGCGATCGCTCGAACAGCTGAAGCAGGCACGGTTGACTAGCGACACTCTCGGCCCTCTCGTGTTCGCTTTCTGTCCGAGCTGCTTCTCTCCAATCGACCCCATTGCAGACAGCGGACATTGTCATCTCTGCAAAGCGGACCTCAATCCTGAGCAAGAACGTTCCAGATACGCGCGCATGCAGAATGAACTTGAGGTCCAGCTAAAAGAGTCTCTTGCCCTTCAATCGAAGCGCGAGACCGACAAAGGCGTCACGGATGAACGCCTGGCAAAGCTCCGTCGTCTTCGGGATTTGATTGCATCAGAATACTTCGGTTCGAGCCGGCACTTCAGCACGGAAAGCGATGCAGAGATCGATCAGCTGACTCGACGGATCGGCTATCTAGATCGGGAACTTGTCGACCTGGACCGAGAACGCCGCGTAGCCGATGAAGTGGCACAATTATCGTCCAAGAAGGACCAGTTGAATGAGGAGCTCGGCTTACTTAGAAAGAACATAGCCGATTGGATAAGCGCCAAAGAAAAGCGCCAAACTCGGGCCTACCAAGCCATCGCGCGAGCTACAGCTGCCACGCTAAGCGGTGATACCCAAAACGACATAGGAACCGTCACAGCAGAAGGCGTATATTTCAATTTTACTGAAGATCGCGTGGAGATAAATGGAAAGTCTGGCTACTCAGCAAGCAGTCTCACCGTAATTAGAAATGCGTTTCATCTCGCGCTTCTATCGGCTTCCTGCAACGACCCGGACTTTGGCTATCCTCGCTTCTTGCTTATGGACAATGTTGAGGACAAAGGGATGACGCAAGAGCGAAGTCAGAACTTCCAGCGGCTAATTGTCCAGGCAAGCAAGGAACTTCGCTGTGACCACCAAATAATCTTCACCACGTCGATGCCTGATCCGGCGGTCGATGGCATCCCGTATGCCATTGGTGAGAAATACAACGCCGATCGCTACTCACTCAGCATGCAATAATGTGACTAGTTATCGTCCATCTTCAGTGCCGCGATGAACGCTTCCTGCGGGATCTCGACTGAGCCGAACTGGCGCATGCGCTTTTTACCCGCCTTCTGCTTTTCCAGCAGCTTGCGCTTGCGGGTGGCGTCGCCGCCGTAGCACTTGGCGGTCACGTCCTTGCGCATGGCGCGCACTGTCTCTCGCGCGATGATCTTGCCGCCGATGGCGGCCTGGATGGGGATGACGAAGAGGTGGGGCGGGATCAGGTCCTTGAGCTTTTCGCACATTTGCCTGCCACGGCTTTCCGCTGCGTTGCGGTGGACCAGCATGGAGAGCGCGTCGACCGGCTCGCCGTTGACGAGGATGGAGAGCTTCACCAGGTCGCCGGCGCGGTAGTCGGCGAGGGTGTAGTCGAAGCTGGCGTAGCCGGCGGAGATGGATTTCAGCCGGTCGTAGAAATCGAACACCACCTCGTTGAGCGGCAAATCGTATTCGACCATGGCGCGGTTGCCGACATAGGTCATGTTGCGCTGGATGCCGCGCCGGTCCTGGCAGAGCTTCAGGATGGAGCCGAGATATTCGTCCGGGGTGAGGATGGTGGCCTTGATCCAGGGCTCGCGGATTTCCCGGATGCGCGTGACCTCGGGCATGTCGGCGGGGTTGTGGAGCTGGATGGTTTCGCCGGAGGTGAGCTCGATCTCGTAGACCACCGAGGGGGCGGTGGCGATGAGATCGAGGTTGAACTCGCGGCTCAGCCGTTCCTGGATGATCTCGAGATGCAACAGGCCGAGGAAGCCGCAGCGGAAGCCGAAGCCGAGGGCGGCGGAGGTTTCCATCTCGAACGAGAAGCTGGCGTCGTTGAGGCGGAGCTTGCCCATGGCCTCGCGCAGTTCCTCGAAGTCGGAGGCATCGACGGGAAAGAGGCCGCAGAAGACGACGGGCTGGGCCGGGCGGAAGCCGGGGAGCGCGGCGGCGGTGGGGCGACGGTCGTCGGTGATGGTGTCGCCGACGTTGGTATCGGCCACCTGCTTGATGGCGGCGGTGAAAAAGCCGATCTCGCCCGGGCCGAGCTCGCCGACATCGACCAGCTTGGGGGTGAAGACGCCGACGCGGTCGAGCTCGTAGGCGGCCTTGGTGGCCATCATCCGGATCTTCTGGCCCTTCCTGATGGTGCCGTCGACGACGCGGATGAGGACGACGACGCCGAGGTAGGTGTCGTACCAGCTGTCGACGAGCAGCGCCTTGAGCGGGGCGGCGGGATCGCCCTTCGGCGCCGGCAGGCGGTGGACGATGGCCTCGAGCACGGTGTCGATGCCGAGGCCGGTCTTGGCGCTGATCTCGAGCGCATCGGAGGCATCGAGGCCGATGACGTCCTCGATCTGCTGCTTGACGCGGGCGACGTCGGCGGCGGGCAGGTCGACCTTGTTGATGACCGGCACGATCTCGTGGTCGACCTCCATCGCGTGGTAGACGTTGGCAAGGGTCTGCGCCTCGACGCCCTGGGTGGCATCGACGACCAGCAGGCTGCCCTCGACGGCGGCGAGCGAGCGGTTGACCTCGTAGGCGAAATCGACGTGGCCGGGGGTGTCGATGAGGTTGAGCACGTAGCTCTCGCCGTTCCGCGCCTTGTAGTTGAGGCGGACGGTCTGGGCCTTGATGGTGATGCCGCGCTCGCGCTCGATCTCCATCGAATCGAGCACCTGCTCCTTCATCTCGCGCTGCGCAAGGCCGCCGGTCATCTGGATCAAGCGATCGGCAAGCGTCGACTTGCCGTGGTCGATGTGCGCGATGATCGCGAAGTTGCGGATGTTCTTCTGGGGCGTGGTGCTCATGTCCGCGCTGATACAGGCGAGACGGTGCCGGAGCAAGCGGACCCGCTACCGCCGCGCTGCTCGCCGGGCGGCACGGCTTCGCGAAGGGCGGGGCCGCGCGCTCGTGGCCCGCTACTTCCAGTCGGGATTGCGGGTGTCGGCGGTGAGCGTCACGTTGCCGGCCAGGACCGTGGCGATGACGCCGATGTCCTTGATCTTCATCGGGTCGACGTCGCGGGGATCCTCCTCGAGCACGACGAAATCGGCGAACTTGCCGGTCTCGATGCTGCCGATGCGGTCGTTGACGCCAAGCGTGTAGGCGGCATCGATGGTCACCATCTTCATCGCCTTCTCGACGTCGAGGACGCGCTCGTGGGGGGCGTGGACCTTGCCGCTCAGCTCGCCGATGCGGTTGACCGCGACCCAGACCTCGAGCAGCGGGCTTGGCACGCCGACCGGCGTGTCGGAGTGGAGCGAGACGACGATGTCCTGCTCGATGAGCGAGTTCATGCGTGCCGCCAGCGAGGCGCGGTCGGTGCCGATCTGGTCGGCGTTGAGGTCGGCGCGTTCGGAGACGTAGTACGGGTTGGTGCTGACGATGGCGCCGAGCGCCTTGAGCTGGCGGCCCTGGGCCGTGCTCGAGATGCCGAAATGCTCGAA
>JAEWCE010000009.1 GCA_023390785.1 Pseudomonadota bacterium
ATCGAGCAGGGCCTGGTCTGGCGCGTCTTCGCCGCCAAGCCGGACGGCTCCGGCCAGCTGCAGCTCGCCGCCAAATCCGATGACGCCGTGGCGAGCATCAAGCTGGTGCCCGGCAATTACGTTGTGCACGTCGCCTATGGGCGGGCGCAGGCCAGCGACACGCTGACGGTCAAGGAAGGCGAGAACGACAAGTCCATGGTGATCGAGGCGGGCGGGCTAAGGCTCAACGCCGCCGTCACCGGCGACGTGCAGATCCCGATCAATCTGCTGCATTTCGACGTGTTCACCGCCGGGCAGAACGACGCCGACCGGGCGCTGATCGCCCAGAACCTCGGCGCCAACGACATCATCACGGTCAACGCCGGCACCTATCACATCGTCTCGTATTTCGGCGACGTGAACGCGGTGGTGCGCGCCGACCTCCAGGTCGAACCGGGGCAACTGACCGACGCCACGCTCTACCACAAGGCGGCGCAGGTCTCGTTCAAGCTGGTCAGCGAGGCGGGCGGCGAGGCCATCGCCGACGTGGACTGGACGGTCAAGACGGCCGACGGCACCAGCATCTTCACCAACACCGGCGCCTTCCCATCGACGGTGTTGCAGGAGGGCGACTACCTCGTCTTCGCCAAGCGCGGGGACAAAGTCTACAATCGTCAGTTCGAAGTTCAGCCGGGCCAGCCCAAAGAAATCGAAGTCCTGACGACCGTCTATTAGCGGATTTCAACATTCCATCCGGGTTTGTTGCCGCATCCGTTCCGGATGCTATAAGCGGCGCATTAACCCGCCGGGGGGCGGACATCATGGCACAACCAGACAGGCGTCTGGTCCCGATCGTCTCGCTGGACGTCGTCGGATACTCGCGTCTGGCCGAAATCAACGAGCGGCAGACCCTGCGCCTCGTGCAGCGGGTCTACGACCGGCTGGTTGCGCGCACCATCGGCCGCTATGGCGGCAAGGTGTTCAAGACCATGGGCGACGGCCTGCTGGCCGAGTTCCAGAGCGTCGTCGCTGCGGTCGAGTGGGTCGCGGACCTGCAGAAGGAGCTGTACGAGCGCCAGTTGCGCGCCCCCGGCGGCAGCGCCTTCCAGGTGCGAGCCGGCATCGTCCTGGCGGACGTGCTGGTGGCAGGCGACGACCTCTACGGCTCGGGCGTGAATCTGTCGGTGCGGGTGCAGGCCATCTCGCCGCCCGGAGGCATGGCCATCACCAAGTGGATGTACCAGTATCTCGACGGCCGCACCGACCTGCAGTTCACCGACCTGGGGCCGCTCGACCTCAAGAACGTCACCAAGACGGTGCGCATCTTCGTGTGGCATCCCGACGGGGTCACGCAGAAGCAGGCCGCCGAGGTGCCCCCGCCACCGCCCTCCAGCCGCCCGTCGGTCGTGGTGCTGCCGTTCGACAACCTGTCGGGAGAGGCAGACCAGACCTATTTCGCTGACGCCGTGGTGGAAGAAATCACAGCAACGCTCTCGCGCATCCGCGATTTCTTCGTTATCGCCCGCAATTCCGCGTTCTCCTACAAGGGACGGCCGGTCGATGTCCGGCAGGTCGGGCGCGAGCTGGGGGTCCGTTATGCGGTCGAAGGCAGCGTGCGACGGGTCGGCGAGCGGGTCCGCATCACCGCCCAGTTGGTCGAGACCGAAACCGCCAACCACATCTGGTCCACCCGCATCGATGGCGCCGTCTCGGACCTGTTCGACCTGCAGGACAAGGTCGCCGCTGAAGTCGCCAGCGCGCTGCACCCCTCGATTCGCCGCGCCGAGGTCGAGCGGGCGCGCAGCAAGCGCCCGGAGACGCTGGCGGCCTACGATCTGGTCATGCGGGCCCTGCCGCATCTTTGGGCGCACCGCATGGCGGAGAATCCGCAGGCGATCTCGTATCTGACCAAGGCCCTGGCGCTGGAGCCGACCTACGGGCTCGCGGCCGCGCTCGCTGCCTGGGCACACGGGCAGCAGGTGGCGTACAACTGGGCCACCGACGTCGCCGCCGAGCGCGCCGAGGGGCAGCGCCTCATCGAGCTCGCCACAATGACCGTGGGCGACGATCCGACCGCCCTGACGGCGCTGGCGTCGGCCATCATGCAGCTCGGGGGCGATGTGCAGCACGCCGCCAACCTGGCGCAGCGTGCGCTCGACCTCGACCCGAACCATGCCTGGGCCTGGATGCGGCGTGGCTACGGCCTCGTCTATACCGGCCGCCCGGAGGAGGGGCTCAAGGCCTTCGAGCAGTCGGTACGAATGTCGCCGCTCGATCCGTTCGCGTTCAACGTGCATCTGGGGATGGGGCTGGCCCATTTCGCCGCCGGCCGGCCGGAGCGCGCCATCGAGTTCGCGCGCCAGGCGCTGGCAGAGCGCCCTGGGCTCACCTGGCCGTATCGCGACCTTGCGACCTACTATGCCAATGCCGGCCAGATGGACCTCGCCCGCGATGCGCTGGCCAAATTCGTCTATCTGCGCCCGATCATGAGCGCCGCCTCGCTGCGCGACGGCCTGCGCTTCATGGAACCGGCGCTGCTCGAGCGCTATGTCGGCGGCCTCGAGATGGCAGGCCTTGAATAGCCGTTAACGCCCGCCTGCCCGATCGCGGACAATTGTCGGCTTTGCGTTGCCGCGTTCGCAAGGCTCACCGAGCATAGTGATCCCGAAAGCCCCGCGGGAACGCGACCTTGAATCTTCGGCTCGAAAAGCGCCTTTCGCCCCGGCGCAATACCATGATCGTGGCGACCATCGTCTATGATGGAGGTCGTACCCGGCTCGACTGCGTCATCCGCAACCTCTCGGACGGTGGCGCCAAGCTCGAAGTCCCCACGGTGCGCGGCATCCCCGACCATTTCGACCTGCTCGTGCCGCGGCACCGGCCGCAGCATTGCCGCGTCGCCTGGCGGGCACTCAAGGAAATGGGCGTGCAATTTCTCGCCTGAAGGTGTTCAACTGCGGTTCATCCGGCCTGCCCTAGGCTTCGTTCCGGGGCATGAGACTGGGGGAGTCCCGATGAATCACCGGGCTTTTGTCATTGCCGGCCGCCGCGCCGCGATCGTTGCCAACGACGACTGCGACTTCCGCTATGCGGCCAGTGCCCACTACGTTCCCGTCGGGGTGCAGACGGCCGCGCGCTGCCACGAACGCGCCGAAACGCAGTTCTTGGTCGAGGACGGGGTGCTCGAATTCATGATCGGCGGCGCCGCCGGCCTCGTTCTCAGCGGCGACTTCGTACGCGTGCCAGCCGGCGTGACCTACGCCTATCGCAATGCCGGAGACACTATCGCTCGACTCCTGGTGCGCTCGACCAATCCGCGCGGCAGCAAGGCGGCGAGCAGCGTCACCACCACTTTCGCTGCCTGATCAGCGGACGCCAATGGGTTTTGCGAGCAGCGGCGCCATCGGGCCCAGCGGCGTCTTCCGCTCGCCGACCTGCACGAAGCCGGTTGCCTCGTAGAACGGCATTGCATGTGGGTTGGCGACAACGTGCAGGCGGCTGGCGCCCCAGGCCGCCGCTTCGCGTTCGATGGCATGCAGCAGTGCCGTGCCGATCCCCTGCCGCCAGTGTGTCGGCTCGACGAACAGGCCCTCGAGCTCCGCATCGTTGCCGTCGTGGGCAACGATGGTGGCAAAGCCGACGATGCGCTCGCCGATCTCGGCCACCAGAACTTCGTTGTTGGCCAGCATTTCCTCGTCGAGATCGATGAGGCTCGGATCGTCCTGCAGCCGCTGCAGGATTTCGCCCTCCTCCACGGCCAGCGAGGCGCGACGCTGCAGCTCGACGAGGTTGAGCCGATCGTCGGGATGAGCGATGCGGATGTCGATCCGGTTCATGCCTGCCCAGCCGCGCGTTTCAGCAGCAGCTCGCGCTCGCGCGCGTTGCCGGTCAGTTCGGCGGCGCGGCGAAACTCGGCGCGCGCTTCATCGTGCCGGCCCAGTCGCGCCAGGAAGTCTCCGCGCACGCTGGGCAGCAGGTGATACTTGCTCATGGCAGGCAGCTCCATCAGCGGTTCCAGCAGGCGCAGACCTGCCTCGGGGCCATATGCCATGCAATGCGCGACCGCGCGGTTGAGTTCGATCACCGGCGACGGAGTAACGATGGCGAGCTCGTCATAGAGCGCCGCGATCTGCCGCCAGTCCGTGTCGGCCGCCTTGCGTGCGCGGGCGTGACAGGCAGCGATCGCCGCCTGCAGGGTGTAGGGCCCGATACCCGCGCCCGGCTCGAGGGCCGTCTCGAGCGCGGCAAGTCCGCGCCGGATCAAGATCTGGTTCCAGCGGGTGCGATCCTGCTCGAGCAGCAGGATCGGCGTGCCGTCAGGCCGGACACGGGCTGCCGCCCGTGACGCCTGGATTTCCATCAGCGCCAGCAATCCATGCACCTCCGGCTCATCGGGCATCAATTGCGCGAGAATGCGCCCGACACGCAGCGCCTCGTCGCACAACTCGGTGCGCATCCAGTCGTCACCGGCGGTAGCCGAATAGCCTTCGTTGAAGATCAGGTAGACGACCTCCAGCACCGACCCGAGCCGCAGCAGGCGCTCCTCGCCGCGCGGCACCTCGAATGGCACGTGGGCATCGGCGAGCGTCTTCTTTGCCCGCACGATGCGCTGCTGGATCGTCGGTTCGGTGGCGAGGTAGGCGCGTGCGATTTCGGCGGTGGTGAGCCCTCCGACCAGCCGCAAGGTCAACGCCGCCCGCGCCTCGGGGCCGAGCAGTGGATGACAGGCGGTGAAGATCAGGCTCAGCATGTTGTCCTTCACGTCGTCGTCGAGACGCGCGTCGTAGTCGGGCACATCCTCCTGGCGCAGCTCCTCGGCGTGGGTAAGCTCGGGCAGGCTGCGCGCCAGCACCTTGGAACGCCGGAACTGGTCGATGAAGCGGCGCTTGGCGGTCTGCATCAGCCAGGCGCCGGCGTTTTTCGGAATGCCGTTCTGCGGCCAGTCGCCAAGCGCCGCGACCAGCGCGTCCTGGGCAAGCTCTTCCGCCTGGCCGACATCGCGGGTCAGCCGGGTCAGGCCGCCGATGAGCCTCGCGGCTTCGATCCGCCACACGGCTTCGATGGCACGGTTGGTTTCGATCTGCGTCATGGGCGGCGGAGTGGATCAAATCCGCTCCGCCGCGGCAAGCCGCTATTGTTGCGTCTGCTGCTGCACCATCTTTTCGTAGCGGGCCTGCTGTTCGTCGCTGAACCCAAGGCTCTCGGCGGTCGCGAGCGGCCGGATTTCGATCTGCACGTTGCCATGGCCGTCGCTCGGCGGCCATTGCTTGACCAGCTCGATCACCTCGGCGAGCGAGCCAGCCTCGATGATCGAATATCCGGCCACCAGCTCCTTGGCTTCGGTGAACGGACCGTCGATCACCGTCGGCCGGCCGTTGCTGAACGACACGCGAGCGCCGTGCCGGCTGGCAAGGAGACCAGCCCCTTGCTTCATGGCGCCGGCTTTCACCAGCTTCTCGTTGTACGACGTCATGTCGTCGATGAGCTGCTTGCTCGGCATGACACCGGCCTCGGTTTCGGCATCGGCCTTGCGAATGACCATGAACTGCATGACCGCCTCCTAGAAATTGTAACCGCCGTCGATCTCGCGGATTTCCACGGTGATGTCGGGCATGTGGTTGTCGATGTGGAGTTGCACGAACTCGGCGCCGATCTTCTCCGCCGCCTCGAGGCTCGGGGCCTCGACCACGGCGTAGCCGCCGATCACCTCCTTGGCCTCGGCGAAGGGTCCGTCGGTGGTGACCGTACGGCCGCTGTGGCCGGTAATCCGCTTGCCGGCGCTGGAGCGCTTGAGCCCGCCCGTCGAGATCAGCGCCCCGGAGGCCACCACCTTCTCGATATAGGGGCCCATGGCGTCCATGATCTCCCGCGGCACCGGCTTGGCACCGGAATCGTAGCCTTCGCCGGGAATAATGGTCATGAAGTAGCGCATTGGTCGTTCCTCAGTTGGCGATCGGTTTCTGGGTGCGGTCGCGGAACTCCTGCTCCTTGCGCAGGTGCTCCTCGGTGACGCTGTCGGCGGGGAAGTCGGCGGCCTCGAAGACCTGCCGCACCTCGAGCTGATCGCCCGGTTCCATCGGCGCCCGGCGCGCCCAGGCAATCGCCTCGTCGAGCGATTTCACCTGCAGGATCCAGAAGCCCGCGATCAGTTCCTTGGCCTCGGCGAAGGGGCCGTCCTTGACGGTGCTGGTGCCTTTCTCGCCGAAGGAGATGCGGGCACCCTTGGACGAAGCCTGCAACCCCTCGCCCGCCAGCATGATGCCGGCGTCGATGAGCTGCTCATTATAGCGGCCCATTGCGGCTAGTTGCTCGGAGGTGGGCATCACGCCCGCCTCGCTGTCGGCATTGCCTTTGACCATGACCATGAAGCGCATCTCGATCCTCCGTTTGGCTTTCACTGACACAACGAACCGCGGTCTGAGGAATCGACACGGGTCAGCGGGATTTTTCAAACTTGGTCGCAAGCCGTTGCCGCCACACGCATATTTTTATATTCAACCATACGGCTGACAACCGCGTCGCCGTAACGTATTCAACCGTCCTGTTCACAACCTCTCGGTTGAATAGAGATGACCGACGCCCTCAGCCTGACGCTTTCCGCCCTCGCCGACCCGACCCGCCGCGGCATCCTCGCCCGCCTGGCGACGGGCGAGGCGACGGTCAAGCAACTGGCAGAGCCCTACGACATGAGCCTCGCCGCCGTCAGCAAGCATCTCAAGGTGCTGGAAGGCGCCGGACTGATCTCGCGCGGCCGCGATGCACAATACCGCCCGTGCAAGCTCGAAGCGGCGCCGCTGCGCGACGTCGCCGGCTGGCGCGAGGACTACCGCAAATTCTGGGAAGCCAGCCTCGATCGCCTCGAGGACTACCTGGCCGAATTGCAGAAGGGGGACCCCGATGGCCCCAGCAACTGACGCGTCGCGGCCATGGGCAAGGTCATCCGCTTTCCCCGCCGGCCGCACTGGACTGCGATCCACCTCCGCTTCTGGAACGCCAGTCTGGACCGCCTCACCGACTACCTCGCAAGACTGAGAACCAGGGAGGACTCCATGTCCGACGTAGCATTCGAATATCCCGCCGACGCACCGCTGATGATCACCACACGCACCTTCGATGCGCCGCGGACGTTGGTGTGGACCTGCTTCAGCCGGCCCGAGCACGTGGCGCGCTGGTGGGGACCGAAGAGCATTTCGCCCATCGTGAAGCTCGACAAATTCGAGTTTCGCGTTGGCGGCAAATGGCGCTTCGTCACGCAGCGGCCGGATGGCACGCAGACCATCGTCTTTCACGGCACCTACAAGGACATCGTCAAGCCCGAGAAGATCGTCAACACCTTCGCGGTCGAGAGCATGTATGCAGAAGATGACATGCTGACCGAGACGCATACCTTCGAGGCGCGCGGCGACACGACGTTCTACCGCGCCGTGGCCAACCTCGGCACCATTGAGGCCCGCGACGGCGTCGTCGCAGGCGGCATGGAGGCTGGCGCCCGCGAGTCGCTGGGTCAGCTCGACGAGCTCCTCGCCGACCTCATGGTCGCGGCGAAATGAGCTTCGCTGCCGCCGATGACAGCAGGACGCTGACCATCACGCGCACCCTCAAGGCGCCGCGTGCGCTGGTGTGGAAGATGTTCGCCGATCCCTATCATCTGGCGCAATGGTGGGGCCCGGAAGGCTACAGCAACCGGGTCGAGCGGCTCGACTTCCGCACCGGCGGGAGCTGGCGGCACGTGATGATCGGCCCGGACGGACGGGAGCTGCCCACCGACAATGTCATCCTCGAGGTCGCCGAGCCGGAACGCATCGTCTATCGCAACGCGCCTGCCGACCCCAGGATCTTCGGCGACAACCCGCCGCCGGCCTTCACCAAGACTGTTACGTTCGACGATCTCGGCGACGGCCGGACGCAGCTCACTCTCGTGTGCAGCTTCGATACCGAGGCGCAACGCGAGGCCGTCATCCGACGCGGCTTCGTCCTCGGCACCAACCAGAGCTACGACAAGCTCGAAGCCTACCTCGCGACCCAGTCGGACGCGCCGCCGCCACGCTGACGCTTCGCGTGGCATTGCCCATACCGGCCTTTGCGCCCCACACTCAAACTCGAGGAGACCATCATCATGGCCACCACCCGTCCCAAGTCCGGATATGCGCCCGTCAACGGCATCGAGCTCTATTACGAACTTCACGGCAGCGGGAAGCCGCTCGTCCTGCTGCACGGCGGGTTCATGGCGCTCGAGATGTTCGGTCCGGTGCTCGAAGCGCTGGCCGAGGGCCGTCAGGTGATCGCGGTCGATCTGCAGGGGCACGGACGCACCCTGCCCTTCGATCGGCGGATGACTTTCGCCAATCTCGCTACGGACGTCGCCGAGCTGATCCGATGGCTCGGTCATGACAAGGCAGACGTCATGGGCTACTCCATGGGTGCCCTCACCGCATTGCGGCTCGCCATCGACCATCCGGCAGTCCTCGACCGCCTGATCGTCACCTCGGCGCCCTATGCCTTCGCCGGCTGGCACGACTACAACCAGCAGGGCATGAAGGGGATGGCCGCCGATCCCCAGCAGTCGGTCGAGCCGATGCGCCAGACGCCGATGTACCAGCTCTACCAGACGCTGATGCCCGACGCCGAGGCGAACTGGGCGCGGACCGTGGCGCAGACCTCCGCCATGGTGGGCGCCGACTTCGACTGGTCGGCGGAAGTGCCCGGCATCACTGCTCCCACCTTGCTGATCTATGCGGACTGGGACGCCGTTCGCACCGCCCATGCCGCAGCTTTCTTCGAGCTGCGCGGCGGTGGCCGGCAGGATGCGCTGTGGGACGGCTCCAACATGAACCGGAACCGTCTCGCCATTATTCCCGGCGCGACCCATTACAACATCGGCACCGATCCGCGGCTGGCGGCGACCGCCGCGGCCTTCCTCGACGCCTGACGGAGACGGCAATGAGTGAGAACGTCGTCCACGCGCCGGCAGATGAAAGCTACTTCACCATCAGGCGCACTTTCGAAGCGCCGCGGCGGCTGATCTACAAATGCTACACCGAGCCGCAGCACATGGCGCATTTCTGGGGACCACGCGAAACCACCCTCGCCGAGTGCCGCATCGACCTGCGGGTCGGCGGCGTGTGGAAGGTACGCTGGCAGTACCCGGACGGCCGTAGCTGGGGCTACGCCAGCGTCTATCTCGCCATCACCCCCGATTCCGAGCTGCACTATCGCGACGCGCCGAGCGACTGGGTCTTCGGGCTCGACGGCCTGCCACCGGCAGAACTCGACTCTACAATCGCGCTTGCGGACCAGGGCCGCAACACCCTGGTGACGGTCACCGTGCGCTGTGCCTCCGTCGCGGCACGCGACGAGAATTTGCGACGTGGGTTCAGCGGCATGGTGAGCGTCGGCAACGACCGGCTGGCCGAGTACCTGCGAACCATCGACCTCGCGACCGTGTGAAGGAGAAGATCAGCATGGCTTTCGTAACCTCCCGCGACGGCACGCGGATTGGCTACTCGGTCGTCGGCAGCGGCCCGGCGATCGTGATCGTCGATGGGGCCCTCTGCTGGCGCGCGTCGGGTCCCTCCGGTCCGCTTGCCGAGCAGCTAAAGGATCGGTTCACGGTCTACACCTACGATCGGCGCGGCCGCGGCGAGAGCGGCGACACCAAACCGTTCGCCATCGAGCGCGAAGTCGAGGACCTCGATGCAATCATCGACGCGGCTGGTGGTGGTGCTGCGGTTTACGCGATCTCATCGGGTGTGCCGCTGGCCCTCGCAGCCGCCAACACGCTCGATGCCGGCAAGATCACCAGAATGGTGCTCTATGAGGCGCCGATCTATGCCGACCAGACGCGCCGGCTGGATCCCACCTACGTCCCGCGCATGAACCAGTTCATCGCCAGCGGCAACAATGCCGGCGCCATCAAGCTCTTCATGCGCAATGTCGGAGTCCCTGGCTTCGGCCTCGTGATGATGCAGCTGATGGGGATCATCAGGAAGCTCGCGCCCGTTGCGCCCACGCTGGCCTACGACACGGCGCTCTGCGCGCCCTACTGGGGCTCGACCCCGCCGCCGGAGGGATCGTGGCCGAACGCACGCATGCCGGTGCTCAACATCGGCGGCGGCAAGTCCGATCCGTGGATGCAGAATGCGCAGGTTGCCATCAGCAAGGCTCTGCCCAACGCCACGCACAAGACGTTGCCGGGTCAGAACCACATGGTGGCCGCGACCGCGATCGCACCGATGATCAAGGAATTCGTGGCGGCCTGAGCAGGCAGGCCTTTCCACAGCGGCCGCTGAGGGCACAGAACACCAAAGGCGGACAAGCCTCGCTCGTCCGCCTTCGGATTTCTCACCTCAGGCCGCGAGCCGCGGCGCGCGCTTGAGGTCCGGGGGCGTCGCCTCCGTCATCAGTTCGACGATGGCATCCATCGCCGGCGTTACCTTCTGGCCCTCGGCGCCGAGCCGGCGGATGGACACGGTCCCCTCCTCCGCTTCGCGCTTGCCGACCACGAACATCACCGGCACCTTCTGCGTCGAGTGCTCGCGCACCTTGTAGTTGATATTCTCGTTACGCACGTCGAGCTCGGCCCGGATACCGGCATCGCGCAGTTGCTGCACCAGCTTTTCCGCGTAGGCGTCGGCGTCCGAAACGATGGTCGCCACCACCACCTGGACCGGCGACAGCCACATCGGCATCTTGCCGGCGTAACTCTCGAGCATCATGCCGATGAAGCGCTCCAGGGAGCCGAGGATGGCGCGGTGCAGCATCACCGCATATTTGCGTGAGCCGTCTTCGGCCACGTAGGTCGCGTCGAGCCGCTCCGGCAGCACGTAGTCGAGCTGCAGCGTCCCCACCTGCCACGAGCGGCCGATGGCGTCCTTCAGATGGAACTCGAGCTTGGGCGCGTAGAACGCCCCTTCGCCCTCGGCGATGACGAAGTCGTAGCCGGTGGCGCGCAACGCGTCGCCCAGCGCCTTCTCGGCGGCATTCCATCGCTCGATGGTACCGCCGAACTTCTCGGGCCGCGTCGCCAGCTTGATCACCACGTTGTCGAAGCCCATGTCCTCGTACACCGAGTACAGCAGGTGCACGAATTTCTCGGTCTCGGACTGGATCTGCTCTTCGGTGCAGAAGATGTGAGCGTCGTCCTGTGTCATCTGTCGCACGCGCAGCAGGCCGTGCAGGGCGCCGTGCGCCTCGTTGCGGTGACAGCAGCCGAATTCGGCAAGCCGCATCGGCAGGTCGCGGTAGCTCTTGGTGCCCTGGTTGAAGATCTGGATGTGGGCCGGGCAGTTCATCGGCTTGAGCGCCATCAACTCGGCCTTGCCGCTCAGCACCGGACCTTCCTCTTCGGTCCCCGGCACCTCGTCGGGCACCACGAACATGTTCTCGCGGTACTTGCCCCAGTGGCCCGAGGCTTCCCAGAACTTGCTGCTCATCAGCTGCGGCGTCTTCACCTCGGTGTAGCCGCCGGCATTCACCCGACGGCGGATATACTCCTCCATCTGGTTGTAGATGACGAAGCCTTTGGGGTGCCAGAACACCGACCCCGGCGCCTCGTCCTGCAGATGGAACAGGTCCAGCTCGCGGCCGAGCTTGCGGTGATCGCGCTTTTCGGCCTCCTCGAGCATCTTGAGGTAGTCGTCGAGCTCCTTCTGGTTGGCAAACGCCGTTCCATAGATGCGCGACAGCACCGGGTTGTTGCTGTCGCCGCGCCAGTAGGCGCCGGCCACCTTGGTGAGCTTGAACGCCTGGCCGACATCCTTGGTCGAGCGCATGTGCGGGCCGCGGCAGAGGTCGAACCACTGGCCCTGCTTGTAGATCTTGATCGACTGGTCGGCGGGAATGGCGTCGACCAGCTCGACCTTGAAGTTCTCGCCCTTGGCGGCGAAGACGCGCTTGGCCTCCTCGCGGGTCCACACTTCCTTCGTAAAGGCGGCGCCGCGATCGATGATCTCCTTCATCTTCTTTTCGATCAGCGGAAACTCTTCCTCGCTGAACGGCGTGTCGCGCTTGAAGTCGTAGTAGAAGCCGTTTTCGATGACCGGACCGATGGTCACCTGCGTGCCCGGCCACAGCTCCTGTACGGCCTCGGCGAGGACGTGTGCGGCGTCGTGGCGTATCAACCCGAGCCCATCCGCGCTGTCGCGCATGACGAATTCGATCCGGCCGTCATCGTTCAGCGGGTCGCTCAGATCCGTGAGCACCCCGTTCCACTTCATGGCGACGGTCTTTTTGGCGAGGCTGGGGGAGATCCCTTCGACCACGGTGGTCCCGGTGGTGCCACGCGCATAGTCGCGTACTGCACCGTCGGGGAACGTCACCTTGATCATTTGGAATCTCCTGAATTGCCAGTATTGGCGGGGAACGCCGCGAAAACGGCGGCGAGCGGCTCTTATCATGGCAGGAGTCGGGGTGTCACCCGCCCGTAGAGCGCGAAACGTCAGCGAAAACAGGGGGTGGGCCGCACAGCAATAGGCGGAAGGCTGGCGCCTCCCGCCATTCGTACATGTAGCGCCCAGGGGGCTTGCTTCAAGCCCCCGGCCATCCGCTATGAGGCGTGCCTCGTTGCAGAAGGAGGCAGATCATGCTGCAGCATCAGGTGGTGATTGCGGGCGCCGGGCCGACGGGCATGATGCTCGCGGCGGAGCTCAAGCTTGCCGGGGTCGACGCGGTCCTGCTGGAGCGACGGCAGAGCGCCGAGCTGGTGGGCTCCCGCGCCGGCGGGCTGCAGGCCCGCAGCCTCGAAATCCTCGACCAGCGCGGCGTCGTCGACCGCTTCCTCCGAGAGGGGCAAAAGGCGCAGACCACGGGCTTTGCCGGGGTGCATTTCGACATCAGCGGCTTCCCCACCCGCCACCCCTATGGCCTCGGGCTATGGCAGAAGCACATCGAGCGCATTCTCGCCGGCTGGATCGGCGAGCTGGGCGTGGAGGTCCGCCGCGGCACTGAGGTGGTCGGTCTCACACAGGACGAAACCGGCGTCGATGTGGCGCTGGTCGATGGCACCACGATCCGCGCCGCCTACCTCGTCGGCTGCGATGGCGGCCGCAGCCTGGTGCGCAAGGCGGCCGGCATCGACTTCCCCGGCTCGGCGCCGACCACCAGCAATCTGATCGCCGCCGTCGAGATGACCGAGCTGCCGCCGCTCGGCGTGCATCATACCGCCTTCGGCACCCACGCCTTCGGCCGGGAGGAGTACGAGATCCGCGACGGCGAGGTGGCGTTCAAGGACGGCGGCCCGATCCGGGTGCTGGTCACCGAACCGCAGTTGCACACCGGCGCCGAGCCGACCCTGCGCGAGCTCAGCGACGCCCTGATGGCGGTGTGCGGCACCGACTACGGCGTCCACAGCCCGGTTTCGATCTCGCGCTTCACCGATGCGGCGCGGCAGGCGGCGACCTACCGCAAGGGGCGCGTGCTGGTCGCCGGCGACGCTGCGCACATCCATCCGCCGGACGGCGGCCAGGGCCTCAATCTGGGCCTGCAGGACGCGGTGAATCTGGGCTGGAAGCTGGCGCAGGTGGTGAGGGGCATTTCGCTTGAGAGGCTGCTCGATAGCTACCATGCGGAGCGTCATCCGGTCGCGGCACGGGTCCTGCGCCACACCATGGCCTCGGTGCTGCTGCGCCGCGACGACGCGCGCAGCAAGGCTCTGCGCGACACCGTCGCCGAGCTCCTGGGCATGGACGAGCCGCGGCTGCGCCTTGCCGCCGAGATGTCAGGGCTCGGCGTCCACTACGATCAGGGCCCGGGCCACCCCCTGCTCGGCCGGCGCATGCCCGACCTCGACCTGGCGACAGCACGGGGCCTCACGCGGGTTTATGCGTTGCTGCACTCGGCGCGGCCGCTCTTGCTCAACTTCGCGGCCGCCGGCAGCCTGGTTCTCGGCTCCTGGGCCGATCGCGTGCACTTGGTGGACGCCACGACCGACGGCCCGTGGGACCTGCCGGCCCTCGGCCCGGTCCCGGCGCCGGCTGCGGTGCTCGTCCGCCCAGACGGCTATGTCGGCTGGGTCGGCGAGGGCACATCAACCGGGCTCACCGACGCCCTCGGCACCTGGTGCGGGCAATGACCTGCGACAATGTCAGGCCCAGCGACCGTATCTCCACGGCAAATACCACCGTGCGCGTGATGGTAGCGCCTCCGGCACCGGATCGTAGCCGTGCGTTCCGCCCGGCCGGCAGCGCGTGATCCGGGCCAGCCCCATCCAGCCGCCGGGCCAGAAGCCGAAGCGCCAGATGGCGTCGCGGGTGTATTCGCTGCAGGTCGGCGCGTGCCGGCAGGTCCGCCCGGTGAAGGCCGAGAGCGTGTAGCGGTAAAGCTGGATCAAGCCGTAGGCCGCAAGCCTGAACGGGAAGTCCACTACGCGCCAGAAGCTGCTCGCAAACCGAGTCAACTGGCGCCCACAACGGCTTGTTCGGCCTCGATCTTGTCGAGCGCGTCGGCCACCGCGTCGAACACCAGCAGGGTCGAGCCGTGGCGCGGGGCGTAATCGCGCACCGGCTCGAGATACGCCAGGTCGGCCCATTTTCCCGCGGGCGGCGCGCCTTCGGCCTTCAGCATCTCGATCATCTGCGCACGGAGGGCGCGGAACTCGGCGACGGGGGTGCCGACGATGTGGGTGGCAACGATTGCCGCCGACGTCTGGCCCAGCGCGCAAGCGGATATTTGGTGCCCGTAAGCACATATTTTACCGTCCGCAGACACCGAAATATCGACATCGATGGACGAGCCGCAGACCCGGCTCACCCGCCGCGCGCTTGCATCCGGATGCACGAGCCGCCCCGGAATTGGTTGATTGGCCGCAATTTCGAGGATCTTCTGGGAATAAAGATCGCTCAGTTCCATTGTGGTTACATCGCTGTTTCTTGAGGCCTTTTGCCCCCCGCTCATATAGTCCTCCGCCCGGCCGATGTCAGGGTGCCCCGCCTGAGGCACGTGGTCCGGAACATTTCGGGCTCTGCCTGCATCTAATGCCCGAGACCAAAAGGAAAACACCGCCCATGGACGCCAGCGCCAAGCCGACCGCCGCGACGCCGTTGACCCTGAAGCCGCTGGCCCGCCCGACGCGGGACGAGGCGGAAGCCGCCGTGCGCACCCTGATCGCCTGGGCCGGCGACGATCCGGCCCGCGAGGGGCTGCTCGACACGCCGCGGCGCGTCACCAAGGCCTACCGCGAATTCTTCGCCGGCTACGAGGAGGACCCCAGGACCATCCTCAGCAAGACCTTCAAGGAGGTCGGCGGCTATGACGACATCGTGATGGTCAAGGACATCCCGTTCTCGAGCCATTGCGAGCACCACATGGTGCCGTTCTTCGGCAAGGCCCACATCGCCTACCTGCCGCATGACGGGGTGGTGGGCATTTCCAAGCTGGCGCGGCTGGTGGAGGTGTTCTCCAAGCGCCTGCAGGTGCAGGAAGTGATGACGGCGCAGATCATCGACGCCATCAACGAGCACCTCAACCCACGCGGCGCAGCGGTGATGCTCGAGGCCGAGCACATGTGCATGTCGATCCGCGGCGTACGTGCGCACGGCGCGCAGACGGTGACGCACCGCTTCACCGGCGTGTTCGCCGAGGAAAAGGCCGAGCAGGACCGCTTCTTCCAGATGGTGCGCGGCCAGCGCTGAGCCGGCGCAACAGCGGTCAAGTCGCGCTTTTATCGCGGTGGCACAGACGACGTGTTTCGTGAGGAGACGCCATGTCCGCTGTCGCCAAGACCCTCTGGCTGATCGAGTCCCGCTTCCGCGAGACCCTGTCGCTCGACGAAATGGCGGCGCATGCCGGCATGTCGCGGTCGCACCTGTCCCGGATTCCGATCGCGACCGGCTACTCGCTCTCCGCCTATATCCGCAGACAGGAGTCGGCACCGCGGAGATAAGGCTTGCCCTGAAGCGCTAGCCTTTGGCTCATGGCGCGCGGTAAAAGCCCGCCATGAGCACCGTTTTCACCGACCCCGCCGCCCTCAGCCCCGAGCAACTGGAAGAAGGCACCGTCTTTGCCCCGCGCTTCGACGCGCTCGGACTGATCACTGCCATCGCGCAGGACGAGGCCGGGCGGGTACTGATGGTCGCGCACATGAGCGCAGAGGCGCTGCGGCTGACCATCGAGACCGGCGACGTGCACTACTATTCGCGGTCGCGAGGCAGACTGTGGAAGAAGGGCGAGACCTCAGGCGAGGTGCAAAAGCTCATCCGCCTCGCCACCGATTGCGACCAGGACGTACTGCTGCTGACCGTCGAGCAGACGGGGCGCGGCGCGGCCTGCCACACCGGCCGGAAGAGCTGCTTCTACCGGGTGCTGCGCGATGGAGCGCTCGTCGACATCGGCGAGCCGCGGCTCTTCGACCCGGCCGCCGTCTATTGATGTCGACTGGCAAGTCTGCTGCCATGGCCGTCCAACCGGAGACAACCATGACCGCCCTCGCCGCTCGCCCCTGGGTTCCAACCGAAGACTATGTGCAGTCCCTGGCCGCGAGGACCGCGAGCCAGACGAGCGATGCCGTGGCCGCCCGGATCGAGGGCCTCATCGCGCGCAACGAGGAGATCCACGAGCGCGATTGCTTCAACCTCAACCCCGCCACCAACGTCATGAATCCGCGGGCGGAAGCGGCGCTGAGCCGCAAGCTCGGCTCGCGTCCCTCGCTCGGCTATCCCGGCGACAAATACGAAATGGGACTCGAGGCGATCGAAGAGATCGAAGTGATCGCCGCCGAGCTCGCGGCGGAGGTGTTCGAGGCGAAATATGCCGAAATCCGCGTCGGCTCGGGAGCGCTCGCCAACCTCTACGGCTTCATGGCGCTCAGCAGGCCGGGCGACACCATCATCGCACCGCCGGCGACCATTGGCGGTCACGTCACCCACCATGCCGGGGGTTGCGCCGGCCTCTACGGCCTCACGACGCTCGATGCACCGGTCGATGCCGAGAACTACACGATCGACATTCCTGCTCTGCGCGCGCTGGCGCACGAGCACAGGCCGGTGCTGATCACTGTCGGCGGCAGCCTCAACCTGTTCCCGCATCCGGTGCCCGAAGTCCGGGCGATCGCTGACGAGATCGGCGCCAAGGTGCTGTTCGACGCGGCGCATCAGTGCGGCATGATCGCCGGCAAGACCTTCCCCAATCCGCTCGCGCAGGGCGCGCATCTGATGACGATGAGCACCTACAAGAGCCTCGGCGGTCCGGCCGGCGGCCTGATCGTCACCAACGATGCCGAGATCGCCCGGCGTCTCGACGCCATCGCCTTCCCCGGCCTCACCGCCAATTTCGACGCCGCGAAGTCTGCGGCCTTGGCGATCGCCCTGCTGGACTGGCGCGAATACGGCGAGGCGTACGCGCAAAAGATGGTCGCCACGGCGCACGCGCTCGCCTCGGGGCTCGCGGAAGAGGGGCTCGCCGTGTACGGAGCCGATCACGGCTTCACCCGCTCGCACCAGTTCGCCCTCGACGCAGCGCCGTTCGGCGGTGGGCAGGCAGCGAGCAGGAAGTTGCGCAAGGCAGGCTTTCTCGCCTGCGGCATCGGCCTGCCCGGCAAGCCGGTCGACGGCGACATGAACGGGCTTCGGCTTGGCACGCCGGAGTTGGTGCGCTGGGGCATGACCGAGGCCGACATGCCGAAACTCGCCGCGCTGATCGCCGAAGCGCTGCGCGCCAACGACCCCGACGCCATCGCCCCCCGCACCGCCGCCTTCCGGCAGCAGTTCACGGAGTTACATTACATCCGTCAGTAGTGCGGCGGAGGCGGCTCCGGAGGCTCGGCGAGGACCGGATTGTCGGCGATGTCGCGCAGCCGCTCGCCGAGATTGCCGATCAGGCGCTTGAGTTCGCCGATCTCGGCCCATTGCGCGGTGACGGTCTTGCTCAGGTCCTCGATCGCCTGGTCCTGGTAGGCGACGGTGGTTTCGAGCCGCTCGAGGCGCTCGGCGTCGGTCAGAATTGTGTCGGTCATGCCTGCCTCCTCTCGAACAGTGGCACGAGCAGCAGGCCGGCAAGGAAACCGCCGATGTGAGCCTGCCAGGCCACTTGGAAATCGCTGTTGCCGGTGAACATCGGCAGCAGCGGCACGATGCCGTTGAGCGCGATCCAGGTCAGCGAGAAAAACCGCGCCGTCGGATTGCGAACGAACTCGCGCAGTGTCGCGAGATGGCGACCGAGCAGATGCCGCTCGCCGGTCTTTTCGTCGACCGCAATCACCGGCGGCTGGAAGATGAAGCGCACCGCCGCCCCGGTCAGCGCCGCGACGCCACCCGACGCGCCGACCAGCACCTGCACATGCGGCAGCGTGGTCGCGGCGAAGGCCAGCGCGCCGACAAGGGCGCCGACGAGGAACAGTACCACCATGCGCATGCCGCCGTAGCGCTGCGCCACCGGGGTGGCGAAGATCGCAAGCCACACCGTGTTGAGGCCGACATGCTCCCAGCCCGCATGCAGGAAGGCGTGCGTCAGCGGCGTCCACAGCAGCGGCCAGTAGCCGCCGGCTAGGCCGGCGGGATCGACCAGCCGGTACGGCACGAAGGCAAACCAGGTGAGCAGGGCCTCCTGCCCGTCGGCGTTAAGAATCAGGTCGCTGGCGGCCTGGATGGCGAGCAGAAGTCCGCCCAGAATCAACACCGAAAGCGGCAGATTGAAGATCGGCTGACGTTGCGGCGGCGCGGCCGGGCCTTGATCCGATTGGTTTTTTTCGTCGCCGCTCATCCAAACTCCTCGAGGATCGGGCTTTAACGCCCTGTTCACCGACTTATCCACACCACACCCCCGCCATTAACCCTAAGAAAGCTTTAAAGGCGATTTCCGCCGGAGCTTTTGCGACTGTGCTCCGGGCGGCGATGCGGACCTTGTGGGAACGCCGGCCGAGGCTTGGATATAGGTTGGCGTCGATGCAGAAACAGAGCACCAAAACGCTCTACGACTATTGGAACTCGCTTCGCGGCTCGCGCAGCGCTCCCGATCGGCGGGACATCGACCCCACCCGGATCCGCGGCGCCCTCGCCAACACCTTCATCCTCGAGCTCAACGACAACAGCGAGTTCGACTTCCGGCTGGCCGGCTCGCACATCTGCGCGGCCTATGCGCGCGAGCTCAAGGGCCGGTCGTTCTCGCGCCTCTGGCATCCGCGCGACCGCGACGCCATGGGGACGCTCATCCGGGCGGTCACCGAAGACCACGCCGTGGCGCTCATCACCTTCACCGGCATGACGGCGATCCATACCCGGCTGTCGGTCGAGACCATTCTCCTGCCCGTCCGCCACAACGGCTCGACGCAAACGCGCCTGCTCGGCGCCATGACTGTCCTCGACGAGCCGTACTGGTTCGGCGTGCAGCCGGTGGTCGAGCAGCGCATCACCGGACTCAGGCTGATCTGGCCCGACGACCAGTCGCACGCCGAGATCGCCCGCGACATCTCCGCGTCGGTGCCGCAGGAGGTGATGTTCGCCAACGCCGGCGGACCGCCGCAGCCGATCGCCGGTATGGTGTTCGGCCGGCAGGCGCGGCGCTACGCGCATCTCGCCGTCATCGACGGTGGCCGCACGTAAAAAACCCCGGATTCCCGGCAATCTTCGCGGGCATCCTCATATTCGGTTAACCAAACGCCGGTAGCGTCTGTCGTGTCAAATTGAGTGACGCGGCCGAATGCTGACCGACAACCCTGCCCCGCACCGCAGCGCCCGAGCCTCGCGCAACTATGTGCAGCTCCCGCGGTTCCAGCGCGTCAAGATTTCGGTCCTCGGTCGCTATATGCTCGCGGACCGCCGCGAGTTCCCGTGCCAGGTCCTGGAAATGTCGCCCGGCGATGCGGTGGTGATCGCGCCGGTGGCCGGCAATGCCGGCGAGAGGGTGATCGCCTATCTCGACCATATCGGGCGCGTCGAAGGCTCGATCATCGATTCGATCGACGGCGGCTTCACCATGGACGTCGCGGCCAGCCCACGGAAGCGCGACAAGATGGCGGCCCAACTCACCTGGCTCGCCAACAAGGACATCCTCAACCTGCCGGAAGATCGGCGGCACGAGCGTGTGGTGCCCGACAACCGGCATTCGACGGTCGTCCTCGACGATGGCCGCCGCTACAATTGCAAGATCATCGACATATCGCTCTCGGGCGCTGCCATCGAACTGGCGGTACGGCCCGCGATGGGCACGCCGGTCACCCTGGGGCGCATGCGGGCGCGCGTCGTCCGGCATTTCCAGGATGGCGTTGCGGTCGAGTTCGCCTCGGCACAGGAAATGCTGACCGTGGTGCAGCAGAACCTGCGCATCAACTGAGCCCGGCGCGCTGCCGCGGCATGGTTAAGCGGCACTTTCAGCAGTCGAGACAATTCGCGTAAAAACTCGTCGAGAGTTTTGCGAGTGAGGCAATTTGGCGGCGGCATCTTGTTCCCCATCAGGGGGTTTCAAGATGTCCAACTCAGTCACCATCACGCTCGGCGGCATGCTGATTGCCAGCGTCATGTTCAGCTCTCCGGCGGCCGCGTCATCGTCGGTCGATCTCTCCAATCCGGCCTTTGCGCCGGTCAGTGGGCAGACCAGCATTCCAGTGGGCGCCGACGATTTCTGCCGGCGCGTGCCGCAGGCCTGCCGGCCGGACGCGCGCATTGTCGAGGTGGAAACGCTGACGCCGGCGAGCTGGCAGCAGCTCGTCGCCATCAACGACAATGTCAACGCCACGATCACGCCCGAAACCGACGAGGACAATTATCGTCTGGCCGAGTACTGGACCTATCCGGTGAATGGCCGCGGCGACTGCGAGGACATCGCGCTCGAAAAGCAGCGCCAGCTCATCAACGCCGGCTGGGATCCCAGCACGCTGCTGATGACGGTGGTGCGCGAGCGTGACGGTAACGGCCATGCCGTGCTGATGGTCCGCACAGACCGCGGCGACCTCATCCTCGACAACCAGGTGGGCCGCGTCCTCGTCTGGAAGGACACCGACTACGAGTACGTCAAGCGCCAGTCGCAGGCCGACGCCGGCAAATGGGTCGGGCTGGTCGATGACCGCGCCACCGTGGTCGCGGCACGCCGCTAGCAGCCCACCCGAACGGAATTCTCGGGCCCTTCCCCCCTGATACGGCGCCCGATGAAGAGGGGCCGGCTTCTCCCCCGAGGCCGGCCCCGCCCTTCTCCCCCTGGAGACTCTCAGCCGACGATGGCGAAGTAGATTCCGAGAAAGAACAGCCCTGTCAGGAAGCTCCAACCGAAGGCGACGAGGGCGCTGACCAGGATCGATCCCACCGACAGCGTACCGTCATCCTCCTGCTGCCACCCCATCTGCAGCATGATGAACGGGCCACACACGAAGCTCATGAACAAGTGACCGAACATGTGTACGATGGTCTTGCCGTCGTAGCGCAGCATCGCCTGCTGCCCGATGGCCCACTGGTAGAAGTAGGTTCCGGTCCCCGCGATCGCGAGCCCCACCGCCATGATGAACCCTGCCAGCAGCAACTCGAACATCATCGCACTCACGCCTCGCCGCGCCGCGTCCGCCGCGCGGCCTCGTTAACTCTCCATTAATCATAAGAGCGGCGATATCGGCTGTCATCTGCTCGAGGCGCGACTGGTTAATTCGCACATGGATTCGACGGCAGCCCAGGCTCGACCGACGCCCCACCGCCATTCGGTAGGCTACAATCTGGGTCTGATCACCGTCATGGTCGGGCTGGGCGCACTGGGGCTCGCCTATGCCATCGACACGGCGGAACGCGTGCTGGGCACCCCGCCGGAGGCCAACTCGGCGCTGGTCGCCCGGACCCTTGGCGGCACCACTCTCACCATTCCTGCCGACTGGCTTGCAGATGCCGGCGGCCAGCAGAGCGGCTTCGTCAAGCAGGTCGACCTCAAGCTGATGCTGCCGCTCGGTCCCGACTCGGCACCGCGCGAGATCGACGTGACCCTGACACAACGCAGCCGGGTACGGCCGAGCGCATCATTGCTCGATGGCGTATATCTGCATCAGTTCCAGCAGACGCAGCTCTCAGGGCCGGTCGGCCTCATCGGAAAGCCGTTGCAGGCCACCGACGGCTTCGAGGGCGAAACCATCTGGTACGACCCGCTGCGGTCGAACCCGTTCGTCGCCAAATGCCAGGCGGCGATCGTTCCGGACACGCCAGCCAACTGCCTGCGCACTGTCTATCTCGGCTCCGGCATCGCGGCCGTCTATGCCTTCGGTGACGACGTGCTGCCCAACTGGCGCAGGTTCGACGCCGAACTGCACCCGCTGCTCGACAAGATCGGCGCGCTCTAGAGTTTTTCGACCCGTACCGCGGTGCCGTAGGCCAGCATCTCGGTGATGCCGTCGGCGATATCGTTGCTGTCGTAGCGCATGCCGATCACGGCATTGGCGCCGTGCTCCTCGGCATGCTTGATCATCAGGTCGAGCGCTTCCTGCCGCGACGTCTCGGCCAGCGTCGTGAACAGCGAAAGGTTGCCGCCCACGATCGATTGCAGCGCGCCGCCAATGGTGCCGAAGACGTTGCGCGAGCGCACGGTGATGCCGCGCACCAGACCGAGGACTTCGACGACCCGATACCCGGCCAGATCATTGGTGGTCACGACGATCATGGTCAGTTCACCTCGTCGAGGTCCTCTTCGAGGATGGCCATCTGGAAGTTGTAGGATTTGTCGCCGTCCTCGTCATCGACGTAGATCAGGCCCAAGAACTCTTCCCCGAGATAGACCTCGACGCTGTCGTTCTGCTTGCGCGGACGCACATCGATGGCGCGATTGTTGAATTTGGCCTGCAGATATTTCTGCAGCTTGATGATCTCGGGGTGGTTCAAAGTCCGCCGCTCCAGTCGTTTCAGGGTGGGCCACAATAGAGCGGGATCGGCGAAAGGGGCAGAGGTTTTTGCCCCGATCCCGCGACAATCGCGGTGGCCGGCGTTCTGCGGGCGCAGTGCGGCGAAATTCAGCCGCTGAGGTCGGCCACCATCTGGTCCATGGCCGATGCCGGCTGCAGCGCGCCGGCCTCGCCCACCACCTTGGCGGGGATGCCGACCACGGTTACGCGTGGCGGCACGTCCTTGACCACCACCGAGCCGGCCCCGACGCGGGCGCAGTCGCCAACCCGGATATTGCCCAGGATGATGGCGCCGGCGCCGATCAGCACGCCGTTGCCGATCTTGGGGTGGCGGTCCTCGTCGGCCTTGCCGGTACCGCCCAGGGTCACCCCCTGCAGGATCGAGACGTTGTCGCCGATCACCGCCGTCTCGCCGGCCACGAAGCCGGTCGCATGGTCGAGCATGATGCCCTTGCCGATGCGGCACGCAGGATTGATGTCCACCTGGAACACCTGGCTCGAACGGCTTTGCAGATACAGGGCGAAGTCCTTGCGCCCGGCCATGAACAGCGCATACGCGAAGCGATGCGTCTGGATCGCCTGGTAGCCCTTGAAATAGAGGAACGGCACGATGGCCCGGTGCGTCGCCGGGTCACGCTCAAGGGTGGCGGCGAGATCGGCGCGCGCCGCGGCACCGATTTCGGGATCCAGGTCCAGGGCATCGTGGAAGGCCTGGCGGATCAAATCGGCCGACACGTCAGGATGGTCCAGCCGCTCGGCCAGCCGGTGGGCCAGCGCCGCCTCGAAGCTTTCGTGGTTCAGCACATTGGCCATCACCATCGAGCTGAGGCTCGGCTCGGATTTGAGGATGTCGCGGGCGTTGCCCCGCACCGCATCCCAGACGGGGTCCATCGGCGTCACTGCCGCCGGCGACTTGAGCGATACGCTCATCGAAAGGTCTCCATCGCAGGATGCCGATATACGGCAAACCAATACCAGAGACCAAGCCCCGAGGGGCAAAATGGTTCACGTTTTGCGATCTCATGGGCGGGCCAGGAACTCCAGCGCCGCCGCCTTGAATTTTGGGTCGCCGGTCGCGAGCATGTGGTTGCGCTTGGGGATCACGAAGGCCTCACCGCGCGGCAGCAGGCGCGCCAGCGCCGCGGGATCGCCCGCCATGTCGTCGGCTTCGCCCACCGCCACCAGCGTCGGCTGGCCGATCCGCCGTACCTCGGCTTCGGGCATCGGCTCGCGTGAGGAGATCATGCAGGCCGCCAGCGCCGCGCGGTCGGCTTTTGAGTGATCGGCGAAAATCCTGAACTGGCGGCCGGTTGCGCCCTTTACCTCAGCCAGAGAATCCGCCGTCAGCGCTGCGATGATTTCCTCGGAATCCTCGAGGCCGGTAATCAGATTGATGCCCATGCCGCCCCACACGGCCCGGGTCACGCGCGTCGGGTGGCGCAGCGCCAGATAGCCGGCGATGCGCGCGCCCATGGAATAGCCCATGACCGGCAGGCTGGCATGTCCCAGGTGGTCGAGCAGCCGTGCTGCGTCGTCGGCCATGTCATGGGCGAAGTAGAGCTGCGGATCATAGAGTTTGCGCGAGGCGCCATGGCCGCGATTGTCGAGGGTAATGGGGCTCCAGCCGGCCCTCTGCAACGCCTCGACCCAACCGGTGTTAACCCAGTTGATCACGCCCGACGAGGCAAAGCCATGGATCAGCAGAATGGGCCGGCCCTCGCCATGAACGTCATAGGCAAGATCGATTCCGGCGGAACGAAACATGGGCATGCGTGCTGAGTAGCACCGTGCCCCTTGCCGTCCAACCTCCGACATGCATGTCTGCCGCCGGCATGACCGACATCCGCTTTGCCTACGCCACACCCGCCGATGTGCCGCGCGTCGCCGCGCTGATCGAAATCGCCTACCGCGGCGAGGTCGCGGCCACGGGCTGGACCAACGAAGCGGCGATCCTCAAGGGGCCGCGAAGCTCCCCGCAGGAGGTGCAGCGGCTGGTGCAGGTAGCCGATGCACGTTTCGTGCTGGCGCTCGACGGGGATGTCCTCGTGGGCTCGGCGCTGATCAAGCGGCACGGGGATGGCGCCTATTTCGGCATGTTCGCCATCGAGCCGACGCGGCAGCAGCAGGGCCTGGGCAAGGTGATCATGACGCAGTGCGAAACCGCGGCGCGCGAGCTGTGGGCGGCGCGATACCTGCGGCTCACCGTCATCAGCCTCCGGCACGAGCTGATCGCCTGGTATGAGCGGCGCGGCTTTGTCCTGACCGGCGAGCGCGAGCCCTTCCCGTTCGCCGAGGCACCGGGCGCCGTCAGGACCGATTTCGACCTCGTGGTCCTTCAAAAGCCACTTTAGGCCCTATATGGTCGCGCCGACCGCAACCTCCTCATTCGCGAGACGTCCAATGGCCGCCCATCAGAGCACCCCGCATTTCCACAACACCGAGGGTCTGAAGCGTATCGAGGTCGGGTCCAAGGAGTTCATGTGCGTGGGGGCCCTGCCCCCGTTCGACCATCCGCACATCTATATCGACATGGGCAAGGACACCGAGACGGTGTGCTCGTACTGCTCGACGCTCTACGTCTTCAATCCGCAACTGGCCCCCGGCACCTCGCAGCCCCTTTCGGCGGTCTACCAGGCCGAACGCGCCTAGTTTCGCGTCATGGCCAATGGCCGGACCATCTACATCGCCGGAGCCGGCATTGCCGGCATGACGCTGGCTCTGACCCTGGCCAAGTTCGGCGCCACCGTGGTCGTGCTCGAGCGCAACAGCAAGGTGCAGGAGGTCGGGGCGGGCCTGCAGATCAGCCCCAATGCGCGGCGCGTCCTCAACCAGCTCGGCCTCGACAAGACCATTTCCGCGCGCAGTTTCGAACCCCGGGCCATCGACGTCTATCCCTACCGCGCGAAAAAGCCGGTGGTGAGCCTCGAGCTCGGCGCCGTCATGCGCGAGCGCTACGGCGTACCCTATGCCGTGATGCATCGCGCCGACCTCGCCGACGCCCTGTACCGGGCCTGCAAGCGCTTCGCCAACATCGATCTGCTGTTCGGCGTCCGCGGCTTCGACGCGGTCAACCATGCCCGTGGCACGTCACTGGTGGTCGACGAGGCCAATGGCAGCAACCGCAGCGCCCGGGTGTTCGCCCTGGTCGGCGCCGACGGCGTCCGCTCCGAGACGCGCACGAGGGTGCTCAACGGGCCCGAGGCAAAATACTCCGGCTTTGTCGCCTGGCGGACGACGATCTCGGCCGACCTGCTCAAGGGCGTGCTGGCGCTCGACCGCACCACGATGCTGCTGGCCCCCGGCTACCACCTGGTCTGCTACCCCCTGCCGGCGCGCAAGCAGGTCAACGTGGCGCTGTTCGTCAAGACCCGGGCGAAGGACCTTGCCGGCGAGACCCCGCCGCGGGAGCCCAAACTCCCCTGGGCGGCAATGCCCTCGCCCACCATCGACGCCATCGTGCGGCTGGCACAAGGCGGCTGGGGCTATTGGATCGTCGACACGGTGGATGCCGCGGTGTGGTCCGACGGCGGCGTCGGCCTCATCGGCGACGCCGCGCACGCGATGCTGCCGTTCCAGGCGCAGGGGGCCGCGATGGGCATCGAGGATGCGGCGATCCTCGCTCCGCTGCTGATGACCGAGCCCGACGCTGCCTCGGCCTTCCGGCGCTTCAGCGCCATGCGCAAGGAGCGCGTCGAGCGGGTGCGGAAAATCTCGGATTTCAACGGCTTCGCCTACCATCTCGAATGGCCGTTCACGCTCGGGCGCGACACCGTGCTCAAGGCGCAGGGGCCACGCGGCCATCTCAAGCGTCTCGACTGGCTCTACGGCTTCGACGCCGCCCCCGAGCCGGCCGTTCCGCCGCCCGACCGCACCTCGAAGCTGGCCGAGGGCAGCGGGCCTTAGCGCTTGCGCTTGCCCGCGCCCCTGTGTCAACTGCCGCCCTCGCAACGCCCGAGACTCCATGGCCTCTGACCGCAAAGACTCGCCGCTCACCCTCGCCT
>JAEWCE010000012.1 GCA_023390785.1 Pseudomonadota bacterium
GCGCAAAGAAGACTTCGGGGAATCTCGTTGGCCCGTATCGTGGTGAAGTTCGGCGGCACGTCCGTCGCCAATGTCGAACGCATTCGACAGGCGGCCCGGCACGTCAAGCGCGAGGTGGACGCCGGCAACCAGGTCACCGTGGTGGTCTCTGCCATGTCGGGCAAGACCAACGAGCTGGTGGGCTGGGTCAACGAAAGCAGCAAGCTGCACGATGCGCGCGAATATGACGCGGTCGTCGCGTCCGGGGAGCAGGTCACGGCCGGGCTGATGGCGATCGTGCTCAGTGAAATGGGCATCCCGTCGCGCTCCTTCCAGGGCTGGCAGGTGCCGATCCATACCGACGATGCGCATGGTGCGGCGCGGATCGCTGAGATCATTCCGGACGAGCTGGTCACGCGGATGGAAGAGGGGGTCGTGCCGGTGGTGACGGGCTTCCAGGGCATCGTGCCGGAAACCAGGCGCATCACCACGCTGGGCCGCGGCGGCTCCGACACCTCGGCGGTGGCCATCGCCGCCGCGGTCGGCGCCGAGCGCTGCGACATCTACACCGACGTCGACGGCGTCTACACCACCGACCCGCGCATCGACCCCAAGGCCAAGCGGCTCAACCGGATCGCCTTCGAGGAAATGCTCGAAATGGCGTCGTTGGGCGCCAAGGTGCTGATGATCCGTTCGGTCGAGATGGCCATGGCGCACAAGGTGCGGTTGGTCGTCCGCTCGACGTTCGATGACCCGGAGGCGCCGCAGGTAGCGCCGGACGGAACGCCCGGCGTGCCCGGTACGCTGGTTTGCGATGAGGATGAGATCATGGAAAAGCAGATCGTTTCGGGCGTCACGCTCGCCAAAGCCGAGGCCAAGATCACGCTGCGCGACGTCAAGGACAAGCCCGGCGTTGCCGCCGCGGTGTTCGGCGCCCTGGCCGACGAATCGATCGTGGTCGACATGATCGTGCAGAACATCTCCGACGACGGCTCGGTCACCGACATCACCTTCACCGTGCCCGACAGCGAGTATGACAAGTCGGTGCGGGTGCTCGAGGCGGCGCGGACGGCCGGTGCGATCGAATATGCGCGGGTGACTGGCTCCAAGGGCGGCGCCAAGGTCTCGGTAGTGGGGGTGGGCATGCGCAACCATGCGGGCGTCGCCGCCAGCATGTTCAAGGCGCTGGCCGAGAAGGGCATCAATATCCAGCTCATCACCACCTCGGAAATCAAGACCTCGGTGCTGATCGACGACGAATATGCCGAGCTTGCGGTGCGGGCGCTGCATACGTATTACGGACTGGACAAGCCGGCGGCCTGATCGGGTCCGGCCGGCCAATCGCGGCGCTTTCGCCAATAGCGGCGGGGTGCCGAAGGAGGCGGTGCGGGGCCGCGAGAGGGTATGGCGACAGCGATCGGCGGTCCGCGCGTGCTGCTCCGGCAGTTGCGCGAAACCATGGCGGAGCCGTTGGCTTCGCAGGACCGGCTCGACAAGATCGTCAACCTCATCGCCGAGAACATGCAGGCAGATGTCTGTTCCTTCTACGTGCTCCGCGACGACGGGGCGCTGGAATTGTTCGCGACCTACGGGCTCAAGCGCGAATCCGTGCACATGACGACACTCCGGCTGGGCGAGGGCCTGGTGGGGCTGATCGCGGCGCAGGCCGAGCCGCTCCGGCTCGAGGATGCGCCGAGCCACCCGGCATTCGCCTACCGGCCCGAGACCGGCGAGGATCCGTTCAAGGCGTTCCTCGGCGTGCCTGTGCTGCGCGCCGGGCAGACGCTCGGCGTGCTGGTGGTGCAGAACCGCGACCACCGCGTCTATGGCGAGGACGAGACCGAGGCGCTGCTGACCACCGCCACCATCCTCGCCGAAATGATCGCGACGTCGGAGTTCGACGCGCTGATCAAGCCTGGCCAGGACATCGACCTCAGGCGCCCGCGCACCATCCAGGGCATCAGCTTCAGCGAAGGCATCGCGCTCGGACAGGTGGTGCTGCACGACCCGCGCGTGGTGGTGACCAATTTCATCGCCGAGGACACGGCCCAGGAAACCAAGCGCCTCGACGACGCGCTGGCGACGATGCGGCTCAGCATCGACGACATGCTGAGCCATGGCGACCTCGCCACTGGCGAGCACCGCGACATCCTCGAAACCTATCGCATGTTCGCCAACGACCGCGGCTGGGTGGACCGGCTGGAGGAGGCGATCGAGAACGGCCTCACTGCCGAGGCGGCGGTCGAGCGGGTGCAGAACGACACCCGCGCCCGCATGCTGCGCTCGACCGATCCTTACATCCGCGAGCGGCTGCACGATTTCGACGACCTCGCCAACCGGCTGCTGCGTGTCCTGACCGGCGACGGCACCACGACGACGACGCGCGAGCTGCCCGAAAACGCCATCCTCGTCGCCCGCAACATGGGGCCGGCCGAGTTGCTCGAATACGACCGCTCGCGGCTGCGCGCCATCGTGCTCGAGGAGGGCGGCGCCACGGCGCACGTTGCCATCGTCGCCCGTTCGCTCGGGCTGGTGGCGGTGGGGCAGGCCGACAACATCGTGTCGATCTCGGAGAACGGGGACGACATTATCGTCGACGGCCCGGCCGGCACCGTGCACCTGCGGCCGACGCCGGAGCTCGAGCAGAACTACGTCGACAAGGTGCGGCTGGGGGCCAAGCGGCGGGCGCACTACCTCGAATTGCGGAACAAACCGGCGATAACCAGAGATGGTGTCACGGTCACGCTGCTGCACAATTCCGGGCTGGTCGCCGACCTGCCGATGCTCGACGACACCGGCGCCGAGGGCGTCGGGCTGTTCCGCACCGAATTGCAGTTCATGATCGCCAGCCGCCTGCCCAAGGTGCAGGAGCAGATCGGGCTCTATCGCGAGGCGATCCGCATCAGCGCCGGCCGGCCGATCGTCTTCCGCCTGCTCGACGTGGGCGGCGACAAGGTGATCCCGTATCTGCGCTCGGCGCCGGAAGAGAACCCGGCGATGGGCTTCCGCTCGCTGCGCCTCGCCCTCGATCGGCCCGGGCTCCTGCGCACGCAGGTGCGCGCGCTGCTGACGGCGGCCGAGGGCGGGCCGATGAAGATCCTCGTGCCGATGGTCACCGAGACCTCGGAGTTCATCGAGACCAAGCGGGTGGTCAAGCTCGAGCTGGAGCGGCTGATCCGTGCCGGCGTGACGCCGCCGAGCCGGCTCGAGATCGGCGCCATGATCGAAGTCCCCTCGCTGCTGTTCGAGCTCGACCACGTGCTGCCCGAGGCCGATTTCGTTTCCATCGGCTCGAACGATCTGATCATGTTCCTCAACGCCGCCGACCGCACCAATGCGCGCGTCAACAAGGCCTACGATCCCATCGGCCTGCCCCGGCTGAGGGCGCTGCGGCACATTGTCGATATGGCCAAGCGCTATGGCGTGCCGATCACCATGTGCGGCGAGCTCGCCGGACGCACGGTCGAAGCGCTCGCGTTACTGGCGATCGGCATGACGCGGCTCTCCATGTCGCCGCCTGCCATCGGCCCGATCAAGGAAATGGTCCTGGGCATGGAACTGAAGCCGATCCAGGCCGCCGTCGCGGCGGCGCTCAGCGAGGGCCAGTCCGGCGTCGGCATCCGCGATCTGCTGATGGACCTCGCGCAAAAGCAGGGGCTGGTGGTTTGAGTCCGACGACCGATTTCGCAGTCGGCCGTCCTCTCCTGCGGCGCAGCCGCGGGGGAGGGGGACCATGCGCAGCATGGTGGAGGGG
>JAEWCE010000065.1 GCA_023390785.1 Pseudomonadota bacterium
CGGCCGCAACGGCACCGCAATGGGCGCCGGCGTCACCGCGGCGACGCTCGATGCCGCGCTGGCGCTGCTCGAGGCCGCCGACGTCGAGGGCTGCGGCGGCGCCACGTCCGGTCCCGCCGCCTGCATGGCGCGCGCCAAATCGGTGGCCGCACGCTGCTTGAAATCGGCATCGCTGGTCGGGATCAGGTCCACGATCAGTCGCGCCGGCTGGCCGCCGATCGGGTCGAGCACATAGGCCTGCTGCACCACCGCCGGCTGCGCCAGGGTCAGCTCGGTGCGGGCCCGGCCGTCCTCGGCGAGCACCGTATCGAAGGCGCTGACGAGGCCGCTGCCATTGACCTCGCTTGGGCTCGAGATCGCCACGGTCTGCGCCTTTATGTCGATGGCAATGCGCTCCGGAGAGTCCAGCGAGGCGATGGCGAATTCCGTGCTGCCGGTCAGGTCGACGATCAGCCGCGCCCGTTCCGGCGTGGTGGTCACGCGCGCGTCGAGCACGTCCGGCAGCCGTGCCGCGGCCCATGCCGACGGAGCCCAGAATACGAGCAAGGCCGCAGCCACCCACATCCGCAGGCGTCCGCGTCCCGCACGCGCGGATCCTTCAGAATTGAACAACAGGTGGGCGCTCCCCATATCGGCTCTGGCGACGAAAGCTGAGTCTTTAGGCGATTCTGGGGCGCCGGCGGCAGCGATCCGCACGCGGAGACGGCTCTGAACCTCATGGTTTCGTTACAGCGGGGAGTTTTCGATTGCCAACCGGCAGCAAGGGTCCTACACGCTGTTGCTGAGGCGGACTGTCGCCCCACCCCGCGTGACCACGCTGTTGGTCGTTTCCGGAAAGCAAGGCGACAGAGGGACTTACGACTGGATGTCGATGTCCCGGATGCGGCACGTTTCGTCGCCTCGACAAGTTTTCGGTTCGGTTCGGACCGAGCGGTACGCCGGGTTTCCGGCGACCACACAGGAAGAGGTTGGATGACCACTGGGTCGACAAAACCTGACGCAATGCGCTTCTCCGCTTGCGCTTTTGTCATTGCTGCCCAGCCAGTCGACAGCCTCGGCATACCCCTCGGCGCATCGTTTGTACGCGCCTCAACCCTCAAACCTGTGGCCGCGCATGGCGCACGACGGAGGCGCCCGGTTCGCCGGGCCCCCAGTGTTGGCGCGCGACGGCCTGGAGTATCCCTTTATGGCTATCAAGAGAATGCTGGTGGATGGCATCCACCCGGAAGAAACCCGGATTGTCGTCACCAACGGTAACCGCCTCGAAGAATTCGATTTCGAATCCCAGAGCCGCCGCCAGTTGCGCGGCAACATCTACCTCGCCAAGGTCACCCGCGTAGAACCCTCGCTGCAGGCAGCATTCGTCGAATATGGCGGCAATCGCCACGGCTTCCTGGCCTTTAGCGAAATCCATCCCGACTATTACCAGATCCCCGTCGCCGACCGCGAAGCGCTGATGCGCGCCGAAGAAGAGGCGGAACGCGAGGAGCACGCCGCCGACATCGCGGACGAGCCCGAGCCGCGCAGGGCGGCTGCCGCGGCGCCAGTCGCGGACGCGGTGTCCGAGCCGGCCGAAGGCGCCGTCGAGGATGTCGCGGCGCAGACCGAGAGCGCCCCCACCGAGGCGGATGCCGAGGCCGACCCCCAATCCACCGCCCCCGAGCCGGTCGAGGCGGGCGAGGACGACGAGGCGGGGGAGGACGACGATGCCGGTCATATCGAGCAGGCGCCGGCCAGCAACGAGCCGGTCGAATCCCTGGGCGGCAGCGGCGATCTTCTGGAAGAGACCCGCGAGCGCCGGCAGCGCCAGCCGCGTCGGCATGCCTACAAGATCCAGGAAGTGATCAAGCGCCGGCAGGTGATGCTGGTGCAGGTCGTCAAGGAAGAGCGCGGCAACAAGGGCGCGGCCCTCACGACCTACCTGTCGCTCGCCGGTCGCTATTCCGTGCTGATGCCCAACACCGCCCGGGGCGGCGGCATCTCGCGCAAGATCACCAACGCCGCCGACCGCAAGCGCCTCAAGGACATCGTCGGCGACCTAGAGGTGCCGCAGGGCCAGGGTATCATCCTCAGGACCGCCGGAGCCTCGCGCACCAAGGCTGAGGTCAAGCGCGACTTCGAATACCTGCAGCGGCTGTGGGAGAGCGTGCGCACGCTGACGCTGCAGTCGACCGCCCCCTGCCTCGTCTACGAGGAAGGGTCGCTGATCAAGCGCACCATCCGCGACCTCTATTCCAAGGACATCGACGAGCTCTGGGTCGCCGGCGACGACGCCTACCGCGAAGCCAAGGACTTCATGCGGATGATCATGCCGAGCCACGCCAAGAACGTGCAGCTCTACAAGGACGATCAGCCGCTGTTCTCGAAGTACAATGTCGAGGGCCAGCTCGACCAGATGTTCTCGCCGCAGGTCACCCTGCCCTCCGGCGGCTATCTGGTGATCAATCCCACCGAGGCGCTGGTCTCGATCGACGTGAACTCGGGCCGCTCCACCAAGGAGCACAACATCGAGGACACGGCGCTGCAGACCAACCTCGAGGCTGCGGAAGAAGTGGCGCGCCAGCTCCGCTTGCGCGATCTCGCCGGCCTCATCGTCATCGACTTCATCGACATGATCGAGAACCGCTCCAACCGGGCGGTGGAACGCAAGCTCAAGGATGCGCTCAAGAACGACCGCGCCCGCATCCAGGTTGGCCGCATCAGCCATTTCGGCCTGATGGAGATGAGCCGGCAGCGCATCCGCTTCGGCGTGGTCGAGAGCTCGACGCACAAATGCCCGACCTGCAACGGCACCGGCCTCGTCCGCTCGGTCGAGAGCGTGGCGTTGATGGTCATGCGCAACGTCGAGGACCATGTGCTGAAGAAGCCGGGGCAGTCGATCAATGTCCGCGTGCCGGTGGACGTGGCCCTCTACATCCTCAATTCCAAGCGCAACACGCTCAACAATTTGGAGGCCAAGTACGGCCTGTCGATCACCATCGTCGCCGACGACCATGTCGGGGCGCAGCACTACGCCATCGAGCGCGGCGAGGCCCGGATGATCCCCGGCGAGCAGCCGGCGCCGCAGCATGTGCGCGTCGACAGTGCCGTCGTCGAGGAGATCGACGACGAGGCGATCGAGGATGAGGAGGAAGACGAGGCCGAGGGCGAAGCCCGCGAGGCCCGCTCCGATGACAGCGGCGAGCGCAATGGTCGCCGTCGCCGCCGCCGCCGTGGCGGCCGCGATCGCGAGCGTGGCGAACGTGGCGACCGTCCGCAGCAGCCGGTCCAGCATGCCGATGGCGCCGAGGACAGCGTGGCCGAGAGCGAGGACGAAGCCGACGAGGCCGCGCCGCAGCAGGCCAACGGCTCGGGCGGCCAGGATGAGACTGGCGAGTCCCGCCG
>JAEWCE010000079.1 GCA_023390785.1 Pseudomonadota bacterium
CGCCGGCGACGGCGATGACAAGCACCGGGGTCGCCGGGCCCGGCACGCCGAGGACGACGATGGCGGCAACCAGGGCCAGCGCCACGCGCGGCGCGTCCGGCGTCAAGCGCCGCGCCATCATCCACACCGCCTGCGCGACGACGGCGAGGGCGGCGAGCTTCAGGCCATGGACGACGCCGTCGGCGATGGGCCCGTGCCAGAGATCGGCGCCGAGCGCCACCAGATAGAGCAGCACGGCCGACGGCGCGGTGAAGCCGATCCAGGCCGCAAGCGCTCCGGCCCAGCCGGCGCGGTGGTGGCCGATGGCCATGCCGACCTGGCTGGAGGCGGGGCCGGGAAGGAACTGGCACAGGGCGACGAGGTCGGCATAGGCCTGCTCGTCGAGCCAGGCGCGGCGGACCACGAAGGCGGTGCGGAAATAGCCAAGATGCGCCACCGGGCCGCCGAAGCTGGTGAGGCCGAGCAGCAGGAAGGCGGAGAACACTTCAGCTATGCGGCGCATCGGCATCCGCCGGCGGTGAAGAAGAACGTTGTTTCGGTCGATGCAGCGAAGTGCTGCAGCCGCCCTTCCGCCACGCTGTCGCGTCGCCCTCCTCCCCCGGGCGCGTCGCGACGGGAGAGGAGCAGCAACGCCACATCAGGCGCTGTAGGCGACCGTGCGCTGGGTCTGTTCGCCCAGGCCCTCGATGCCCAGATGCATGGTCTCGCCGCCACGCAGGAATACCGAGGTCGGCTTGACGCCTTCGCCGACGCCGGGCGGGGTGCCGGTGGAGATGACGTCGCCGGGCTGCAGCGACATGAACTGGCTGATGTAGCTGACCAGCGTCCTGACGCCGAAGATCATCGTTTTGGTGGAGCCGTTCTGGTAGCGGTGGCCGTCGACTTCGAGCCACATCTTCAAATTCTGCGGGTCGGGCACCTCGTCGGCGGTGACCAGCCAGGGGCCGATCGGCCCGAAGGTATCGGCGGACTTGCCCTTCACCCACTGGCCGCCGCGGTCCTTCTGGAAGGCGCGTTCGCTGAGGTCGTTGATGACGCAGTAGCCGGCGACGTGACTCAGGGCGTCCTTCTCCTCGACGTAGCGGGCTTCCTTGCCGATGACGACTCCGAGCTCCACTTCCCAGTCAGCCTTGGTCGAGTTCCTGGGGATCACCACGGTGTCGTTGGGGCCGATGATGGCGCTGGTGGCCTTCATGAACAGGATCGGCTCGGACGGCACCGGCAGGTTGGATTCGGCGGCGTGATCGGCGTAGTTGAGGCCGACGCAGATGAATTTACCGACATTGCCGACGCAGGGGCCGATGCGCAGCTTGCTGTCGAGGACGGGGAGCCCGGCCGGGTCGGCGGCCTTGATCCTGGCGAGGCCGGCGGCATCGATGGTCTTGCCGGTAATGTCGGGGACAATCGAGCTCAGGTCGCGCAAGGTGCCGTCGGAATGCAGCAGGGCCGGCTTCTCGGCGCCCTTGTCGCCCACGCGCAGCAGTTTCATCGGTCAGTCTCCGTTCTTTCGATCTTGGCGGTCTGTAGCGGCCCGCGCCGGCGAAGGCGAGGGCGGGTTTCCGGTTACGGGTTCGGCGGGCGGATCACGCCCTTCTTGAGGATGATGTTGCCGTAAAGGCGCTGCTCGCCGGTCTGCACGATGGCGTAGCCGGCGTTGGCGCGGCGGTAGAAGGCGAAGCGTTCGAGCGAGGCAAGCTCGACCGCAGGCTCGAAGCGGGCGACGATTTGCGCGTAGGCCTCGACGATCGGCGGGCGCTGGGCGGCATCGCCCACCACCTGCATGACAATGGCCGGGTCGGGCACGAAAGCGTCGAGCGGCATCAGGGTCAGGATGGCCTCGAGCAGGTCGGTGCCGCTGTGCCCGTCGGCACGGATCAGGCGCGGACCGGCGCTGGCGCCGGGGTAGTTGCCGTCGACGATGGTGAGCTCGTCGCCGTGGCCCATCGCTTGCAGCGCGTGCAGCAGATCGGGGCCGAGGATGTGCGGAATGCCCTTGAGCATGGTTGGTCCCTCAGTCGAATGGCAAATCGGCAGTGGCCAGCCGATCGCCATCGGCGAACAGCTCGGGCGTTTGCTGGGCGAAGGCGAGCAGCTCGCCCGTCACCTTGTCGATATGGGCGCGCATGGCGGCGGCGGCGCGGTCGGGGTCGCCTGCGGCGATGGCATCGACGATGGCCTTGTGCTCGGCATGGGTGTTGCTCAGCCGGCGCGGGTCGAGGATCAGCAGGCGGGCGCGGTCGAGATTGGCGCGGGCATTGTCGATGACCGATTTGATGCGCGGAAAGCGCAGCGCCTCGAACAGGATCTCGTGGAATTCGAGGTCGTGGTGGTGGAAGGTTTCGCGCTCGCCGGTCCTGGCGGCACGCGCCTGTTCGCCCAGATTGGCCTCGAGCTCGCGCAGCAGGTCGGGCGTGGCGCGGGCCACGAGCAGGCGCACCGCCTCGCTCTCCAGCGCCTTGCGGATCAGCATGTATTCGACGACGTCGCCGATGCGGACCCGGCTGACCATCGAGCCGCGCTGCGGCATGATCTCGACCAGGCCCTCGGACTGCAGGCGCGCCAGCGCCTCCGAGACGGGGAAGCGGGAGATGCCGAGGCGCTCGCAGATCAGCCCCTTGTCGAGGATTTCACCGGGCTTGAGCTCGAGCGTGACGATGGCGCGGCGCAATTGCTCGGTGACCGAGGCAGTCACGCTGCCGCGCTGCGGGGTGGCCGCGTTCACCAGAAATTTGTACGGGATTTCGGCGGCCGTCATGCTAACATGTTAGTTGGATCAGGGCAGCCGATCAACCGGCTGCGCCGCACTATCACGAGATCACCGATGTCCGAAGTCATGTCCCGTCCGTCCGCAAAGACGCTGCTGCTCAATCCGGCCGACAATGTCGCCGTGGCGCTGAGCAATCTCGATGTGGGGGTGGCGACGCCGCAGGGCGTGACCACCACCAAGCGTGTGCCGCGCGGCCACAAATTCACGGTGCGGGCGGTGCGCAAGGGCGAGGCGATCGTCAAGTTCGGACAGATCATCGGCTTTGCCAAATTCGACCTGCCGGCGGGCGAGTGGGTGCACGAACACAATTGCGGCATCGGCGAGGAGCACGGCGCCTTCAGCCGGGACTACGCCTTCAGCCAGGGGGTGACGCCGGTCGAGTTCTTCACCGGGGCAGAGCAGGCGACGTTCCAGGGCTACCGGCGGTCGAACGGGTCGGTGGGAACGCGCAATTATGTGGGCATCCTCACGTCGGTGAACTGCTCGACGACGGTCGCGGGCTTCATCGCCAAGGAGATCGAGCGGAGCGGCATCCTCGAGGACTACCCCAACATCGACGGCATCGTGGCGCTGAAGCAGGCCAATGGCTGCATCATCGATTATCGCGGGGTGATCTTCGATACGCTGAAGAAAACAACGTGGGGCTATGCCACCAACCCGAATATGGGCGGGGTGATCATGGTGGGGCTGGGCTGCGAGGGCTTCCAGATCCCCAAGCTCAAGGAGGCCTATGGCGTGACCGAGAACGAGACGTTCCGCACCATGACCATCCAGGAGGTGGGCGGCACGAAAAAGACGGTCGAGGCGGGCGTCGAGGCGGTGAAGGCGATGCTGCCGATCGTCAACAATGTGAAGCGCGAGACGGTGCCGGCGAGCGAATTGATGCTGGCGCTGCAGTGCGGCGGCTCGGACGGCTATTCGGGCATTACCGCCAACCCGGCGCTGGGCTATGCGGCGGATCTGCTGGTCAAGCACGGGGGCACGGCGATCCTGTCGGAGACGCCGGAGATCTACGGGGCGGAGCACCTGCTGACGCGCCGGGCGCGGACGCCGGAGGTGGGCCAGAAGCTGGTCGACATCATCCACTGGTGGGAAGACTACACCAGCCGCAACAACATGGAGCTCAACAACAACCCGTCGCCGGGCAACAAGCTGGGCGGGCTGACGACCATCCTCGAGAAGTCGCTGGGGGCAGCGGCCAAGGGCGGCACGACGCCGCTCAATGCGGTGTATCACTATGCCGACCCGGTGACCGAGAAGGGCTTCGTGTTCATGGACACGCCCGGCTACGACCCGGTGTCGGCCACCGGGCAGGTGGCGGGCGGCGCCAATGTGCTGGCCTTCACCACCGGGCGCGGCTCGGCCTATGGCTGCAAGCCGACGCCGTCGATCAAGATCGCCACCAATTCCGAGATGTACCACAAGATGATCGATGACATCGACATCAATGGCGGCGAGGTGGTGGAGGGCTCGTCGCTGGAGGAAAAGGGGCAGGAGATCTTCGACATGATCCTGCGCGTCGCCTCGGGCGAGAAGACGAAATCGGAACTGTTGGGCTACGGCGACAACGAGTTCGTGCCCTGGCAGATTGGAGCGACGGTCTAATGGAACTGAGGCGGCTTGGAAACAGCGGCACAATCGTTACGGCGTGGTGCCTCGGAACGATGACGTTCGGGGCGGAGGCGGACGAGGCGACCTCGTTCGCGCTGATGGATGCCTATGCCCAGGCGGGCGGCAATTTCCTCGATACGGCCGACGTCTATGCCAACACCATCTCCGAGGAGATCGTCGGGCGCTGGCTCAAGGCACGCCCGACCGAGGCGAGGCAGATGGTGATTGCCACCAAGGGGCGGTTCCCCACCGGGCCGGGGCCCAACGATATCGGGCTCAGCCGCCGGCATCTGGGCGTGGCGCTCGACGAGTCGCTCAAACGCCTGCAGCTCGAGCGCATCGACCTCTACCAGATGCATGCCTGGGACGGGCTGACGCCACTCGAGGAGACGCTGCGCTTTCTCGACGACGCGGTGCGGGCCGGCAAGATCGCCTATTACGGCTTTTCCAACTACATCGGCTGGCAGATCGCCAAGGCGACGCAGATCGCCAAGTTCATGGGCTATGCTGCGCCGGTGACGCTGCAGCCGCAGTACAATCTGCTGATGCGCGACATCGAGCTCGAAGTGGTGCCGGCCTGTCTCGATGCAGGGATAGGGCTGCTGCCGTGGTCGCCGCTCGCGGGCGGCTGGCTCAGCGGCAAGTACAAGCGCGACCAGTTCCCCACCGGCGCGACGCGGCTGGGCGAGGACCCCAAGCGGGGCGGCGAGGCCTATGAGCCGCGCAACGCGCAGGAGCGGACGTGGCGGGTGATCGGCGCCATCGAGACGGTGGCCAAGGGACGCGGCGTCAGCATGGCCGAGGTGGCGCTGGCCTGGGTGGCGGCGCAACCGGCGGTGACCTCGGTGATCCTGGGCGCACGCAACACGCAGCAACTGGCGGAAAACCTCAAGGCCGGGGCGCTGACCCTGACGGCCGACGAGCTCGCGGCGCTCGCCGATGCCGGCCGGCCGCCGGTGACCGACTATCCCTATGGGCCGGGCGGCGTGCGGCAACGGACGCGGCCGATCGCGGGCGGTCGGGCGAGCTGAACGGGCGGCATGACCAGGACGCTGCAGGTGCGGATCACCGGGGTGGTGCAGGGCGTCGGCTATCGCGCCTGGACCGAACAGGCGGCGCGGCAGCGCGGGCTTTCGGGCTGGGTCCGCAACCGGCGCGACGGCAGCGTCGAAGCGCTGATCTCGGGGCCGGACGACAAGGTGGCGGAGATGCTGGGCTATTTCTGGCAGGGGCCGACCGCGTCGCGGGTGGACCGCGTGGAGGCCCAGGCGGCGGGCGAGCCGATGCAGCTCGGCTTTCGGACGCTGCCCACGGCGTGAGTGGGTGACTTGCATTCGCCGGGCAAATGCCTAACTTGTCCGGTATGACCACGATGCGCACAATGCTGTCGACATCGCCGCGCCTCCGGGAGTTTCCCGTGGAAGGCCAGCGGCCCTAAGCCCGTGCGCTCCGGCGTCCGGCGGGCTTAGGGCGACCTTGGTCGTTTCGCGAACGACGCCGAACCACCCTTCACTGTAATTCGCATGGCCGGCGGGAGATGTCCCGTGACGGCCCGGAGACATGTCATGACCGCCGTTCCCCTGTGGCTTTCGCCCAGCATCACCATCGCCAAGAGCGACCACCAGAAGCTGTCCTACCTGGCACTCGCCGGCCCCGGCTCCAATGATCCCGACGTGGCGGACGACCTGCTGCACGAGATCGACCGCGCCAGCGTCGTCGACGATTCCAGCCTGCCCATCGACGTGGTGCGCATGGGCTCGCTGGTGCGCTTCCGCACCGGCCGCGACGAGCGCACCGTGCTGCTCGTCTATCCGGCCGACGCCGACATCGCCACCGCCCGCGTCTCGGTGCTGACGCCGATCGGCGCGGCGCTGATCGGCCTGCGCGTCGGCCAGTCGATCAGCTTCCGCACGCGCGATGGCCGGCCGCAGATGCTGACGGTGCTGCGCGTGCTGCCGCCGCCCGAGGACGACGGCAAGAACGACGGACCGCGCGCGGCCTGACGGACAGCGCGCGATGCCGGCGCGACACGCGCCTCGCCGGTTGGAATTGCCGGCGAGGCCGACGCCGCAAGGCGGAACCGACGGCGCGGCGCTTGCTTTTTGCGGCGTGGAGGTCTTTGGGGGAAGCAAAGGAGACCCGTCATGCCGCTCACCGACGCCCTCAGCAAGCACCTCAAGGTCAAGGATTTGATCCCCGCCGCCGGCTATGTCGCGGGGACTTGGCTCGACCGCGTCGACAGCGGCAAGACGTTCGAGGTGCGCAACCCTTCGACCGCAGAGGTGCTGGCGGTGCTGCCCGACATGGGCGTCGCCGAGGCGAAGCAGGCCATCGCCGCCGCCCAGTCAGCGCAGGCCGAGTGGGCGAAAAAGACCGGCAAGGCTCGCGCCGCGGTACTGCGCAAAATGTTCGAATTGATGATGCAGCACCAGGACGATCTGGCGGCAATCATGACGGCCGAGCAGGGCAAGCCGCTGGCCGAAGCCAAGGGCGAGATCGCCTATGGCGCCTCCTATGTCGAGTGGTTCGGCGAGGAGGCCAAGCGCACCTATGGCGACACCATCCCCGGCCACCAGGAGGACAAGCGGATCATCGTCATCAAGCAGCCGGTGGGCGTGGTGGCGACGATCACGCCGTGGAATTTCCCCAACTCGATGCTGGCGCGCAAGATGGCGCCGGCGCTGGCGGCCGGCTGCGCGGTGGTGAGCAAACCGGCGGCAGAGACGCCGCTCAGCGCCATCGCGCTGGCGAAGCTGGCGGAGCTCGCGGGCCTTCCGGCCGGGCTGTTCAACCTGATCATCGGCACCGATGCGGCGGCGATCGGCCAGGAATTCTGTTCTAATCCAGGCGTTCGCAAGCTCAGCTTCACCGGCTCGACCGGGGTCGGCAAGATCCTGATGCGGCAGGCGGCCGACCAGGTCCTGCGGCTCAGCCTCGAGCTCGGTGGCAACGCGCCGTTCATCGTGTTCGACGATGCCGACCTCGATGCGGCCGTCGAGGGCGCGCTGGTCAGCAAGTACCGCAACAACGGCCAGACCTGCGTGTGCGCCAACCGGCTCTACGTGCAGGCGGGGGTCTATGACGCGTTTGCGGACAAGCTGGTGGCGGCCACCAGAAAGCTCAAGGTCGGCGACGGCTTCGGGGCAGGGGTCAGCACCGGGCCGCTGATCAGCCGCAAGGCGATGGACAAGGTGGAGCGGCATATCGCCGACGCCAGGGCCAAGGGCGCGACGGTGCTTCTGGGCGGGCAGGCGAGGGACGGGCTGTTCTTCGAGCCGACGGTACTGAGCGGGGCGACCGCCGACATGGCGCTGGCGCATGAGGAGACGTTCGGCCCGGTGGCGCCGCTGTTCAAGTTCGACACGGTGGAGGAGGCGATCGCGCTGGCCAATGCCACCGAGTTCGGCCTCGCCTCGTATTTCTACGCGCGCGATCTGAGCCGGGTGTTCAAGGTGGCGGAGGCGCTGCAGTCGGGCATGGTCGGCATCAACACCGGGCTGATCTCGACCGAGCTGGCGCCGTTCGGCGGCGTCAAGCAATCGGGCTTCGGCCGCGAGGGCAGCAAGTACGGAATCGAGGACTACCTCGAGGTGAAGTATCTGTGCCTGGGCGTATGAGAGGTGGCTATTCGGCCACTTCGAACCAGGGGTCGATGCCGTAGTTCCAGGTGAGCTCGGCGCCGGCCTCGATATTGCGGATGGCATAGATGCACAAAACCTCGCCCTCGAGGTCCGCCTCGATCTTGCAATTGGGCTGGTCGGAGTGGTTGAGCAGGCCAGCGAAGCCGAGCGGGAAGGCCTGCACGTAAGGCGGCTTCTCCCAGGCGAAGGGGTAGTGGCTGAGTACGGTCGAGCGGTCGAGCCGGTCGCGCTTTTTCATCGGGATGACCGGTGACGCCTCGACCAGCCTGCCGCGCCGGATCGGGCGGGTGGTGATGACGCCGCGGCCCTTGCCCTTGATGGGCACCAGCTGCAGCAGGCCGACTTCGGGCAGGACGATCCTGGCGGGCTTGTCGGTGTTCCTGACGGTCTTGGAGGTGGGCATGAAGGCTCTGCGGTCGAACGGTGGGCGCCCTCATACATGAGCGATGGGGTTGCCGCCAAGCGGCGCGGCGCGAAATCCCATGCAGTGAGGCGCGGCGGCGTCAGTAGCCCTGCCGCCGCCCCAGGTCGTTCGAGTAGATGTTGTGGAGGCCGATGTTGCGGATGTCGCGCTCGCCCAGCAGCGCCATGGTGAGGTCGGTCTCTTCGCGGATGATGCTGAGGGCGCGCGTCACACCCGCCTCGCCGCCGGCACCGAGGCCATAGAGGATAGGCCGTCCGATGAACGCCGCCTTCGCTCCCAAAGCCAGGGCCTTCAACAGGTCCTGCCCAGAGCGGATGCCGCCATCCATCAGGACTTCGGTCTTGTGGCCGACGGCGTCGACGATCTCGCTCAGCACGCGAATGGAGGAAGGGGCACCATCAAGCTGACGACCACCGTGGTTGGAAGCGACGATCGCATCGGCGCCGTGCGCGACGGCCTCCTGCGCATCGCCGACATCGAGGATGCCCTTGACGATCACCGGGCCGCCGAAGAGGTCCTTCGCCCAGCCGATTTCTTTCCACGTCAGCTGGGGGTCGAACTGTTCGGCGATCCAGCTCGACAGCGAGCTCAGATCGGAGACGTTGCTGGCCTTGCCGACGACATTGCCGAAGGTACGACTCCTTGCGCCGAGCATGCCGAGGCTCCATGCTGGCTTGCGCATCAGTTCGAACAGAAAGCGCGGCGTGACCCTGGGTGGAGCCGACATGCCGTTGCGAATATCGGAGTGGCGCTGGCCGAGGATCTGCAAGTCCATGGTGAGGATCAGCGCCGAGCATCTCGCGGCTTTGGCGCGCAGGATCAGCTGTTCCATGAACGCCTTGTCGCGCATCATGTAGACCTGGAACCAGAACGGCTCGGTTACGGCGTCGGCGACCTGCTCGATCGAACAGATGCTCATGGTAGAGAGACTGAAGGGGATGCCGAACTTCTGTGCGGCGCGGGCGGCGTGTATCTCGCCGTTGGCGATCTGGAGGCCGCAGATGGCAGCGGGCGCGACTGCCAGCGGCAGCTTTACCGGTTGGCCAAGGATCGTGCTGGCGAGATTGCGGTCACGCAGGTCCGCGGCAACGCGCTGACGGAACAGCACATGGGCGAAGTCGCTCTCGTTGGCGCGGAAAGTGTGTTCCGTCCACGACCCGGATTCGGAGTAGTCGAAGAACTGCTTGGGCACGCGGCGTCGCGCCCGGGTCTTCAGGTCGCCGATGGTCAAGGCACTGTCGAGACTGGTCACTTCGCGCCCTCCCGTTGGAGAGCGGCGTGCTCTAGTACCCCTGCCGCCGCTCCAGGTCGTTGGAATAGATGTTGTGCAGGCCGATGTTGCGGATGTCGCGCTCGCCCAGCAGCGCCATGGTGATGTCGGTCTCTTCGCGGATGATGCTGAGGGCGCGCGTCACACCCGCCTCGCCGCCGGCACCGAGGCCATAAACCATGGCGCGGCCGATGAAGGCGCCCCTGGCGCCCAGCGCCAGGGCCTTCAGCAGGTCCTGGCCGGAGCGCACGCCGCCATCCATGAACACTTCGATCTGGTCGCCCACCGCATCGACGATGGAGGGCAGCACGCGAATCGAGGAGGGGGCGCCATCGAGCTGGCGGCCGCCATGGTTGGAGACGATGATGCCGTCGGCGCCATTGGCCACGGCCAGCCGGGCATCCTCGGGGTCGAGTATGCCCTTGACCAGCACCGGCCCGCCGAAGCGTTCCTTGATCCAGCGCACGTCGGTCCAGTTGAGCTTCTGCTCGAACTGCTCGCGGCTCCAGATGGTGAGCGAGCGGAGATTGGTGGCGTCCTTGACGTGGCCGGCGATGTTGCGGAAGGTGCGCCGCCTGGTGCCGAGCATGCCGAGGGCCCAGGCCGGCTTCATCGCCATTTCGGCGATGAATTTCGGCGTGAATTTCGGCGGCACCAGCAGGCCGTTGCGCACGTCCTTGTGGCGGGTGCCGAGGATCTGCAGGTCCATGGTCAGCACCAGCACCGGGCATTTGGCCGCCTTGGCGCGATCGATCATCCTGAGGATGAAGTCGCGGTCCTTCATTACATAGAGCTGGTACCAGAAGGGCGCCGTGGTGTTTTCGGCGATGTCCTCGATCGAGCAGATCGCCATGGTCGAGAGGATGAACGGGATGCCGGCCTTCTCGGCCGCCTTCGCCGCCTTGATCTCACCGTCGGCCTGCTGCATGCCGGTCGAGCCCACCGGCGCGATACCGATCGGCATGGCCACCGGCTGGCCCATCATCGTGGTCGCCAGCGAGCGGTTCGACATGTCGACGGCGACGCGCTGGCGGAAGGTGATCTTCTTGAAGTCTTCCTCGTTGGCGCGATAGGTGCCCTCGGTCCATGCGCCGGAATCGGCATAGTCGAAGAACTGCTTTGGCACGCGGCGGCGGGCGAGCTGTTTCAGATCCTCGATGGTGAGCGCACGGTCGAGAGCGGACATGGACGGCCCCGGGGTTGAACAGCGCCGTCCTACGCCACTGACATGTTAGTGGTCAACTAACATGTTAGTGGCACGGGGCCAGCCGCTACAGCTTCACCCGGCCCAGCCTGAGGGCGTTGGCGATGACGCTGACCGAGCTCAGCGCCATGGCGGCGGCGGCGAGCATCGGCGAGAGCAGCCAGCCGGTGAGCGGATAGAGCACGCCGGCGGCGATGGGGATGCAGACGGCGTTGTAGCCGAAGGCGAGCCACAAATTCTGCCGGATGTTGCCGAGCGTGGCGCGGGCGAGCCGGCGGG
>JAEWCE010000120.1 GCA_023390785.1 Pseudomonadota bacterium
TCGCCTCCGCAAGGCTTGACCGTAGCAACGACGGCCAGGACCACACGGTTTTGCCGTACGCACACAGCGCCGTTCGTACAACGCGGCTTGCGAGGGAGCTCACGGGGATCGGCTCAATCCATCACCCCGCCCCGCGTCTCGCATCCGCGACGGCGCCAATGCGTCCACCGCAGCCCGATCCGCGGCTCGTGACGACGTACGACCGCCCCTCTTCGCAGGATCAGGGTGGCCGACACCTACGATAAATCCGAATTTCTGTAAAGGAGAATTTTTTCTACCGAGTCGATTGACCCAGCCGTTGCTGTTTTGCCCGACGCCCCCCCAAATCCTTGGGCCTCGGGCATGTCCCCGCAAAGTCATGCCTCGAAGCCGCGCAGGTGACGTCCGCTCACTTCTCAGACAGATGTCCGCGAGTTGGCGAATAAACGCCTTACCCCGTCGGCGTGCCCTGCTTCCACTGGCCGCCGGCGATCTTGGCGGCCGCGATCACGGCCTGGGTGCGGCTTTCGACGCCGAGCTTTTGCAGGATGGCCGAGACATGCGCCTTGATGGTGGCCTCGGAGACCCCGAGCTCGTAGGCGATCTGCTTGTTGAGGAGACCCTCCGACAGCATCATGAGGACCCGGACCTGCTGCGGCGTCAGCGTCACCAGCCGGTCGCGCAGGCGCGTCATGTCGGGATCGCCGGCCGCGGACAGGTCGGTATCGGCAGGAACCCAGACGTCGCCTTCCATCACCTTGAGGATGGCGTCACGCAAGGCCTCAACGCCGAAGCGCTTCGGAATGAAGCCGGACGCGCCGAAATCGAGCGAGCGGCGGATCGTGGCGCTGTCGTCGGAGGCCGAGACGATCACGACCGGGATCGCCGGATATTGCGCGCGCAGATAGATCAGGCCGGAAAATCCGGAGATCCCGGGCATCGAGAGGTCGAGCAGGATCAGGTCGACGTCCGAGGACTGTTCCAGGAGCTTGGTCAGATCCTCGAACGATCCGGCCTCGTCGATTCTGGCCGAGGTCAGGACGCCGGCCACCGCCTGTCGCAGCGCATCGCGGAACAGGGGGTGGTCATCGGCGATGACGAGATGGGTCGATGGAGCGTTCATCGTTCTCTTGCTGGCGTTCGCGGGCCGGTGGACCGATCCCGGGTGCAGCAATTCTTCCCCGAGCGGCCATGGCATGCAAGTGCACATTATCCCTTTGCCGCAAAGGGGTTAATCCCCGGAGCCCCCGAAGATCGCGCACCGGCGCCCGATACCGCGCATCAGCTGCGCGTCAGTGCGCAAGGCCGAAAGTCGTATTGGGGCGGGTTTCACGCCGATGTTACCTTATGGGCAAGTCCTGGATCGATCCGGCATGTCCGGACATCCGGGGGCGCGAGGAAACACGTTTCGGGGAGCGACTCAACATGTCGACTATGGCTGTATCTCAAACAAGGGCAGGAGGAATGACGAAGGACGAACGCTTCGTCATTCTCGCTTCCTCGCTCGGTACTGTTTTCGAATGGTACGATTTTTATCTCTACGGCTCGCTGGCCAGCATCATCGGCGCGCAGTTCTTCTCGGCCTATCCGCCGGCAACCCGCGACATCTTCGCGCTGCTTGCGTTCGCCGCCGGCTTCCTGGTCCGTCCGTTCGGCGCGATCGTGTTCGGCCGAATCGGCGACATCGTCGGCCGCAAATACACCTTCCTCGTCACCATCCTGATCATGGGTCTGTCGACCTTCATCGTCGGCCTGCTGCCCAACGCGGCGACCATCGGTATCGCGGCCCCGATCATCCTGATCACGCTGCGTCTCGCCCAGGGCCTCGCCCTCGGCGGTGAATATGGTGGTGCGGCGACCTATGTCGCAGAGCATGCGCCGAACGGCCAACGCGGCTACTACACGTCCTTCATCCAAACCACGGCGACCCTCGGCCTGTTCCTGTCGCTGATCGTGATCCTGTTCACGCGAACGATCACGGGTGAGGCGGACTTCGCGGCCTGGGGCTGGCGCATCCCGTTCCTGGTCTCGGTGCTGCTGCTCGGCATCTCGGTCTGGATCCGGCTTCGCCTCAACGAATCGCCGATCTTCCAGCAGATGAAGGAAGAGGGCAAAGGCTCGAAGGCGCCGCTGACGGAAGCCTTCGGCAACTGGCAGAACGGCAAGCTCGTGCTGCTGGCGCTGCTCGGCGGCGTGATGGGCCAGGGCGTGGTCTGGTACACCGGCCAGTTCTACGCGCTGTTCTTCCTGCAATCGATCCTGAAGGTCGACGGCTACACCGCCAACCTGCTGATCGCCTGGTCGCTGCTGCTGGGCACCGGCTTCTTCATCGTGTTCGGCATGCTGTCCGATCGTATCGGCCGCAAGCCGATCATCCTCGGCGGCTGCCTGATCGCGGCGCTGACCTTCTTCCCGATCTTCAAGATGATCACCACCAACGCCAACCCGGCGCTGGAGAAGGCCATCGAGACGGTCAAGGTCGAGGTGGTGGCCGATCCCAAGGGCTGCGGCGACCTGTTCAACCCGGTCGGCACCCGCGTCTTCACCGCACCTTGCGACACCGCGCGCGCCTACCTGTCGCAGTCGTCGGTCAAGTACTCGACCACGCCGGGCGCAGCCGGCTCCGGCGTGAAGGTGATGGTGAACGGCCAGGAAGTGCCCTACGCCAACGCCAAGGACGGCAACCCGGCGGTGCTCGCCGCGGTGCAGGCGGCCGGCTACCCGAAGGCCGGCGACGCCGGCGTCGTGAAGATGGCGCATCCGTTCGATATCTTCCGTCCGCAGGTGGCGGCGATCATCGGCCTGCTCTTCATCCTGGTGCTGTTCGTCACCATGGTGTACGGCCCGATCGCGGCGATGCTGGTCGAACTGTTCCCGACCCGCATCCGCTACACCTCGATGTCGCTGCCCTACCACATTGGTAACGGCTGGTTCGGCGGCCTGTTGCCGGCGACCGCCTTCGCCATCGTGGCCTCGACCGGCGACATCTATGCCGGCCTCTGGTACCCGATCATCTTCGCCTCGATTACCGTCGTGATCGGCTTCTTGTTCCTGCCCGAGACCAAGGACGTCGACATCAAGGG
>JAEWCE010000200.1 GCA_023390785.1 Pseudomonadota bacterium
ATCTCACAGCGAGTTGGCGCGCTGCTGCTGCATCATGAAGGCGTCGAACGGATATTCCGACACCTGCGTCCACAGGTAATAGTCCTTGCGGAACGCCTTCAGCGACGTCAGCATTTTGCCGAAAGCAGGGCTCTTGGCGCTCATTTCGGCATAGGTGTCGTCGGCCCCCTTGAGGCAGGCGGCGAGGATTTACGGGCTGAACGGACGGAGCTTGGCGCCCTCGGCCACCACCGCCTTGATCGCGGTGGCGTTGACGAAGTCGTAGTGCGCCGTCATGTCGAGATTGACCGCCTGCGACGCCGACTTGAGTGCGGCCTGGTAGGCCGGCGGCAGCGCGTCGAACTTGGCCTTGTTGAACATGGCATGCAGCGCCGCCGAGCCTTCCCACCAGCCCGGATAATAGTAGTACGGCGCCACCTTCACGAAGCCGAGCTTTTCGTCGTCATAGGGGCCGACCCATTCGGCCGCGTCGATCGTGCCCTTTTCCAGCGCTTCGTAGATCTGCCCGCCAGGCTGGCTCTGCGGGATCACGCCCAGCTTCTGCATGATGGCGCCGGCAAAGCCGCCCATGCGGAATTTCAGCCCCTGGAAGTCGGCGACGGTGTTGATCTCCTTGCGGAACCAGCCGCCCATCTGCGCACCAGTATTGCCCGCCGGGAACGCCGTGATGCCCTGCGCCGCGTAGAACTCGTTGCAGATGTCGTTGCCGCCGCCATAGTAGAACCAGGCGTTCATGCCGCGGGCGTTGAGCCCGAACGGCATCGTCGTCGGCAACTGCCAGGCCGGATCCTTGCCCCAGTAATAGTACGACGCGGTATGCGCCGCCTCGACCGAGCCCGACATCACCGCGTCGGCGATCTGCGCCGGCGGCACGATCTCGCCCGCCGCGAACACATCGATGGTGAAATTGCCGTCAGTCGCGTCCGACACGTATTTGCTGAGCAGCTTGGCCGCCCCGAACAGCGTGTCCAGCGAGTTCGGGAACGCCGACGTCATGCGCCAGCTCACCTTGGTGGCTGATTGCGCAATGGCCGGCATTGGGAACGCCGAGGCCGCGATGCTGCCCACGCCCGCGGCCGTCGCCGCACCGAAAAACTGCCGTCTCTTCATTGGATTATCCTCCCGTCAACAGGACTCCGACACAAGCAAAACGAGGGCGCTCCTGCAAGATTCTTTGCATCATAGGGATTAAGATCGGCGGGCAATCGTTCTGATCGATGAGCGCTGCCCACCGGCACGCCATTCTCCAAAGGGAGTACGACATGAAACTCAGCTCTGTCCTTCTGGGCGCGGCCGCCATCGGCCTGCTCTCGACCTCCTTCGCCCTCGCCGACGACTACCTGGGCGGCGTGGTCAAGTCCGCCAACGTCGGCGGCAAGGAAATCCTGACCGATTCCAAGGGCATGACCCTCTACATCTGGGACAAGGACACCGCCGGCGTGTCCAATTGCTACGACAAATGCGCTGCCGCCTGGCCGCCGGTGCTGGTTGACGCCTCGACCAAGGTCGATGGCGACTTCACCCTGGTCGACCGCAAGGATTCCGACAAGAAGATCGTCGCCTACAAGGGCATGCCGCTCTACCTGTGGGTGAAGGACACCAAGCCGGGCGATACCACCGGCGACGGCGTTGGCGGCACCTGGCATACTGCGGTCGAATAAACCCGCAGCACCCTAGTGTCCCAGCAGTTCCTGGACGAGATCGAACAGAGCGTGCCGGCACTCCGCCGCTATGCGCGTGCGCTCACGCGCAATGCCGACCGCGCCGACGACCTCGTCCAGGACTGCATCGAGCGGGCCATCCGTAAGCAGGCGCTGTGGAAGCCGACCGGGCCGCTGAAGGCCTGGCTGTTCCGCATCCTGCTCAATCTCTACCGCAACGAATTGCGCGTGGCCCGCCGCCGCGGCGAGCACGTGGCGGTGGAGGCCCTGGTGGTCGAGCCGGCTGTCGCCCCCGCACAGCCGGGCCGCATCGCCCTGGTCGAGATGGCCCGCGCCATCGAAACCCTCGCGGCCGAGCAGCGCGAAGCGCTGCTGCTCGTCGTGCTCGAGGGCATGAGCTATGCCGAGGCCGCGACGGCCCTTGGCATTCCGCTCGGAACATTGATGTCGCGCCTCGGGCGCGCCCGAGCCGCGCTGAGGATCGCGACCAGCGGCGCCGAGGAGCCGAGACTGAGGACTGTGAAATGACCGGGGCTCCGTTCGAGATCGATACCGATGCGCTCCACGCCTATGTCGACGGCCAGCTGACGGCCGCCCAGCGCGCCGCGGTGGAAACCTGGCTGGCCGCGCATCCCGACGCGGCGGCGCTCGTCGCCCAGTGGACGCGCCAGAACGAGGCGCTCGGCGCGCTGTTTCCGCCCGTCCAGCAGGAGCCCATGCCCGTCCGCTTCAACCCGCCCCGCATCGCCGAGCGGGTCCGTGCCGGCCGCATGCAGGCGCTGCGCAACATCGCCGCCACCCTGGTGGTCGTCGCCGTCGCAGGCAGCCTCGGCTGGTACCTGCGCGGCGCCTTCTGGCAGGAGGAGCCGCTCTATGAGCGGCTGATCGACAACGCCGTCGTCGCCCATACCCTCTACGTCAAGGAAAAGACCCACGCCGTCGAGGCCGCTGCCGATTCGCCCAATCTCATGCGCTGGCTCTCCAA
>JAEWCE010000202.1 GCA_023390785.1 Pseudomonadota bacterium
CGTCCGGCCTCTACGGCAATTTCGGCCAGGCCAATTACGGCGCGGCGAAGTCGGGCATGGTCGGCCTGATGAATGTGCTCGCGGAAGAGGGCCGCAAGAACGACATCCGCGTCAACATCATCTCGCCCACCGCGGCGACCCGCATGACCGAGGAGCTGCTGCCGCCGCAGGCGCTGCAGCTGATGAAGCCGAACGCGATCACGCCCGCGGTCGAGTACATGCTGAGTGAGGACGCCCCGACCCGCACCATCATGGGCGCCGGCGCCGGCTCTTTCGCCGTGATCAAGATTTTGGAGAGCGAGGGCATCAACCTGCCGGAGTCCGAATGGACGCCCGACGCCGTCGCCGCGCATTTCGCCGAGATCAGCGACATGTCGAAGGCCAGGGCGCTGACGGGCGCGTTCGAGCAGACGCAGAAATACGTCGCGCAGGCCGCGGCGCGGGCGGGGATCAAGCTCTAAGTTGTCATTCCGGGGCGTCGCAAAGCGACGAACCCGGAATTCATCGTGCCACGGTCTTTGCCGTTCAATGGATTCCGGGCTCGCGCTACGCGCGCCCGGAATGACGCGCTGGGCGCGAGAATCTGGCTTAAACTCCCGCCATGACCTCAACCCGTAACGATATCGCCGTCATCGGCGCCGGTCCCGCCGGGCTGATGGCGGCGGAGGTGCTGGCGCAGGGCGGCGCGCGCGTCACCGTCTATGACGCGATGCCGTCCGCGGGCCGCAAATTCCTGATGGCGGGCCGCGGCGGGCTCAATCTCACTCACAGCGAGCCGTTGCCGCAGTTCATGGCGCGCTACCGCGAGGCGGCACCGAATCTGCAAGCGGCGGTCGCGGCGTTTCCGCCGGAGGCGTTGCGGGCGTGGAGCGAAGCATTGGGCGAGCCGACGTTCGTCGGCAGCAGCGGCCGGGTGTTTCCGAAAGCGTTCAAGGCTTCGCCCTTGCTGCGCGCCTGGCTGCGGCGCCTCGACGCCAGTGGGGTGCGGTTTGCCTTCCGGCATCGCTGGACCGGATGGGACGGCGAGGGGCGGCTGCTGTTTCGAACGCCCAATGGCGAGGCGGCGGTCGTTGCCGACGCCACGGTCCTCGCGCTCGGCGGCGCGAGCTGGCCGCGGCTCGGCTCGGATGGCGGCTGGGTCGGGCTCCTCGCTGCCAGGGGCGTTGCCATTTCCAGACTGCGGCCCGCCAATTCCGGCTTCACGGTCGCGTGGTCAAACGTGTTCCGCGATCGCTTCGAGGGACAGCCGCTCAAGGGCGTGGCGCTGGCGATCGGTGGGCACACGGTGCGCGGCGAAGCCATGATCACACGCAGCGGCATCGAAGGCGGGGCGGTCTATGCGCTGTCGGCGGAGCTGCGCGAAGCCGTGCTCGAACTCGGCCATGCGACGTTGACGATCGCATTGCGGCCCGACCTCGATGCCGGCGCGTTGACGACGCGGCTATCGGGCACGCGCGGCAAGCAATCCCTGGCGAATTTCCTGCGCAAGGCCGCGCAAGTGTCGCCGGTCGGCATCGGCCTGATGCAGGAGGCCGCCATTGCGTCCGGCCGAACGCTGGCCTCGTTCGCGCCGCCGGAGCTTGCGCAGCTGATCAACGCCATTCCGGTTCGGCTCACAGGCGTCGCCCCGATCGAGCGCGCGATCTCGACCGCGGGCGGCATCACCTTCGCCGAGCTCGACGACCGCTTCATGCTGCGCAAATTGCCCGGCGTGTTCGCCGCCGGCGAGATGCTGGACTGGGAAGCACCGACCGGCGGCTACCTGCTGCAGGCCTCGTTCGCGACGGGGCTTGCTGCGGGCAGGGGTGTGCTGGCGTGGCTCGAGAAATCGTAGGGTGGGCAAAGGCGCAGCGCGCCGTGCCCACCATCTCTCGCGGTTACGGCAAGTGGGCACGCTCCGCTTTGCCCACCCTACGGCAGTGTGCTCGTTACCGCAGCTTCCCTCGCGCCGCCACGGGCAGCGTGCCGATGATCTCCTCGCCGCGGACCATCACCACCTCGTCCATCATGTTGACGACGACGCAGACATGGTTCGGCACGATGCGGACGACGTCGCCGACATTGGGCCGGGTGTTGCTGCGGGACAGATCGAGGAAGCCGTGCTCCTCGGCGAACTTGGCGATCTTGGCCTCGGGGTGCTCCAGGATCAGGCCGTGGCCGTCGAGGCCGCCGGTATCCGTCGTCAGCGTCTTCGAGCCGGCATCGAGGATGCCGCGCTCGGGCGCGGCGCGGCTCACCACGGTCGAGTAGATGTGCAGCGCGCAATCGTCCCAGGTCGCCGAGCCCGCGGCGACCTGCATGCGGTCGTTGTAGATGTAGGTGCCGAAGCGGTGCTCGGTGCCGCCCTTGAGCTTGCCGATGTTGACGAGGTTCGGCGTGCCGCCGGTCGAGACGATTTTGGCATCCAGCCCGTGCGCGCGCACGCCAGCCAGGGCCTCGTCGTAGAATTTCTGCGCGTCGGCCCAGCCGGTCTCGGTCGGGTACAGCATGAAGCCGACGAATTCGAGCCCCTTGGACGCCGCGATCTCGCGCGCCAGCGCGATCGCTTCGGCCGGCGTCTCGACCCCTGCGCGCTTGCGCCCCGTATCGCATTCGACCACGACCGAGAGCGGACGGCCCGATGCAGCGGCTGCCTTCGGCAGGCCGGCGACGACGGTGGAACTGTCGGCGGCCACCGTCATGTTGGCCTTGGCCTGCAGCGCCCCGAGTCGCGCCATCTTCTCGTCGCCGATCAGGTTGTAGCTGATCAGGATGTCGTCGATGCCGGCATTGACCATGATCTCGGCCTCGCCGAGCTTCTGGCAGGTGATGCCCTTGGCGCCGGCCGCGATCTGCATCTTGGCGATGGTCGGATTCTTGTGCGTCTTGATGTGCGGACGGTTGGCGATGCCGGCGTCGTCGCAGGCCTTCTGGATCCGCGCGATATTGCGCTCGACCCGGTCCATGTCGATGACGGCGCAGGGCGTGCCGTATTCGCGGGCGATCTTGGCGGCAAGGGGCGTGGTCATGATCTAAGCCTGTTCTATCTCTTCGCGAAGCATTTCCAGTTCGAGCCAGCGCTCTTCGGCAGCAGACAGCTCTTCGTGTGCCTTGGCGATGGCGGCCGACGTATCGTCGAATTTTTTGCGATCCTTCGCATAGAGACTGGGATCGTCGAGCACGCGCTGCAGCTTGGCGATATCGGCCTGCAGCGTCTCCATCTTCTTCGGCAGCGTCTCCAGCGCGTGCTTCTCGTTGAAGCTGAGCTTGCGCTTGGGCACGGACGAAGGAGCCGTGGCGCGCTCCTCCTTCTTCTCCACAGAGGCTTGCGCCATCGGCGCTTCGCGTTTCAAATATGCACCGCGCAGCGTGAGCATGTCGCTGTAGCCGCCGGCATATTCGGTCCACTTGCCGTTGCCCTCGGGCGCGATCACGGAAGTGACGACGCGGTCGAGGAAGTCGCGGTCGTGGCTGATCAGGATGACGGTGCCTTCGTAGTCGCCGAGCATCTCCTCGAGCACATCGAGCGTTTCGAGATCGAGGTCGTTGGTCGGCTCGTCCAGCACCAGGAGGTTCGAGGGTTTTGCCAGCGCGCGCGCCAGCATCAAGCGGCCGCGCTCGCCGCCGGAGAGCACCTCCACCGGCGTGCCGCGCTGCTCCTGCGCGAACAGGAAGTCCTTCATGTAGCCGACCACATGCTTCGGCTTGCCGCCGACCATGATCTGATCACCGCGTCCGCCGGTCAGGGCCTCCGCAAGCGTCGATTTTGGGTCGAGGCTTTCGCGGTGCTGGTCGAGTGTGGCTACCTCCAGATTGGCGCCGAGACGTATCGTCCCGGAATCCGGCTGCATGCCGCCCGTGAGCAAATTGACCAGCGTGGTCTTGCCGGCGCCGTTCGGTCCGATGATGCCGAGGCGGTCGCCACGCTGGATGCGGGTCGAAAAATTGTCGACGATCTTGCGCTCGCCATAGGCCTTGGTGATGCCCTTCGCCTCGATCACCAGCTTGCCGGATTGCTCGGCTTCGCTGGCTGCGAGACTGGCGGTGCCGGCCGTGCCGCGATAATTGCGACGCTGGTCGCGTAGCGCGTGCAAATTGGCGAGGCGCTTGACGTTGCGCTTGCGCCGGCCGGAGACGCCGTGGCGCAGCCAGTGCTCCTCGTCGACGATCTTGCGGTCGAGCTTGTGCTGGTCGCGCTCTTCCTCCGCCAGCACCTCGTCGCGCCAGCTCTCGAACGAGGCAAAGCCGCGGTCGATCTGCTTGATCCGGCCGCGGTCGAGCCAGGCGGTCGATCGCGAGAGATTGGTCAGGAAGCGGCGGTCGTGGCTGATGATCACCAGCGCACTGCGGCGGCCGTCGAGCTCGCGTTCCAGCCATTCAATGGTGGCGAGATCGAGATGGTTGGTCGGCTCGTCCAGCAGCAGAATGTCGGGCGAGGGCGCCAGCACATAGGCCAGTGCCGCACGGCGGGCCTCTCCGCCGGAAAGATCGTGCGGGTTCTCCTCACCGGTGAGGCCGAGCTGCTCCAGGAGATAGCGCGCCTGATGCTGGTCGTCGCCGGGTGCGAGCCCGGACTCGACGTAAGCAAGCGTGGTCTTGTGCGCGCCGAAATCAGGCTCCTGCGGCAGATAGCGCACGGTGGCGCCGGGCTGCACGAAGCGCGTGCCGCCGTCCGGCTCGACCAGCCCGGCCGCGATCTTCAGCAGCGTCGATTTGCCGGAGCCGTTGCGGCCGATCAGGCAGACCCGCTCGGATGGCGCGACGTTGAGCTCGACGCCCGACAGCAGCGGCGTGCCGCCGAAGGTCAGCCTGATGTCCTTGAGTTGGATCAGCGGCGGCGCCATGGTCAGCCCTGACTGGTTGCGGCTGCATCAGCGCGACGCCGAGCGATCCGCCGCAGCGTCTGGTCGAGCGCCGAGAGGAAGGCGGAGCGGTCGCGCGGCGCGAACGATCTGGGGCCGCCGGTGACCTCGCCGGCCGAGCGCAGATCCGTCATCAGATTGCGTACCGCGAGCGTCATGCCGATCGATTCCTCCGTGAACGGCTTGCCGTTCGGCGCGAGCACGTCGGCGCCGGCCTTGACGCAGCGGCTCGCCAGCGGAATGTCCGAGGTCACCACGACGTCGCCGGGGCGGGCGCGCTCCGCGATCCAGTCGTCGGCCGCGTCCATGCCGCTCCCTGCGGCAATGCGCTCGATCAGCGGGTCCTGCGGCACACGGATGAAATTGCCGGCGACCACGCTGACGGGTACGTCGTGCCGAAGCGCCACGCGGTAGATCTCGTCCTTCACCGGACAGGCGTCGGCATCGACATAGATGCGGGTGGGGGCGTTAGTCATTCGCCGCGTGGTACCCCATTCGGACCGCAAAGGCGAGGGGATTGACCGCTGTTCCCCGGGGCCTACGATCGGCCCTGAAGCAACAAGAAATATGGGGAACGCCAGCCATGCCGAACCGGCTCGAAACCTACCGCGTCGACGCCTACAACACCGCCAAGCAGTCCGAGAACAAGATGCATGACGACAAGGTGGCGCAGCGCTTCGGCTTTTCCGGCGGGCTGGTGCCGGGCGTCGACGTCTTCGCCTACATGATGCACGTCCCGATCGCGCGCTGGGGACGCGATTTCCTGGCGCGCGGGCTGGTCGAGGCGCGCTTCATCAAGCCGGTCTATGACGGCGAGACCGCCGATGTCGACGCCACCGATCACGAGGGCTTGCTGACCATCGAAGTGTTCAGCCGTACCGAGCTCTGCGCGACCGGGACGGCCTCGCTGCCGGCGTCCGCGCCGGCGGTGTCGCTGAGTGATTACGTCGCGGTGCCCGTGGTGGCCGAACGCAAGCCGGTCGCTCCCGCGACGTTCGAGACGGGCAAATGGCTGGGCACGGCGCCGCGCCGCTGGATTGGGCGGGACGCGGCGGATTATCTCACCGACATCAGGGAGAACGATCCGATCTTCGCGCGCGAGGGGCTGGCCCATCCTGGCCTGATCCAGCGCGTGATGAACCGCGTGCTGGTCGACAACACCATCCTGGGCCCCTGGATCCACGTCGGCAGCCGGATGCAGCTGCTGTCGGCCGCGCGCGCCGGCGACGAGATCACCGCGCGGGCGAAGGTCACCGCGAATTACGAGAAGAAGGGCCACCGCTTCGTCGAGCTCGACGCGCTGGTCGTCGCCAACGGCACCACGCCGCTGGCCCATTGCCAGCACACCGCGATCTACCAGCCGCGCGAGCAGGCGGCGGCGTAGGCTCTTCACCCCGCCCCGCTTGCGGGGAGAGGTGAACAACCAACTACGCCGCCTTGCTCTTCGCGTCCTGGATCGCGCGCCAGACCCGCTCCGGGGTCAGCGGCATGTCGATGTGCTTGATGCCGTACTCCGACAGCGCATCGATCACCGCGTTCACCACCGTCGACAGGCTGCCGGCGCAGCCGGCTTCGCCGCAGCCCTTGCTGCCGAGCGGGTTGGTCGTGGCGGGGACCGGATGATCGCCGATCGTCATGTTCGGGACGTCCTCGGCGCGGGGCAGGGCGTAGTCCATCAGCGAGCCCGTGATCGGCTGGCCGCTGTCGTCGTAGCGGATCTGCTCCATCAGCGCCTGTCCGATGCCCTGCACGACGCCGCCATGGAGCTGGCCCGCGACCAGCATCGGGTTGATCACCGTGCCGAAATCGTTGACCGCGCTGTAGCGCACGATCTGCACCACGCCGGTGTCAGGATCGATCTCGACCTCGGCGACGTGGCAGCCGTTCGGGAACGCCGAGGCGATCGGCTCGCTGGTGTGATCGACGTCGAGGCTGTCGGGCACGCCCTCGGGCACCTTGCCGTCGTGCAAGCGCTTGGCGAGCTCCATGATGTCGATGCTGCGATCGGTGCCGGCGATCGTGAACCTGCCGCCTTCGAACTCGATGTCAGCCTCCGACGCTTCGAGTAGGTGCGCCGCCGCGCGCTTGCCTTTCTCGATGACGAGCTTGGCAGCGCCTACGATGGCCTGGCCGCTGGCCATGATCGAGCGAGATCCGCCGGTGCCGTTGCCGGTGTGGACGATGTCGCTGTCGCCCTGCACCAGCTTGATGTTGTCGAAGGGGACGCCGAGCTGCGCGCTCAGTACCTGTGCGAACGGCGTGGCATGGCCTTGGCCGTAATCGAGCGTCCCGGTGATGAGCTGCACGGTGCCGTCAGCATCGAATACGATCTTGCCGAGTTCGGGGCTCGGCGGCGCCGTGACCTCGAGGTAGGAGCCGACCGCGATGCCGCGCAGCTTGCCAGCCTTCCTGCTCTCCTTCTTGCGCTTGGCGAAGTTCTCGTGGTCGGAGATCTCGAGCGCCTTGTTGAACACGGCCTGGAAGTCGCCGCTGTCATAGGTGACGCCGGAGGAGGCCGCGAACGGGATCTGGTTCGGCTTGATGAAGTTGCGCTTGCGCAAGGTCAGCCGGTTGATGCCCATCTCGTCGGCGGCGCGGTCGATCAGCCGTTCCATGTAATAATTGGCCTCGGGCCGGCCGGCGCCGCGATAGGCGCCCATCAGCGTGGTGTTGGTCAGCACCACCTTGATGTCGACCGCCATCAGCGGCGTGCGGTAGACGCTGGAAAAATTCTTGCCGGTGTTGAGCGAGAGCGGTCCCGGCGCGACGCCGGTGATGTAGGCGCCGACATTGCCGTAGCCGGACAGCCTGGCCGCCAGGAAATGCCCCTCGGCATCGAGTGCGAGCTCGGCATGGATCTTCTGCGCGCGGCCGTGGCTGTCGGAGAGGAAGGCGGTCGAGCGCTCGTCGAGCCATTTCACCGGCCGGCCCAGTGCCTTCGCCGCATACAGGATGCACATGTATTCGGGATAGTTGATGTTTTTCATGCCGAAGGAGCCGCCGACATTGGCGGTGAGGATGCGCACCTTCTCGTTCGGCACTTTCAGGTTCTTGGCGAGGTTGGCGCGGTTGCCGGCGACGCCCTGGGTCGGCACCTGAAGCGTGTAGCGCTCGGTCTTCTTGTCGTAGGAGGCAAGCCCGACGCGCGGCTCCATCGAGACCACGGCGACACGGGTGTTCTCGATGTCGATCCTGGTGACGTGGGCGGCGCTGGCGAAGGCCGCGTTGACCTTGTCGACGTCGCCATAATGGTAGTCGAGCACGACGTTATCAGGGATGTACTCATAGAGCTGCGGCGCGCCGGGCCTGGCGGCTGCCTCGGGGTCGGTCACCGCCGGCAGCGGCTCGACGTCGAGCTCGACCGCCTCGGCAGCATCGCGGGCCTGCGCCAGCGTCTCCGCCACCACGAAGGCTACGGGATCGCCGACGAAGCGGACCTTGTCGGTCGCCAGCGGCTGGCGGTTGGTCTGCAGCAGGGGCGACCCGTCGCGGCTCTTCAGGGGGAGGCCACAGGTGAAGGGGCCGTAGCCGGCGGCGTCGAGATCCTTGCCAGTCCACACGCCCAACACGCCGGGCATCGCCCTGGCGGCATCGATCCCGATGCCGCGGATGAGACCATGAGCGTGGGTGGAACGGACCACCACGGCATAGGCCTGGCCGGGCAGGTTGAAATCGTCGGTATAGCGGCCCTTGCCGCGCACCAGCGTGTCGTCCTCCTTGCGGCGGACGGGCTGCCCGACGCCATATTTTTGCAGTGCAATAGCGTTCTCGAGCGTGGAGGATTTGGTGTGTTCTTGCATGGAATTGACCTGAAAAGCCGGCATTTGCGCATTTTCGCGGCAGCATGGCACCGGACTCATCTGAGATAACCCACGACCCCGTTCACGACAACGCACGAATGGGCATGGTCCCATGTGATGCGTTGTTGCGCATACCCGCCGCGCTGCTAATGTTTCAGGCGAAAAAGCAATTCCAGACCGGCCCGACCGGCCGCGGAAAGAC
>JAEWCE010000224.1 GCA_023390785.1 Pseudomonadota bacterium
AGCGTGTACAGGCCGAGGAAAAAGCGAAGGAAAAGGTCGCCGCGGAAGCTCGCGCCAAGAAGGAGCTTGAGGCTCGCCTCACGGCGGATTTCGAAGCCCGCGTCAAGCAGCAGGTCGATCAGCGCGCCAATGCAGCCGTCGCGGCGGCGGAAGCCCGTTTCAATGCAGAGGCCAACGCACGCGCCGCGGAAGATGCCCGACGACTTGCCGAAGCTGAAGCCAAAGTGAAGGCGGAAGTCGAGGCCAAGGCCAATGCCGAACTTGAGCGGCGATTGCAGGCGGAGATCAAGGCTCGTGAAGAAGCAGCCGCGATGCAGGCCCAGGCGAAGCTCGCCTCTGACCGCGTTCGCCTGAACAAGGAGCGCGGCGTTCGTGTCGCGCTCGTGATTGGGAATTCCGCTTATCAGGGCGTCCCGGTGCTGCCGAATCCGAGACGTGACTCCGAGGCAGTCGCGGCGACTTTCGAAAAGCTTGGATTCCAGACCGTAATTACCGGAACGGATCTTACGCGTAGCGCATTCCTCGGCAGGCTTCGGGATTTCGAAGATCTGGCGGCTTCGGCTGACTGGGCAGTGATCTATTATGCCGGTCACGGGCTGGAAATGGATGGCACGAACTATCTGCTTCCTGTCGATGTCCGGTTGAAATCCGACCGCGACGTTCAGGATGAAGCCGTCTCGCTCGATCGTCTGCTGCAGGCTACGGAGCGGGCCAAGAAACTTCGCCTCGTCATTCTCGACTCGTGCCGGGATAACCCGTTCCTCATCAAGATGCGCCGCACGGTGGCGTCGCGCTCGATCGGGCGTGGCCTGGCTCGTATCGAGCCAGAAGGAGGCACCCTGGTGGCCTATGCTGCACGCGAAGGGCAGATCTCACGCGACGGCAACGGCGAGCATAGCCCGTTCACCACGGCGTTCCTGAAGTACGTCGTCGATCCAAATCTTGAGATCAATATGCTGTTTCGCCGTATCCGGGACGATGTTTTCCGGGAAACCCAGCGCAATCAGGAGCCGTTCACTTATGGCTCGTTACCGGGTGACAATTTCTACTTTTCGCTCAGGTGAACTTGCTTGAGCGGCAACCTGATCATGACAAGGCTTCGATCTTAAGGCTGGCCGTCCTTGCTGTAAAACGCAATGTTCCGCGCCCGGTTGGGCCCGTCATCGGATGATCGCGAGCGATCAATACGGACCGCAATGATTGCTGCCCAATCCGCGATTTATCGGGACAGGGTGCCCGAACCCGTCCCTGCATAAAATAGCAGAATGCCTGCGGCGCAGCAGGCCGCCAGTGTCGGGATCATGCCAACCTTGAAACGGAAAATGGCGACGGCGGCTCCCAACGAAAGCACCAGAGCCCAAGGATCGACGCTCGACAGCTTCGGTGCATCGAATGCAAACAGGAATGCCCGGACCGGCTCAACCTCGCGGAAGACGGTGTGAATGAAGAACCACACCGCCAGATTCAGGATGACACCGACGACCGCCGCGGTGATGGCCGACAGCGATGCGGTCAATGCCTTGTTGCCGCGAAGGGCTTCGATATAGGGCCCGCCCAGGAAAATCCAGAGAAAGCACGGAACGAATGTGGTCCATTTGGCCAGCGTTCCGCCCAGCACGGCAGCCGTCATGGGATCGAGATTTCCAGGATCACGGAAGGCAGCCATGAAGCCGACGAATTGCACGACGCTGATCAATGGTCCTGGGGTCGTCTCCGCCATCCCGAGGCCGACCAGCATCTCTCCCGGTCGAAGCCAGTGATAGTATTCGACGGCTTGCTGGGCGACATAAGCGAGCACGGCATAGGCGCCACCGAACGTGATCACTGCCATCTTGCTGAAAAACAGTCCGATGTGACTGAATACGTTGTTCCAGCCGAGCGTGTAAATCAGGGTGGCGACAGGGCCGAGCCACAATGCCAGACAGATGGCGGTGACTTTGACGGCGCGATTCGACGATGGACGGACATGATCCGGTATTTGCTTGGAGAAAGCTCGATCGATGGCTGCTGTATCCCGGAGCTCGTTGGCGGCCTCTCCGTGACCCGATGATCCGCTAAAGACCTTGTATCCTGCGGCATTGCCGAGGAAGCCGATGAGCGCCGCTGCCAGGATGATCAGTGGAAACGCGACGTGGAAAAAGAAGATCGCAACGAAGCTCAGCGCCGCCATTCCGATCATGACGCGGTTTTTCAGCGCACGTTTCCCGACCTTGAAGACGGCTTCGACGACGATCGCAAGCAGGGCTGCTTTGAGGCCGAAGAAGAGCGCCTGCACAAATCCGATTTCGCCGTAGGCGGCATAAAGCCAACTCAGCACCATCAGGCTGACGTAACCCGGCAGAATGAACAGCGTGCCTGCGACCAGTCCGCCCGGAATACGATGTAACAGCCAGCCAATGTAAACGGCGAGTTGTTGAGCTTCAGGGCCCGGCAAGAGCATGCAGTAGTTGAGCGCGTGGAGGAAACGCGTTTCGCCGATCCAGCGTTTTTCTTCGACAAGGATGCGGTGCATCACGGCGATCTGCCCGGCCGGACCGCCGAAGCTCAAGGCCGCGACCCGCAACCAGACCCAGAATGCCTCACGGAATGAAACGCCATGACCTTCTTCCGGAGGAACCGCCGCGGCCGTCGAGATGGTCAAGTGCGTTCTCCTGAATGACGAGGCCTGCCGCAACAGCGTTCAATATGATCCCGCTACAGTTTGGTCTTGTCGAGCGCGGCACGTAGCCCGCGCGCCAGTTTCATGGCGTCGTCCACCGCCCAGAAATGCAGGAACAACAGACGCGGCTGCTCGTTCAGCATGTGACTGTGAACCGCCGTCACGTCGATACCGTTTGTGCGCAGCGCAGTGATAACCGGATTCACCTCGTCATCCGTGAGGACGAAGTCTCCGGTAATTGCCGCGTTGCCATCCCCTGTTGGTTGGAAGTTGATGCCAGTCGCAAGGCCCAATGGCGCGGCCGGACT
>JAEWCE010000231.1 GCA_023390785.1 Pseudomonadota bacterium
GACCTCGCCTCCAATCCCAATGCGCTGACCTCGCCGATGGTGGGCACCGCCTATCTCTCGCCCGAGCCGGGCAAGGCGCCATTCGTCTCGGTGGGCGCCAAGGTTTCCGAAGGCCAGACCATCCTTATCATCGAGGCGATGAAGACGATGAACCAGATCCCGGCGCACAAGTCCGGCACGGTCACGCGCATCCTCGTCACCGACGCCTCGCCGGTCGAGTACGGTCAGCCGCTCGCGGTCATCGACTGATGTTCCAGAAGGTTCTCATCGCCAACCGGGGCGAGATCGCGCTCCGCGTGCTGCGTGCCTGCAAGGAACTGGGAATTTCGACGGTCGCCGTCTATTCGACCGCCGACCGCAACGCCATGCATGTGCGCATGGCCGACGAGAGCGTGTGCATCGGCCCGCCGCCGGCCAAGGACAGCTATCTCAACATTCCCTCGCTGATGGCCGCCTGCGAGATCACCGGCGCCGACGCGGTGCACCCCGGCTACGGCTTTCTCAGCGAAAACGCCCGCTTCGCCCGCATCCTTTCCGAGCACAAGATCACCTTCATCGGCCCGTCGGAACACCACATCCAGATCATGGGCGACAAGATCACCGCCAAGCAGACGGCGGTGGAGCTCGGCATCCCGGTGGTTCCCGGCTCGAAGGGGGAAGTGAAGTCCGAGGACGAGGCCAAGAAGACCGCGGCCGAGATCGGCTATCCGGTGCTGATCAAGGCCACCGCCGGCGGCGGCGGGCGCGGCATGAAGGTGGCGCACACCGAGCTCGACGTGCTCACCGCCTGGTCGACCGCCCGGTCCGAGGCCAAGGCCGCCTTCGGCAACGATTCCGTCTACATGGAAAAATACCTTGGCAAGCCGCGCCACATCGAGGTGCAGGTGATGGGCGACGGCAAGGGCAATGCCGTGCATCTGGGAACCCGCGATTGCTCGCTGCAGCGCCGCCACCAGAAGGTCTGGGAAGAAGCGACCGCCCCCACGGTTCCGGCCGAGCAGCGCGACCGGATCGGGGAAATCTGCGCCGCCGCCATGCGCAAGCTCAAATATTCCGGCGCCGGCACCATCGAGTTCCTCTACGAGAACGGCGAGTTCTACTTCATCGAGATGAACACCCGCCTGCAGGTCGAGCATCCAGTGACCGAGCGGGTCACCGGCGTCGACCTCGTCTACGAGCAGATCCGCGTCGCCTCGGGCGAAACGCTGAGCCTCAGGCAGGAGGACATCACCTTCGTCGGCCACGCCATCGAGCTCCGGATCAACGCCGAAGACCCCAACACCTTCGCGCCCTCGCCCGGCACCATCAAATTCTACCACCCGGCCGGCGGCGTCGGCGTGCGTATCGACAGCGCCATCTACAGCGGCTACGCCATCCCGCCCTATTACGACAGCCTCATCGGCAAGCTCATCGTCTACGGCCGCACCCGCGAGGAGTGCCTGATGCGCCTGCGCCGCGCCATCGACGAATTCGTCGTCGACGGCATCAAGACCACCCTCCCCCTGTTCCAGCGCCTGATCAAGGAACCCGACATCCTCGCCGGCAACTACGACATCCACTGGCTGGAAAAGTACCTGGGCATGAAGCACTAGTTGCGCTTCGGACATTTTTGTCCGATATGTTTGCTCTAGCTCAGCTGGAATGGCGGCGTGAAGCGCGACCGATTCATCAGCCAGCTCAGAGAGGCTTGCGTGGCGGCCGGCCTTGCGCTGGCGGTCGACAAGAAGCTCGGCAAAGGCTCCCACTATCGCGTCGAGGTCCGGGATGGCGACCGGCTCGTCGCCAAGACCACGCTGAAATCAGGTGAATTGTCCCCGGGCTACATGGCGCTGGTGCGTCGGCAACTCGGTCTCTAGGAGACGGAAGTTGGAGTATCGCTGCGAACTCGATCCCAATGGCGAAGGCGGCTTTCTGGTGCGCTTTCCTGATGTCCCCGAGGCACTGACGGAAGGCGCGACGCGGCAGGAGGCTATCGCCAACGCCGCGGATGCTTTGGAAGTCGCGCTGCTTGGCAGGATGAAGGACGGCGACGACCTTCCTCCCTCCTCCTACGGGGGAGGAGCCCCGGTCTCGATCACGGCGCAGGCTGCGGCGAAGTTGGCGTTCTACAACGCATTTCGGCGGTCCGGCCTGCCGCAATCGGCTCTCGCCCGCAAGCTCGGCAAGGACGAGGCGGAGGTGCGCCGCATGCTCGATCCGTATCACGCGACCAAGCTTCCCGCCCTCGATGAGGCGTTGCGGGCGCTTGGCCAGCGCCTGGTGGTGAGCGTCGAGGCGGCATAGCTGCTGCCTCGACGCACTTACCCCATCGACCTTAGATACTGCGCCGGCTTGGTGCTCAGTGCGCTCCACGTCGTCAGCGCGCCGGTGACGATAGTCAGCACGATCGAGCCGGCCAGTACGCCCAGCACCAGCAGCGGGTTGACGCCGAAGCCCACGTCCATCTGCGCGCCCTTGACGATGGCGTAGGCGCCGGCGATGCCGACCAGCATCGACAGCAGCGCCGCGAAGCCGCCGAGCAGCGCGTATTCGAGCGCGAACACCTTGACCACGTCGCCGCGGGTCGAGCCCAGAACCTTGTTGACCACGGCGTCGGCCTCGCGCTGCTTGCGCCCGGCCGCCATGGTACCGGCCAGCACCAGCAGGCCGTTGACCACCGCCAGGGCGCCGACGATGTTCACCGCCGTCGAGAGCTGGCCGAGGATGCCCGCCGCCTGGTTGAGCGCTTCGCCCACCGGCAGGAAGGTGATGTCCGGGTACTTCTTGGCCAGCGCCCGCTCCACGTCCTTCTCGTGGCCCTCGGCGGCCTTGATGGTCGCGAGGTTGGTGCCGGGGAAGTCGTCGAAGGTGCCGGGCGTCGCCGTCACCAGGAAGTTGAGCCCGCTCTGGAACTGAAAATCGCGCAGATTGGCAACGGTGACGTCGAAGGATTCGCCGAACAGCGTCAGCTCCAGCTTGTCGCCCGGCTTGATGCCGAGGCTGATGGCGTCCTGGTCGCGCAGCGACACCAGCGGCGGGCCGGAATAGTCGTCGGGCCACCAGGCGCCGGCGGTGACCCTGGAATCGGCCGGCAGGTCGGGCCGCCAGGTCATGAGGATTTCGCCGGTCAGCATGTAGGCCGCCTCGCCGGAGATGTCCTTGCGGTCGCGTATGTCCGCCGAGGGCACGCCGTTCACCTTGGTGATGGCGGCACGGATCATCGGCGAGTGCATGAACTCGGTGACCTGCCCGGTGGAATTGAGGAAGTCCTGCAAATCCACCACCTCGTCGTCGAACAGATCAGTGGCAACGAAGGTCGGGGCGTCCTTGGTCACCTGCCCCAGCAGCTGGTCGCGCAGATTGACGCTGAGGATCACGATCACCAGCAGCATGGCCAGGCCGAGCCCGAGCGACATGATCACAGTGGGCGCCGGTGAGCCGGGCCGGTAGATGCCGCGGAAGGCATTGCGGAAGGTGACGCTGGGCAGCGGCGGGATGGCGCGCAGCACCGCCTGCAGCGCCCGCCCGGCGAGGCTCAGCAGCAGGTAGGCCGCAATCACGCCGATGGCATAGTAGCCGACGAGGCTCAAATCCTGCGTCGTCCACCAGGCGAGCCCGAAGATGCCGAGCCCGGCAACGAGCAGCGGCCCCAGCACCCAGGGATCGAGGTATTCGCGCGTCCTGAGGCTCTGAATCGAGGTGCCGACGGTGCGGAACAGCATCGCCGGCCGCAGCTTTTCGGCCCGCACCAGCGGGATGTACGAGAAGGCGAAGGCCGCGAGGATGCCGAATAGCAGCGCCGTCAGCAGCGCCGGCCACTCGATCGAGGGCGGCAGGTCGACGGCGAGGATGCGGCCCAGCACCGGCAGCGCCGCCGCCGTCAGCCCCGCCCCGATCACCAGCCCGATGACAATGCCCACCAGCGACATGATGCCAACCTGGGTGAAGAAGTGCACCAGGATGCGCGGTCCGGTGGCACCAAGGCTGCGCAACGTCGCAATCGAGCGCTGCCGCTCCTGGATGTAGGCCGACACGGCATTGAAGATGCCGACGCCGCCCACCAGCAGCGAGCTCAGGCCGACGATCAGCAGGAAACGCACGAACAGATCGTAGAACCGCGCCAGCGTGCCGGCCGCATCATAGGGAGACTGCACCTTCCATTCGGGGTCGGCCTTGAAGTGCTCCTCCACCTTGGGCTTGGCGATGGTGTAGTCGCCCTGTTCGGGGTTGAGCTTGATCTTGTAGCTGTATTGCGTCAGCAGCCCCGGCAGCGGCGGCCGCGTCTCCGGGTTGGCCTGCTCCGCCTCCACCGACATCAGCGTGGTGAGGCCCAGATGCAGCCCGCGCAGGGCACTGTTGGGCAGCGAGTTGAGCAGCCCGCGCGCCTCGAATTCGGTGCCGTTGACGGTGAAATGCCCGCCGAGGTCGATCCCCAGCCGGTCGAGGATCACCGGATCGACGATGGCGCCATAGGCGCCGTCCTTGAGCGCCAGCAGGTCGGCCGGCTTCTCGCCAGGCTTGAGCTGCGGGCTCACCACGTCGCCGTAAAGCGGATAGAGCTCGTCGACCGCATAAATATCGAGGAAGGCCGTATTGCCGCTGTCGTCCATGGCGTCGGCGCGTGAGTTCGACGAGATCGTCTCGCTCACCTGCCCCAGCGTCTGCATGTAGGCGAACTCGCTGGGATTGGCGCGGCGATCGGCGCGGTTGACCTGGATGTCGCCGCCCATCAGCGTGTTGGCGTCGCGCAGGATGGCGCCCTTGAGCGCGTCGCCCACCGAGCTCACGCCGGCGATGGTCGCGGTGCCCAGCGCCAGGCACGCCAAGAGGATGCCGAAACGGCGAAGGTCGCCGCGCAGGTCGACCAGCGCGACGCGGATCCAGTTGCGGAGCTTGGTCATGCCGGGACGGCCTCTTTGGTGGTCTCGGTGAGCTGGCCGTGGTTCATGGTCAGCATGCGGTCGGCCTTGGCCGCCAGCGAGCGGTCGTGCGTGATCAGCAGGATCGCCGTGCCCTTCTTGCGAGCAAGGTTGAACATCAGGTCGATCACCAGTGCGCCGGTGTCCTGGTCGAGATTGCCGGTCGGCTCGTCGGCCAGCATCAGCTTGGGGCTGGTGACCATGGCGCGGGCCAGCGCCACGCGCTGCTGCTCGCCGCCCGACAGCGCGCTCGGCAGATGCGTCAGCCGGTCGCCGAGCCCGACTTCGGCCAGCGCCGCCGCCGCGTGCTCGCGGATTTCCCGGAAGCTCTCGCCGGTCTCGGCGATCTCGAGCGCCAGCGCCACATTCTCGAGCGCCGTCATCGAGGGGATGAGCTGGAAGTTTTGGAACAGGATGCCCAGGTTGTTGCGCCGGAAGATGGCGAGCTGGTCCTCGTTGGCGGTCGAGATGTCCCGGCCGGCCACCACCACCTTGCCGGTGGTCGCCCGTTCCAGCCCGCCCAGGATCATCAGCAGCGAGGTCTTGCCGCTGCCCGACGGCCCGACCACCGCCGTCACCTCGCCGGCCGCCACCTTGAACGTCACATCCTTGAGGATGTGCAGCATCGACTTGCCGCTCATCAGTTCGAGGTTGGCTTTTTCGGTCTGGATCACGGCTTCGGGCATCGGCGGGCGGACTCGCATTGGTTCCGGGGCAAAAACGGCGCCTTCTTAGGCGATAAAATGTGAACGCTGGCAATACACGTTGTCGCGCCGATATGACTCTCGGACGACAAGTGGAGCGCTCATGTCACGCAAAACCGACCCTTTTGCGGTCGATCTCACCCCCGAGCTGATCCTGCGCGCCTACCAGGCCGGCATCTTCCCCATGGCCGAGGATGCGAACTCGGAGGATCTGTTCTGGGTGTCGCCGCAACTGCGCGGCATCATCCCGCTGGAGGCCGCACACATCTCGCGCAGCCTTCGCAAGACCTTGAAACACAATCCCTATTCGGTCCGCATCGACACCGATTTCGCCGCCGTGATCGAGGGCTGCGCCACCGCCGGCACCGATCGCGACAGCACCTGGATCAACGCCGCCATCCGCCGTCTCTACGGCGAATTGTTCCGCCGCGGCTTCGTGCATACGGTTGAGGTGTGGGACGGCGCGGACCTCGTGGGCGGGCTCTATGGCGTCTCGATCGGCGCGGCGTTTTTCGGGGAATCGATGTTCCACCGCAAGACCGACTGCAGCAAGATCGCCATGGCGCACCTCATCGACCGGCTCAAAGCCGGCGGCTACCGGCTGCTCGACACCCAGTTCGTCACCGACCATCTGCGGACCTTCGGCGGCATCGAGATTCCGCGCGAAGACTACGAACTGCGCCTGGCCGAAGCGCTCAAGCACGACGCCGACTGGGACGCGATCGACCGCGCCGTCAGCGTTCCGCGCTGAGGTGCCGGCGGATCGCCTCGGGACCGCCGGCCAGCCGCCGCGCGAACGGCCGGTCGGGATCGACCATCCGCCAATAGGGGGCGCTGGCCTTTTCGGCGATCGCTACCATGTGGCGCTGCACTGTCACCGGGCAGCAGGCATCGGCGCCGTGTTCGGCCGCGAGGGTCCGGCGCAGCCCGCCGAGGTCCGACACCGCGCCGGCGGGCGCCGCCCATAGCTTCTCGGCCACCATGGCTTCGCTCGGGATCAGCATCGACTGGGTGCCGGCGCGTCCCTTGCGCCGCGGCTCGATCCTGGGGACTTCGCCGCCGTGCCCCGCCGTGGCACCCTGTGGCGTTCCAGTGCGTTGTTGAGCCATGCCCGCTGCCTCTCCTTCCGCCGACCGCTCGCCGATCGAGCCAATGGAAGCCCTGCTCGTCGACGCGCTGCCCACCGACCCCGGATGGTCGTTCGAGCCCAAATGGGACGGCTTTCGCTGCCTTGCCGTCAAGTCCGGCAGCAGCGTCCACCTGTTCGCGAAATCCGGCAAGCCGCTGCACCGCTTCTTCCCCGAGGTCGCGGCGGCGCTGGCCGCCCTGCCCGGCGGTGATTTCCTGCTCGACGGCGAGTTGGCCATCCCGGTCGGTGACAGCCTCTCCTTCGACGCGCTGCAGATGCGCCTGCATCCGGCCGAAAGCCGCATCCGCAAGCTGGCCGCCGAGACGCCGGCGCTGCTGGTGCTGTTCGATCTCTTGGCACTGGACGGCAAGTCGCTGCAGGAGCTGCCCTTTTCCGATCGCCGTGCGGCGCTCGAGCGGTTCTATGCCGGCCACCCCTCGCCCGCTTTCCGCCTCTCGCCGACCACCAACGACCGCGCCGAGGCGGCCCGGTGGCTGGCCCGGTCCGGCGGCGCCCTCGACGGCGTCGTGGCCAAGCGTCGGAACGATCCGTACCAGCCGGGCGTGCGCGCCATGCTCAAGGTCAAGAACATTCGCACCGCCGACTGCGTCGTCGGCGGCTTCCGCTACGGCACCGGCAGCACCATCGCCGCGTCGCTGCTGCTTGGCCTCTACGATGCCGACGGCAGGCTCGATCATGTCGGCTTCACCTCCGCGCTCGGCCACGAGGACAAGCCGGAGCTCACCCGCCGGCTCGAAGCGCTGCGCGGCGAAGGGTTCACCGGCAATGCGCCGGGCGGTCCGAGCCGGTGGTCCACCGAGCGCACCGGCACCTATGTTCCCCTGCGGCACGAATTGGTGGTCGAGGTCAGCTACGACCGCGTCAGCGGCCAGCGCTTCCGTCATGGCACCGGCCTCAGACGCTGGCGCCCCGACAAGGCGCCGCGGCAATGCACCTACGAGCAATTGCAGCTCGAGGCCCGCCCCTCCGTAATCATCCGCAAGACGCTTGGCGGCTGATCGCGCCTATTGCGCCGGCGCGTCTGGCGTCCCGGCATCGGCCGACGCCGTGTCCGGGGTGCTTGGCGGCGGCGGCACGTCGCTCGATTGCTTACAGTCGACCAGCCAGATGTCGTACACCGGATGGTCGATGGGGTTGAGCGCCGGGCTTTCGGCGAACATCCAGCCGGTGAAGATGCGCTCGGTGCCGCCCTTCAGGGACACCTGGTCGACCTCGACGAACACGCTGGTGCGCTGCGTTTCGGTCGGCGGCCGCGTGTAGCAGACGCGCGGCGTGATCTGCAGCGCTCCGAACTGCACCGTCTCGTTGATATAGACGTCGAAATTGGTGATCCGGCCGGTGATCTTGTCGAGCCCCGAGAACGACGCGACCGGATTCGAGATGGTGGCCGCCGCGGCCGGACTCGCCAGTCCCGCGACCAGCAGCAGCGCCAGAAAACCTCGCACCGGCGTCAGGCGTCCGGCGACCAGGCGTCGTAGTCGCCGGTGACCCTGGGGCGCTCGCCCTTGTTGAGCAGACTGCCGTCCGGCCGGTAGGCCAGCGCCGAGCCGGTATAGTTGCGGATGTGCGGCTTTTCCCAGGCGTGGGGGGTGTAGTCGCCGTCCTGCGGCACGTCGTTGGTCTTGTAGTGCATCCACCCGTACCAGCCGGGGGGGATCGTGGTCGGCTCGGCATAACCGCCGGCATAGATCACCATGCGGCGTTCCATGCCGCTCGGGCCGGTCGGTTTCTTGCTGCGGTAGTAGCGGTTGCCGAACTGGTCCGAGCCGACATAGACGCCCTGCGTCGCCGCCCACAGCCGGGTGCCCCAGGTATTGCCACGCCACCAGGCGAAAATCTCGATGAAGAAGTCTTTCCAACCACCTTGGGGCATGCGCAACCTACCGGAATCTTCAGTGCCCAAGCCTCTAGCACCTGCCCCCGCCCGCGCCTAGGCCTCACTGGCCGGACCAGGGTCACACCATTCATCGTGCCCGGCGTGGGCATCCCCGCAATCCCCAGCCCGCCCGAAAATTCTGGGCTTGACAGGATTCGCCATTCCGGCGGGTTTCGGCGCCTCCCCTCCGGGCCCGATTTCATGCACTGCATGAAGCAAAAAATTCGCCTCGATTTGGAGCGGGTTTAGCGCGGATTCCGGTTGCCGGAATTGAGCCGGAATCGAGGTTTCGGGGCCGCCGAATCGACGCGATTTGAACGCCCGTTTCAGCACTTTTGGTTGTCCCCGCTATTCACAATGCCTATACTAAATCTAGCGAAAATGCTCCTCCGGAACACAAGCTATGGTCGTTTTCGTCGCTTTACGCCGTTGACGCGTTTTCTGAATCGGACCACAAATTTGCCACGCTGCAACGGTCGCGTTTCCGGCCGCCGCAGCCAAGCCCTCCCGGAAGAGTTCGACACCAGATCGGACACGCCTGGAGGCACGGGGCAGAGCCGATCCGTGGCGACGGAGCGGGTTCAGTAAAGCGTCAAATAGGACGGATGCCGTGGCGGCGGCAGCAGGGCCTTCGTGCCCGCGATTTTGGGGACTATTGCGACTATGCACATCGAACGTCGGTACACGAAGGCCAACCAGGACGCCTATCACGGCATCGAATTCCGCTCGACCACGAGCGAAATTCGCAACCCGGATGGCTCGGTCGTCTTCAAGCTCGAAGGCATGCAGGTGCCGGCAAGCTGGTCGCAGGTGGCCGCCGACATCATTGCGCAGAAGTATTTCCGCAAGGCCGGCGTCGCCAAGGTGCTGAAGAAGGTCGAGGAGAACGACGTCCCCTCCTGGCTGTGGCGCTCGGTGCCCGACGAGAAGGCGCTGAAGGCGCTGCCCGAAAAGGAGCGCTATGGCTCCGAGACCGACAGCCGCCAGGTCTTCCACCGGCTCGCCGGCACCTGGACCTATTGGGGCTGGAAGGGCAAGTATTTCGGCAGCGAGGACGATGCCCGCGCCTTCTATGACGAGCTCTGCTTCATGCTCGCGACGCAGAAGGTGGCGCCGAACTCGCCGCAATGGTTCAACACCGGCTTGCACTGGGCCTACGGCATCGACGGTCCGGGCCAGGGTCACTTCTATGTCGACCCCTTCACCAAAAAGCTCGTACAATCCAAGAGCTCGTACGAGCACCCGCAGCCGCATGCCTGCTTCATCCAGTCCGTGAACGACGACCTCGTCAACGAGGGCGGCATCATGGATCTGTGGGTGCGCGAGGCGCGGCTGTTCAAGTACGGCTCCGGGACCGGCTCGAACTTCTCGCAGCTGCGCGGCGAGGGCGAGAAGCTCTCGGGCGGCGGCAAATCCTCCGGGCTGATGAGCTTCCTCAAGATCGGCGACCGCGCCGCCGGCGCCATCAAGTCGGGCGGCACCACCCGCCGCGCCGCCAAGATGGTGGTGGTCGACATCGACCACCCCGACATCGAGGCCTACATCAACTGGAAGGTGAAGGAGGAGCAGAAGGTCGCCGCCCTCGTCACCGGCTCAAAGGTGGTTTCCAGGCACCTCAAGGCCATCATGAAGGCCGCGGTGAACTGCGACGGCAATGGCGACGACTGCTTCGACGTCGGCAAGAACCCGGCGCTGAAGCGCGCCGTCAAGGACGCCAAGAAGGCGCTGGTGCCCGAGAACTACGTGCAGCGGGTCATCCAGTTCGCGCGCCAGGGCTACACCGACATCGAATTCCCGATCTACGACACCGACTGGGACAGCGAGGCCTACCTCACCGTCTCGGGCCAGAACTCCAACAACACCGTGCGCGTCACCGACGACTTCCTCAAGGCGGTCGAGGCGGACGGCGAGTGGAACCTTGTCGGCCGCACCTCGGGCAAGGTCACCAAGACGCTCAAGGCCCGCGACCTGTGGGAATCGATCGGCTATGCCGCCTGGGCCTCGGCCGATCCGGGCATCCATTTCCACACCACCATCAACGAGTGGCACACCAGCCCCGCCGCCGGCCCGATCGTCGCGAGCAACCCCTGCTCGGAGTACATGTTCCTCGACGACACCGCCTGCAACCTCGCCTCCGTCAACCTGCTGCCCTACCGCAATGCCGACGGCAGCTTCGACGTCGACCGCTTCGAGCACACCTGCCGGCTCTGGACCATGGTGCTCGAAATCTCGGTGATGATGGCGCAGTTCCCCTCGAAGGCCATCGCCGAGCGCTCGTTCGTCTACCGCACGCTGGGCATCGGCTACGCCAATATCGGCGGCCTGCTGATGACCTCGGGCATCC
>JAEWCE010000240.1 GCA_023390785.1 Pseudomonadota bacterium
GTCTCAATTTGGAGAATGCCCACTTCCGGGCGGACGCATTTCCGTCACAAACGCTGGGGACCGGCAAAAGGTTCACACCGGACCGCAATTCGCCAGCGCCGCCAGGAATACAGCCACCGCCTCGGCCAGTGTTCCGGAATTGTCGATGCGGATGGCGCCGGGCAGGGGCACCGCCACCTCGCGGGCCAGCCGGCGTCTGATGTCGTCAGCGCTCTCCCGGCCACGCGCTGCCAGCCGGGCCGCCCGTACCTCCGGCGCCGCCTCGATCAACACCACCCGCAGATTGGGGAAGCGCCGCGCCGCTTCGGCCACCATGGCGCGCGAGGCGTTGACGACCACGTGTCGTCCGGCCCGCAGATCGTCCTGCAGCGTCGCCGGCAGGCCGTAGCTCAAGCCATGCGCCTGCCAGTCGAGCGCGAAAGCGCCAGCGGCGCGCATCCGGGCGAACTGCTCGGCACTCACGGAGTCGTGATCTTCCACGGCCGCCGCCGCGCTGCGGGTGATGGTCCGGCGCGGAAACACCACGCCCGGATCGCCGCGCAGCGCCGTCTTCGCCGCTGCAATCAGCGTGTCTTTGCCGGCGCCCGACGGCCCTACCACCAGCACCAGGCAGCCGGCCATCAGCTCACCCGCCGGCCCTGCCGCAGGACGCCCTTGATCACCGGCATCTCCCCATGCATCCGCACCCGCACGAGATCGGCACGTTTGCCCACCGTGATCTCGCCGCGGTCAGTGAGATGCGCCGCCCGCGCGGGCGTCGCCGTCACCATGGCAATGGCCCGCGGCAGGCTCACTCCCTCGACCATCTGCGGCAGCATGAATGCCGCCTGGATCAGCGCCCCCGGCACATAGTCCGAGCTCAGCACGTCGAGGCAGCCTTCGCGCGCCAGATCCGTCGCGGCGATGTTGCCTGAATGCGAGCCGCCGCGCACCACATTGGGCGCGCCCATCAGCACTGCGAGCCCCGCCGCATGCGACTGTTCCGCCGCCACCATGGTCGTCGGAAACTCGGCGATGCTCACCCCGTCTCGCACCGATTCCGCCACGTGCTCGGGTGTTGCGTCGTCATGGCTGGCGAAGGCAATACCGGCGGCCAGCCCGCGCTTCAGGATCGCCGCACGGTTCGCGGCGGCGTAACGCTCCTGCCGCTCGCGCCGCGCCGCGATGAACGTCTCGATTTCGGCATCCGAAAAGCGCATCCGCTCCTTGTAGAACGCGACGAACTTGCCCATCGTCTGGTACTGCCGTTGCCCCGGCGTGTGGTCCATCACCGAAGCCAGCTTCACCAGCGGTAGCCGGCAGAAGCGTTCGAAATCGTCGACAACGTCATGCGTCGGCAGTTCGCAGCGCAGATGCACCAGATGGTCGGCCCTGAGACGGCCGTCGGCGACGGCGGTGCTGATGGCCTGGATCAGCACTTCGACATGGTCGCCCATGCCGCCTTCTGAATGTTCAGGTTCCGAGCCGATGCGCACGGCGTCGAACACCGTGGTAATGCCCGAGCCGGCAATCTGCACGTCATGGGCCATCAGTGCGCCGAGCGGGTTCCAGTACACGCCCGGCCGCGGCCGGTAGTGCGCCTCCAATTGATCGGTATGGAGCTCGATCAGACCGGGGATCAGATAGTCGCCCTCGCAATCCTCCCCGACGTTGCCACCTGCATCCACCGCCGCGATCGTTCCATCTGTGATCTTCACGCTGCCGGTGACGATCTCGTCGCCCAGCACGACCCTGGCATTGGCGAACGCACTCTCCGTCACGCGGCACCTCCTGAAAGTTCGAAGTCTTCGAGGCGCTCGAACGGCGCCCCCGGTTGCGCCTCGCGGAAAAGCACCAGCCGGTCAAGCTGGATCGGCGCAGCCAGCGCGGCGGCGAACCACGCCTCCGCCTCGACCCGAACCCCCGCCTGTCGCGCCGCAGGCAGCCGGTCGGTCAGCGTCATGTGGAACCGGAACTGCTCGAGCACATAGGGATAGCCGTAGAGGTCGACCAGCTCGCTTTGCCGCGCCGTCAGCGGCGCTCTGAGGCGTCGCGCCCGCTCCGCCGCGCTCAGCGGTGCCCGGAACGGCTCGAACGCCCTCACCACATCTGCCGCGAAATCGGTCAGCGCCTGCGATTGCGGTTCGGTTGTCAGCGCCAGGAATGCCTCGATCGGCCGTGGCGCGAGATGTCTCAGGGCGACGGCCCGATGATGGGCGGCAAAATCCGCCAACGCTGAGGCGAGGGCAGGCCGGTCGCCTCCTGCCGCAAGCCGCATCGGCGCTTTGAGCGTCGCATGGAAGCCATAGCGTCGCGCCGACACTGTCGCGTCCTGCAGTTCCGGGCGCGCCAGCCATGCGGTCGCCGCGCGCTGCAGCACCGAGTCGGCGGCTGGCGCGAAATAGATGGCGAAACGCTCGGTCATGCTGGGGATGCGGTCACGGCAGGCTCTGGCTAGAACCGGCAGTTGACGGCATTGTGGCCGCCATCGCAAGCCTGTGAGCCACCATGGAACGCGCCCTTCTCGAAGACCTGTTTCGCGCCGCTGTCGCCGCGGCCGATCCCGGCCGCGCGGTCGCCGCTCATCTGCCTCCGAAGCCGCGCGGACGCACCGTTGTCGTGGGCGCCGGCAAGGCCTCCGCCCAGATGGCCGCGGCCTTCGAGCGTCACTGGCCCGAGCCGGTGAGCGGCCTGGTCGTCACCCGCTACGGCTATGCCGTACCCACCAATCGCATCGAAATCGTCGAGGCGTCGCACCCGGTCCCCGACGAGGCCGGCTACCTCGCCGCACGCCGCATCATGTCGACGGTACACGGCCTTGGCCCCGATGACCTGGTCGTGGCGCTTATCTCGGGTGGTGGCTCGGCGCTGTTGCCCTCGCCCGGAACCGGCATGAGCTTCGAGGACGAGCAGGAGGTGACGCGTATCCTGCTCGCCTCCGGCCTGCCGATTTCGGTGATGAACCAGGTGCGCAACGAGCTGAGCGCCATCAAGGGCGGCCGTCTCGCGGCGCTTGCAGCACCGGCGCGTGTCGCGACCCTCATCGTCTCAGATGTGGCCGGCGACGATCCGGCGCTGGTTGCCTCCGGGCCCACGGTGCCGATCGCCGGCTCCCGCGCCGAGGTTCGCCACCTGCTGGCGCTGCACGGGATCACCCTGCCGCCGGCGGCCGCGGCGTTGCTTGCCTCCAACGACAATCCCGCGCCGCGTCCCGACGAGCCGCGCTTCGCCAACAACAGCGTCAACATCGTCGCCTCGTCTGCATTGTCGCTCGATGCTGCCGCCGCGCTCGGCCGGCAGCGGGGCCTCAATAGCCACATTCTTTCCGATGCCATCGAGGGCGAGGCGCGCGACGTGGCGCAGGTGCTCGCGGCCCTGAGCAAGGAGGTCGATCTGCGCGACCGGCCGTTCCAGCGCCCGGCGCTGCTGCTTTCGGGTGGCGAGACCACCGTGACGGTGCGCGGCCAGGGCAAGGGCGGCCGAAACTCGGAATTCCTGCTGTCATTCGCGCTCGCCATCGAGGGCGTTGATGGCATCTGCGCACTCGCCGCCGACACTGACGGCATCGACGGTTCGGAGGACAACGCCGGCGCCGTCGCCGACGGCACCACCTGTGCGCGCATGCGGCAGGCGGGCATCGACCCGCGCGCCGCCCTCGCCGGTAATGACGCCTACACCGCCTTCAAGGCCATCGACGCGCTGGTCACGACCGGGCCGACCGGCACTAATGTCAACGACTTCCGTGCCATCCTGATCAGGTGATCCGCAGCGGCTGGCCGAGCGAGCCTCGCGCTCGTTCGGCAAGAGCCTTGGGTTTCGGAGAGGGACGCTACGCCCGTCTCGCGCTCGGGAAATTCGGCAGGAAGATCGTCAACAGCCCGAGGAACGGCAGGTAACTGGTGACCTGGAAGACGAAGTCGATGCCTTTGACGTCTGCCAGCGCCCCCAGCGCCGCCGCGCCGATGCCACCGGCACCGAACGCGAGGCCGAAGAAGATCCCCGCGATCATGCCGATGCGGCCCGGCATCAGCTCCTGGGCAAACACCACGATCGCCGAGAACGCCGACGAGAACACGATTCCGATGACCACCGCGAGGATCGCCGTCCAGGTCAGATCGGCATAGGGCAGGGCCAGGGTGAACGGCAGTACGCCCAGTACCGACAGCCAGATGACGAACTTGGCGCCATAGCGGTCGCCGATCGGCCCGCCGAGGAAGGTGCCAACCGCCGAGGCCGCGAGGAACAGGAACAGCATCAACTGGCTCTGCTGCACCTCCATGCCGAACTTCTGGATCAGGTAGAAGGTGTAGTAGTTGCTCACCGCCGCCATGTAGATGTTCTTGGTGAAGGTCAGCAGCGTCAGCACCACCAGGGCGATCATCGTGGTGCGCATGTCGAAGGGCAGGGCGGTGCTCGCCTTCGGCTTCAGGGCCTGGGCGCGCTGGTGGTTCGAATACCAGCGACCCACCCAGCTCAGCACCAGCATGCCGCAGAGGGCGGCCAGCGCGAACCAGGCCACAGAGCTTTGTCCGCGCGGCAGCACCACGAATGCCGCCAGCAGCGGCCCCACCGCCTGCCCGGCATTGCCGCCCACCTGGAACGTCGATTGCGCAAAACCGTAGCGTCCGCCTGCGGCCAGCCGTGCCACGCGCGAGCTTTCGGGATGGAACACCGCCGAGCCGAAGCCGATCAGCGCCGAGCCGGCCAGCAGCAGCGGGTAGCTCTGGGCGAAGCCGAGGACGATCAGCCCGACCAGCGTCGACGCCATGCCGGCGGCGATCGAATAGGGCAGCGGCCGCTTGTCGGTATAAATGCCGATGATCGGCTGCAGCAGCGACGCCGTGCACTGGAAGGTCAGCGTCAGCAGGCCGAGTTGCACGAAATCCAGCCCGTAATTCTGCTTGAGGATCGGGTAGATCGCGGTCAGCAGCGACTGCATGATGTCGTTGATGCCGTGGCAGAGCGCCACCGCGAAGATGATGGCGAAGGTGGTGCGCTGGGTGGTGGTGGCGTGGGGCAGGGCGGTGGTCGTCACGATCGAATCTCCTGCCGTCTCCTACTCCTGGTTGCGGCGCTTGCCGAGGCCGCCGAAAGCCCGGATCGTCCACTTCTGTTCGCATTGACCTCGGCGATGCGCCTCGGGCACCCTGCGTGCAAAGGAGTCTCGCCATGTACGACACGCTCAACGGCTCGGCCCATCCCCAGGCGGCCAGGGAGGCCCAGATCATGGCCGTCCCCGAGGACGAGCGGGTGTGGGTACCGCAGGCCGACGGCGTATGGTTCCGGCCTCTGCTGCTCAATACCGTCCAGGGACAGTGGTGCAACCTGCTGCGCGTCCGCCGCGCCGGCATCCTCAGCCGCCACCTGCACCCGGCGCCGGTGCATGGCTACGTCATCAAGGGTCGCTGGCACTATCTCGAGCACGACTGGGTGGCGGAAACCGGCTCCTACGTGTTCGAGCCGCCGGGAGAAATCCACACTCTCACCGTTCCGGACGACTGCGCCGAAATGATCACCTTCTTCAATATTTCCGGCTGCATGGTCTACCTCGATACGGACAACCGCCAGATAGGCTTCGAGGACGTCTTCACCAAGATCGATATGTGCCGCCGCCACTATGATGCTGTCGGCCTGGGCGCCGGCTATATCGACCAGTTCATACGCTAGAGGAGCGCTCCAGTGCAGATCACTTACAAGGACAAGACCGTGCTCGTCGTCGGCGGCACTTCGGGCATCGGTGCCGGCATCGTCGGTGCCTTTGCCGGCAGTGGCGCCAGCGTCATCGCGACCGGTGCCACCGAAGCCGAGGTGCGTGCTGCGCGCGGCAACGCGCTGTTCCACGTGCTCGACGTGCGCGACAATGCGGCGGTAAAGTCATATGTTGCCGGTCTTTCGCGGGTCGACGTCGTGGTCAACTGCGCCGGCATCATCAAGCGCGCCGAAGAGTACGATCCCGAAACGTTCGACCTGCTGCTCGACGTCAATTTGTCGGGCACCATGCGCGTCTGCGTCGCCTCGCGGCCCTTGCTCAAGGCGAGTGGCGGCGCGATTCTGAACATCGGCTCGATCTTCAGTCTGCTCGGCGCGCCGCATGCCCCGGGCTATGCCGCGAGCAAAGGCGGCGTGGCCCTGCTTACACGCTCGCTCGCGGGCAATTTCGCTGCCGACGGCATTCGCGTCAACGCGTTGGCGCCCGGCTGGATCGACGCCGGTATCGCGGTCGCGGCGCTCAGCAATCCCGAAACCGCGGCGCGCATCAAGCCACGTATCCCCCTCGTCCGCTACGGCACACCAGAGGACGTCGCCAACGCGGCGCTCTTCCTCTGTTCGCCCTATGCCGCCTACATCACAGGGGCCGTGCTGCCGGTCGACGGAGGCTATCTTGCCGGTTGACACGGCCTACTCGATCCACTCGGAGACGCATTATGTCCACCGCATCGGCTGGTTGCGCGCCGCAGTGCTCGGCGCCAATGACGGCGTCGTGTCGGTGGCGAGCGTACTGGTGGGTGTGGCGGCCGCGGGCTCGCCGCACAATACAGTAGTCCTCTCCGGACTGGCGGCGCTGGTGGCGGGCGCTATGTCGATGGCGGCCGGCGAATATGTATCGGTGAGCTCGCAGGCCGACACCGAGCGGGCCGACCTCGCGCGGGAGAAATCCGAGATCGCGGCGCATTGGGACGACGAGCTCGAGGAACTCGCAACCATCTACCAGCGCCGCGGCCTCGACCCGCAGCTCGCCCATCAGGTGGCGCGCCAGCTCATGGAGACCGACGCGCTCGGCGCCCATGCACGCGACGAGCTCGGCATCACCGAAACCTCGGCGTCCAATCCGCTGCAGGCGGCGTGGACGTCGGCGGTCACCTTCACCGCCGGTGCGGCCCTGCCGCTGCTCGCGGCCTGGTTCAGCGGCAGCGGCACGGCGACGCTCTTGGCCGTCGCCATTGTCTCGCTCATCGTACTGCTGATCCTCGGCGGGCTGGGTGCTCAGACCGGCGGCGCGCCCCTGTGGAAGGGTGCCTTGCGCGTCGCCTTCTGGGGCGTACTGGCCATGGTTGCGACCTATGTCGTCGGAGCCCTGTTCGGCACAGTTGCGGCGTAGCTCAGAGCCCCGCTTCGGTAAGCTGTGCCAGTTCGTCCGCACTTAGGACCAGCCGCGCGCCATCGGTCAGCGCCTTTAGCTGCTCGACCGACGTTGCCGAGGCGATGGCGCCACCGACGCCGGGCTGCGCTGCGATCCAGGCGATGCTGACCGCCGCGGGGGTGGTGTGACGGTGCTTGCTCACCGCGTCGAGCGCCTGAAGAATGCGCTCGCCCTTGGGGTTGAGGTACTTCTCGACCGCCGCCTTGCCGCGCGGGCTCTTGTCGGCATCGGCGACGCTGCGGTACTTGCCGGCGAGAAAGCCACGCGCCAGGCTGAAATAGCCGATGCCGGAAACCTGTTCGCGCACGCAGATGTCCTGCACCTGCGCAAAGCCGGCGCGGTCGTACAGGTTGAATTCGTTCTGCACCGTCTCGTAACGTGCCAACCCCTTTTCGGCGGAAATCTTCAGCGCTTCGCTCAGCAGCTTGGCGTCCTGATTGGAGCTGCCGATGAAGCGGACCTTGCCCGCCCGCACCAGCCGGTCGAATGCGCCCAGCGTTTCCTCCTGCGGGGTCGATGGGTCGGGCCAGTGGCTCTGGTAGAGATCGATCACATCGGTCTGCAGCCGCCGCAGCGAGTTTTCGACCTCCTCGGTGATCCATTTGGCGCTGAGATCGCGGTGTCCCTGGCCCATGTCCGAGCCCACCTTGGTGAACACCAGCACCCTGTCGCGGTTGCCGCGTGCCTTCATCCAGTTGCCAAGGATGGTTTCCGACTTGCCCTTGCCGTAGGAGTCGGAAGTGTCGACTGCCGCAAAGCCGGCATCGACATAGGCGTCGAGGACCCGGAAGGCGTCATTCTCCTCCAGCGTCCAGCCCAGCACATTGCAGCCGAAGACGAGGGGTTCAATGCTGAGGTCGGTGCGGCCGAGGCGGCGGGCAGTCATTGCAAGCTCCAGAACGCAGGGTCGTTGTCAGTGGACAATCACCCTAGCCGCCACACGGTTGCCCGCACAGGGCGCCGCTCAGCCTTTCGGTTCGATCAAATCCCAGAGATTGCCGAACGGGTCCTCGAACACCGCCACCGTGCCGTAATCCTCGTGCCGCGGCGTCTCGTGAAATCGCACGCCGTGCGCCACGAAGCGCGCATGGTCGGCCGCAAAGTCGTCCGTCTCCATAAAGAAGCCGACGCGGCCCCCTGTTTGCCGCCCGATCGCCGCTCGCTGCGACTCGTCCGTGGCGCGGGCCAGCAGCAACCGGCCGCCAACCGGTCCGCTGACCACCACCCACCGCTTGCCGCCGCCCATGTCGGTGTCGGCGACCAGCGCCAGGCCCAGTACGTCGCGGTAGAACGCGATGGCACGGTCGTAATCATCGACCAGCACTGTTGTCATCGCCACGTGTGCGGTCACGGCCTGCCCCTCGCCTTCCCGGTTGACCATTTGGTCAAACACACCAATCGCTTAGCCCCTTTCCGCCTCGCCACCGCACGAAAACCGCGTTCAACTGCAAGGCACTAGACGAATATTCCCGTTGCGGTTCGCCTCGAAAAACGCTTTGTTGCGCCCCAGGCTCGGGGTGGAAAGTGCCCGGAGCGCAAATAATCTTCGGGAGACATCCATGAAATTCGCGAAAACCCTGCTGACCGCCGCGGCACTTGCCGTCGTGCTGGGCGGCAGCGCCTACGCCAAGACCCTCGTTTACTGCTCTGAGGCGTCGCCGGCCAATTTCGACCCCGGCACCACCACCGGTGGTAACGACTATGATGCCGGCTCGCGTACGGTTTACAACCGCCTCGTCGAGTTCAAGCACGGCTCGACCGAAATCGAGCCCGGCCTTGCCGAGAGCTGGGATATTTCGCCTGACGGGCTGACCTATACATTCCACCTGCGCAAGGGTGTGAAGTTTGGCGCCACGGACTATTTCACGCCGACCCGCGACTTCAACGCCGACGACGTGATCTTTTCGTTCATGCGTCAGCAGGACCAGTCGTCGCCGTGGTTCACCTATCTGCCCAACCTGAGCTACGACTACTACGTCGGCATGGACATGCCGAAATACACCAAAGAGTGGAAGAAGATCGACGACTACACCGTGCAGTTGACGCTCACCGAGCCCAACGCGCCGATGCTCGCCAACATGGCGATGGACTTCGCCTCGATCCTATCGAAGGAATATGCCGACAAGCTGCAGGCCGACAACAAGATGCCCGATCTGGCTGCCAAGCCTGTTGGTACCGGCCCGTTTGTCTTCGTCGACTACCAGCTCGACACCACCATTCGCTACAAGGCCAACCCGGACTACTGGGCAGGCAAGGTTGCGCTCGACGACCTGATCTTCCAGATCACACCCGATGCCACCACTCGCCTGCAGAAGGTGCAGTCCGGCGAGTGCGACGTGATGGCCTACCCGAACCCGGCCGACGTGCCGGCGATCAAGGCCGACAGCAACCTCAACGTCTATAGCCAGGCCGGCCTCAACGTCGGCTACATGAGCTACAACGTCACGCAGCCGCCGTTCGACAATCCGGAGGTGCGCCATGCCCTCAACATGGCGATCGACCGCGACGCCCTGATCAAGTCTCTGTTCCAGGAAGCGGGCGCCGTCCCGGCCGACAACCTGATCCCGCCCACGATGTGGTCGTGGAACAAGGACGTGAAGTTCGACAAGTACGATCCGGAAGCCGCCAAGAAGATCCTCGCGGCCAACAACGTCACGTCGATCGACCTGTGGGCGTCGGATCGTTCGCGGCCGTATAACCCGAACTTCCAGCGTGCCGCGGAACTGATCCAGGCTGACTGGGCCAAGGTCGGCGTCACCGCCAAGATCACCACCGAGGAATGGACCAAGTATCGCGAGGACGGCAAGAAGAAGGACCGCCCGGGTGCGTTCCAGATCGGCTGGTCGGGCGACAATGGCGACCCGGACAACTTCTTTGCGACCCTGTTCTCCTGCTCGGCCATCGGCGTGTCGAACTACTCGAGCTGGTGCAACAAGGACTTCGAGAACGACATCCAGAAGGCCAAGACCACGGCCGATCAGGCCGAGCGCACCAAGTACTATGAGGACGCCCAGGTGATCTTCAACAAGGACGCGCCCGCGTTCCTTCTGGCCCACTCGCAGGTCTATGTCGTGACCGACAAGAAGGTGACTGGCTACACCCAGGATCCGCTGGCGATGCATCGCTTCGACAACGTCGACGTCACCGAGTAAGCGAACTACGGGCGGCGCGAGGCAACTCGCGCCGCTCGTCTATCCAAGACAATGCTGCGATTCATCCTCAACAAGATTGCCTTGATCGTGCCGACGCTGATCGGCATTACCATCTGTGCGTTCGGTTTCGTTCGCCTCCTGCCCGGCGATCCGATCCTCGCTCTCGCCGGTGAGCACGGCGTTACTCCCGAGCGCTATGAGCAGTTGAAGGTGCAGTTTGGCTTCGATCTGCCGATCTGGCAGCAATACATCAACTATGTCAGCGGCATCCTGCAGGGCAATTTCGGCACCTCTATCGAAACCCATCGCCCTGTCATCCAGGAGTTCCTGACGCTGTTTCCGGCGACCATGGAACTGTCGTTGTGCGCCATTATCTTCGCCATCGTGCTGGGCATTCCGGCCGGCATCTTCGCTGCCACGCGGCGCGGCACCGTCGTCGACCAGGGGCTGATGGGCACGGCGCTCGTCGGCTATTCCATGCCCATCTTCTGGTGGGGCCTGCTGCTCATCATCTTCTTTTCGGGTTATTTGCACTGGACGCCGGTGTCGGGCCGCATGGATGTCCGTTACTTCTTCAAGCCGATCACCGGCTTCATGCTCATCGACAGCCTGCTGTCGGGCCAGAAGGGCGCCTTCCAGTCGGCGGTATCACACCTGATCCTGCCCACCATCGTGCTCGGCACCATTCCGCTCGCCGTCATTGCCCGCCAAACCCGCTCGGCGATGCTCGAAGTCATGGGTGAGGACTATGTCCGCACCGCGCGGGCGAAAGGCCTCAAGCTCAGCCGCGTCATTGGCCTGCATGCCTTGCGCAACGCGCTCATTCCGGTGGTCACCACCATCGGCCTGCAGGTGGGTGTGCTGCTCGCCGGCGCCATTCTGACCGAGACCATCTTTGCCTGGCCAGGCATCGGCCGCTGGATGGTCGATGCCATCTACAAGCGCGACTACGTCGTGGTGCAGTCGAGCCTGCTGCTCGTGGCCCTTATCGTCATGAGCGTGAACCTGCTCGTCGACGTGCTCTACGCCGTCATCAATCCGCGCATCCGGGTGCAGTAATGGCCGAAACGACCGAAATTGCACCGGTGGTCAGTTCGCGCCGGTTCGCCGGACTCAGTGAGTTCTGGCACTATTTCTCCCAGAGCCGCGGCGCCGTGATCGGCCTCGTCATCTTCGTCCTCCTGATCATTATCGCCCTGGTCGCGCCGCTGATTTCGCCGCACAGCCCGATCGAACAGTACAAGCAGTATTTCCTGCTGCCGCCGGCCTGGTCCCAGGGCGGCAATTCGTCCTTCCTGCTGGGCACCGACGCGGTCGGCCGCGATATCCTCTCGCGCCTGATCTACGGCTCGCGCTTTTCGCTGTTGATCGGCGCCATCGTCGTCGCCCTCTCGGTGCTGGGCGGCATCGTCCTCGGACTGGTGGCGGGCTATTTCCGCGGCTGGGTCGACGTCGTGATCATGCGCGTCATGGACCTGATCCTCGCCTTTCCGCCACTGCTGCTGGCGCTGGTGCTGGTTACCATCCTGGGGCCCGGCTTGCTCAACGCCATGCTCGCCATCGCCTTGACGCTGCAGCCCTATTTCGCCCGCCTGATCCGCGCGGCGACGATGTCGGAAAAGAACCGCGAATACGTGACCTCGGCACGGCTCGCCGGCGCCGGTCATTTGCGCCTGATGGTCGTGACCATCCTGCCCAACACGCTGGCCCCGATCATTGTGCAGGCAACGCTCTGCTTCTCCGACGCCATCCTCGCCGCTGCGGCGCTCGGGTTCCTGGGGCTGGGCGCGCAACCGCCGACGCCAGAATGGGGCACGATGCTCGCCAACGCCCGCGAGTTCATCCAGCGCGCGCCCTGGGTGGTGACCTTCCCGGGCCTGTGCATTCTCGTCACCGTTCTTGCCATCAACCTCGTCGGTGACGGCCTCCGCGATGCCCTCGATCCCAAACTGAAGCGGAGCTGACACGCATGGCCCCGAAAAGTGTACGGCGGTTTTCGGACCAGGCCATGCGCACAAGAGCGGCAGCGCGTGCGACTGCACGGAGCATGCGCTGATGCCGCTTCTCGATATCCGGAACCTCACCGTCTCCTTCGACACCTCGGTCGGCCTGTTCAAGGCCGTCGAGGGCATCGACCTCAGCGTCGATGCGCGCGAGGTGTTGGCAATCGTGGGCGAGTCCGGCTCAGGCAAGTCCGTCGAAATGCTGGCCGTCATGGGCTTGCTGCCGGCGACGGCCACCGTCACCGCCGATCGCATGGAGTTCGACGGCAAGGACATGCTCAACATGCCGCGCGCCCAGCGACGCCAGATCATCGGCCGCGACATCGCCATGATCTTCCAGGAGCCGATCGCCTCGCTCAACCCGTGCTTCACGGTAGGCTTCCAGATCGAGGAGGTGCTGCGCTTCCATCTGGGGATGGACCGCAAGGCCCGCCGCGCCCGCGCCATCGAGTTGCTCGAACAGGTTGGCATTGGCGATGCCGAGCAGCGCCTCAAATCCTTTCCGCATCAGATGTCGGGCGGCCAGTGCCAGCGCGTGATGATCGCCATGGCCATCGCCTGCAATCCCAAGCTGCTGATCGCCGACGAGCCGACCACGGCCCTCGACGTTACCATCCAGAAGCAGATTCTCGACCTCCTGGTGCGGCTGCAGGCCGCCCATGGCATGGGCCTCATCATGATCACCCACAACATCGGCGTCGTCGCCGAAACCGCCGACCGGGTGATCGTGCAGTATCGCGGGCACAAGATGGAGGAGTCGGATGTTCTGACCCTCTTCACCGCGCCCAAATCTGGCTATACCCGCGCGCTGCTCTCGGCGCTGCCCGAAAATGCCACCGGCGATCGCCTGCCCACCATAGGCGATTATCGTGCGGAGGCCGCGCCGTGACCGTGCCCGTCCTCGAAACTCGCCATGTGGTGCGCGACTACCATGTCGGCGGTGGCCTGTTTGGCAAGGCGGGTGTCGTTCATGCCGTCAAGGATGCCTCGCTCAAGGTGGAAAAGGGCAAGACGCTGGCCATCGTCGGTGAATCTGGCTCTGGCAAGTCCACCCTTGCCCGCATTCTCACCATGATCGATGCCCCCACCGCCGGCGAATTGCTGATCGAGGGCGAGACCGTCGATATTCGCCGCCATGGGGTGCGCAAGGATCTGCGCCGTAAGGTGCAGATGGTGTTCCAGAACCCCTATGGCTCGCTCAACCCGCGCCAGAAGATCGGCGACGTGCTCGCCGAGCCGCTCGCCATCAACACCTCGATGCCCGCCGGCGAGCGCCGCGACCGGGCGCAGGAAATGCTGAAGAAGGTCGGGCTCGGTCCCGAGCACTTCAACCGCTATCCGCATATGTTCTCGGGCGGCCAGCGCCAGCGCATCGCCATTGCGCGGGCCCTGATGCTCAATCCGTCCCTGCTGGTCCTCGATGAGCCGGTGTCGGCGCTCGATCTGTCGGTGCAGGCGCAGATCCTCAATTTGCTGGCCGACCTTCAGGACGAGTTCCAGCTCACCTATGTGTTCATCAGCCATGACCTGTCGGTGGTGCGCTACATCGCCGACGACGTGATGGTGATGTACCTCGGCGATGTGGTGGAGCACGGAACGCGCGACGAGGTCTTCGCCAATCCACAGCACCCCTATACTCGCCAGCTCTTCGCCGCGACGCCCCGCGCCGATGTCGAGCACATCAAGGCGCGTCTCGCCAAGCGCTCGGCCGTCCCTGCGTAGTTATCCTAATCCCTTGCCTGAATTCGCGTTTTTCTGCTTAGCCGGAAATTAAGTGCGGCCGCTTACCATTTCCCGCGTCAACCACGGGACAGAGCGACTTGGCAAGGCCGCCGGAGACCACCGCATTCACTGTGCCCGCCGGGCCGGTGCCGGCAGCCGCGACGGTGCTGCCCTTTGGGAAGCGGCCGCTGCGCACCTTCGCGCTCGTCGTCGCCCTGCCGGTGTTCCTGCTCTATGTCATGAGTGTGGTCCTGGTCATCGCTGCTCTTGCCATCATGGCCGGGGAGATGGACCGGCTGGAGGTGCAGCGCAGCCTCACCTCCATGCACGCCGCGCTCGGTTCCGTGCTCAACGATCTCAGTAGCGCCGTCGCCGACGAAGGGACCTGGGACGAAGCTTACCTCAACGTCGTGATCAAGCCCGATCCGGCCTGGCTCGACGCCACCTGGGGCGCTGCCGCGCGCCTCGGGCAGAGCTACGACAGCGTCTTTGTCACCGACCAGGCGGGCGACATCGTCTTCGGCCAGACTGCGACAGGGTCGATCACCGGTAACATTGCAACGCGCATTCCGGCGGCGCACACCATGCTGGCCAATCTCGACAAGGGCATCGCCGCCACCGGTGATGCCACCCCGGTCAGCGGCTTTGCCGCCGATCCCGATGGCAGCATCGGACTCGCCGCCATCAGCATTCACAATGCCGCTCCCGGCCAACTGGCGGTGCCACGGGGAACTCGGCGCATCCTGTGGATCGGCCGGCACCTGACCCCCGGATTGCTGCAGGACATTGCGGTCCGCTACCAGAGCCCGCTCGCCGGGCTCGATGCGACGCCCGATGCCGGCATGTCGACCATGATCATCAAGGATGCGGACGGCAAGCCAGTGGGTACGCTCGCCTGGACTCCGGACCGCCCGGGCCAAACCGCCTTCGATCGTGCCCTTATGGTGGCCACTGGGGTGTTTTTCGTCATCGGGGTGGTGCTGGCGCTGTGCCTTGCCGCGATCCGGCGCGCTTTCGTGCGCCGCGCCGAACAGGTGGCCACGGTGCAGACGGCTACCCTCGAGGCCGCGGCCAGCTCCACGCTTGTCGCTGCCGGTGTGCCGGCGGCCGCGCCCGAGCCGGCGCCCGCCGAGATCGAGCTCGGTCCGGCCAGCGGCGTCAACGCCGTCGACTTCATCATCGAATATCAGCCGATCCTCGATCTGCGCTCGGAAGCGCTGCTGGGCGCCGAGGCCCTGCTGCGCTGGAACAGGCCAGACGGTACCTTCCTTACCCAGGAATCGCTGTCTCCCCGCGAGCGCGCCAGGCTGCTCGACCGAGCCGGAATCATCGCGCTCCGGCGAGTGGCGGCCGAGATCGCGCCGCTGCTCGGTGTCGCCGTGACCCTCACCGTAACGCCCGAGCAACTGCAGAGCGGGGTCTATTCGGAGAAGGTCATCGGCACGCTCGGCGCCACCCATCTTCCCGCCGCGCGCCTCCAGCTGGCCGTCGACACACCGCTGCTCCCACCGGTCGCCGAAATCGCCGCCTCGATCGGCGAGTTGCGCCAGTTCGGCGTCTCGGTGGCGCTCGCCGACTTCTCCATCGATCCGACGACGGCCGCCTATCTCGACGCCCAGCTCGTCAATCGGGTGCGCCTCGCTCCCGCGCTTACCGGCAGGACTGACGGCGGCGCGGCGCACGAGACGCTGCTCGCCGCTACGGTCGACGCGGCGCGTACCGCGGGTCTCGCCATCACCGTCCCCGGTCTCGAGCGGCGGGAGCAGGCCGCCAAGCTGCTGCGCCTCGGCTGCCGCGAATTCCAGGGTGAGCTGCTGTCGCGTCCGCTGCCGCTCGCCGCATTAACGCAATTGGTGCTGGCCCCGCCCAGGCCGGCGGCGCGCAAGGCTGGCTGACCCCGCGCCTCAGCGCGCGCTGCAGTCCCTGCAAAGGCCCCGAATCTCGATCGTCATCCGCGACGGCACGAAGCCCGATGTCTTGCTCCAGCCCTTGAGCTTGCTGTCGATCCCCGGCTCGGCAAATTCCTCGACCCGGCCGCAACGGTCGCAGATGGCGAATGCGGTGCTGCCGCCAGCGCCGTGGCATTGCGCATCGGCGCAGCAGACGAACGCGTTGAGCGACTCCAGCCGGTGCGCCAGTCCGCGCTCGGTCAGCTTGTCGAGGGCGCGATAAACCTGCAGCGGCGCCCGCAGCCCCTCGTCGCGCAGCCGATCGAGAATGTCGTAGGCGGACAGCGGTGCTGTGGCATGCGCCAGCGTGCCCAGCACCAGCTCCTGGTTGCGGGTCAGATCGTCGGCCCAGACGTGGTCGTGTCCTTCGTGCGAGTCCATCATCCGCAAATCTAAGTGGTCTCCCGATGGGGCGCCACCCTGTTGACAGCGGCGCGTTCCGATGGCTAAGGGTTATGTTATAACATCGAAACAGCATTGGCCAGATGGCAAAGCAGCGTCACATGCGTCGCCTTCTCGAAATCGTATCGGCCGTCGCGACCCTCGCCCTGGGCTCGGGCGCACAGCCCGTTACTGCCGGCGGCATGATCCAGATCGTCGCGGCGGAGAACTTCTATGGCGACCTTGCAGCGCAGATCGGCGGCAACCATGTGGCCGTCACCAGCATCTTGGCGAACCCCGATGAGGACCCGCATCTGTTCGAATCGACCCCCTCGACGGCTCGCACCCTCGCGACCGCCGACATCATCCTCTACAACGGCGCCGGCTACGACGCGTGGATGGAGAGGTTGCTGTCGGCTGGCGGCACGCCCGGCCGTACGACCCTCGTCGCCGCGGACATTGCCGGCCGGTCAAACGGCGATAATCCGCATGTCTGGTATGACCCTGCCACGTTCCCTGCTGTTGCCGCGGCGCTCGCCGCCGAGCTGGCAAAGCGCGATCCAGCCGATGCCGCCGAGTTCAGCGCCAATCTCGAGGGCTTCGACCAAAGCTTTGCGGCAGCCACCGCCGACGTTGCCGGCATCCGGGCGGCACATGCCGGCACCAAGGTGACGGCCACGGAACCAGTCTTCGGCTACATGGTGGAGGCGATGGGCCTCGATATGCTCAACCAGCGCTTCCAACTGGCCACAATGAATGAAACCGAGCCGAGCGCCAGCGATGTCGCCGCCTTCGAGGACTCGCTCAAATCTGGTTCAGTCAAAGTGATGTTCTACAACAGCCAGGTCACCGACGACACGACCATGCGCCTGCTCGATCTCGCGCGACTGGCCAACGTGCCGCTGGTTGGCGTGACTGAAACCATGCCCGCCGGGCAGACGATTCAGAGCTGGTTTGCCGCGCAGCTCGCCGCCGTGGCCGCGGCGCTCGGGAACTCCAAATGAGTGCCGTCGCCTTCGATCGCGTGAGCATCGCGCTGGGCGACCGTGCTGTATTGTCGGATGTCTCGCTGACCATCGCCGCTGGCGAGTTCGTCGGCGTGCTCGGCCCGAATGGCGCGGGCAAGACCACGATGATGCGGGCCATCCTCGGACTCACCTCTATCGCCGCCGGCAGTATCACGGTGCTCGGTGCGCTTCCCCGTCGCGGCAATGCGGCGATCGGCTACGTTCCGCAATTTCGACGTACGCCATTGCCGCCCGGCATGACCGGTGAGGAATTGCTGCTCAGCGCCCACCAAGGCGAGCGTTGGGGCCTGCCCCTCGCGGGAGCCGCAGCGCGCGCCGCCGTGGCCGAAGCCCTTTCGCGCGTGAGCGCCACCGACATTGCGCGCCGGCCCCTCGCTCACTTGTCGGGTGGCGAGCGCCAGCGTCTCTTCATTGCGCAGGCGCTGGTTGGCCGGCCGAAGCTGCTGCTGCTCGACGAGCCGCTGCTCAGCCTCGACCCGGTGCGTCAGCGCGCCATGGTCGAGCTGGTCCGCCAGCTTGCCCGGGAACTCGATGTGGCGGTGCTGTTTTCGGCGCATGAAATCAACCCGCTGCTCGGTGCCATCGACAAGGTGCTGTATCTGGGCGGGGGCCATGCCGCCATCGGTAGCGTCGATGAAGTGGTGAACGACACGGTGCTCACGGCCCTCTACCGCAGCCCGGTGCGGGTCATTCGCGCCGATGGCCACATCTTCGTGCACTCGGACGTCGGCGTCCTCGACGGCCACGACCCGCACGATCACCACGAGCATGTGCACTGAACATGGACATCTTCGCCTATGAGTTCATGCGCAATGCCTTCGCTGCCTCGACCATCGTCGCGATGGTCGCGGGCGCCATCGGCTATTTCCTCGTGCTGCGCGGCGAAACCTTCGCCGGCCACGCGCTGTCGCATGTCGGCTTCGCCGGCGCCACCGGGGCGGCGCTTGTGGGGTTCTCGCCCTTCGTCGGCCTCACCGCTTTCACCCTGCTGGCCGGGCTCGGCATTTCCGTCGTCGGCCAGCGTGCCCACCGGGACGTGGCCATCGGCATTGTGCTGACCCTGTCGCTCGGCCTCGGGCTGCTATTCCTGCATTTCTACACGGCCTATGCCGGGATGGCGACCAGCCTGCTGTTCGGCAACGTGCTTGGCATCGGCCAGCAGACGGTGTGGCTGTTGCTGGGGATCGCGATCGTCACGCTTGCCGGCCTCGCCTTCATCAGCCGACCGCTGCTGTTCGCCAGCCTGCAGCCCGAGCTGGCCGAGGCGCGCGGTGTACCGCTGCGACTGCTGTCGGCGCTGTTCATGCTGATCGTCGCGCTCGCCACCGCCGAGGCAATCCAGATTGTGGGCGTGCTGCTGGTCTTTGCCTTGATGGTGGCGCCCGCGGCCGCCGCTCTGCGCCTCACGCGCCGCGTTGCGAGCGGCCTCCTCCTCGCCATCGGCCTTGCCGTCGGCATCGCCTGGCTCAGCCTGCTGCTCGCCTATTTCACCGATTGGCCGACTAGCTTCTGGATCACCGGCCTCGGCGGCCTCGCCTATGCCCTCAGCCACCTGCATCGGCCGTGAGTGCAAGGCGCTAGAACTCGATCCCAGGTTGCGCCTTCACCCCCGAGCGGAACGGGTGCTTGATCTCGGTCATTTCCGTCACCAGATCGGCGATTTCGATCAGCTCCTCGCGCGCATTGCGCCCGGTGACGATCACGTGCAGGTCGCGCGGCTTGTTGCGGAGCACCTCCAGCACCTCGTCGAGCGGCAGGTATTCGTAGCGCAGCACGATGTTGAGCTCGTCGAGCAGAACCATCTTGTAGCCCGGATCGGTAATCATCTCCTTGGCCATCTCCCAGGCTGCCCGGGCCGCCGCGATATCGCGCTGCCGGTCCTGCGTGTCCCAGGTGAAGCCCTCGCCCATCGCTTTGATCGTTACCTGCTCAGGGTAGTTCTCGAGGATGTCGCGCTCGCCCGTGCCCCATGCCCCCTTGACGAACTGCACCACGCCCACCTTGAAGCCGTGCCCGATGGCGCGGAACACCATGCCGAACGCCGCTGTCGATTTGCCCTTGCCCTTTCCGGTATGCACGATCAGCAGGCCACGTTCCTGGGTCTTGGTGGCAAGCATGCGCGTGCGGGCTTCCTTCTTCTTGCGCATCTTTTCGGCGTGATAGGCGTCGCGCTCCGCCTCGCTCATCAGATCTGTCTTCTTGGGCTGCCTGTCGCTCATGGTGTCCTCCAGACTCTCAGTCCCTTCCCTCCCCCCTTGAGGGAGAAGGTGCGGGAAACGCGGATGAGTGAGCCTTCGTCAGATGGTCGAAGGCCGAATTGCTCCGCGGCACCCAATACCCGCGCCGCCGCGCCTCGTTGAACTTGGCGATCAGTTCGTCATAGCCGAACCGATTGTTTGCACGGATAAAGTTCCGCGTCGCCTCGTCCTCGACATAGGCCTCAAACGCCAAGTCGAAGTGATGCGTCTTCACCGCGCCCGTCGTCGCCGCAAAGGCGAACATGTAGTCCACCGTGGCGATGATCTCGAACGCGCCCTTGTAGCCGTGCCGCTTCACCCCATCGATCCATTTGGGGTTCACCACGCGGCTGCGCACCACGCGCGACACCTCTTCTTCGAGCGTCCGCGCTACCGGCCGCTCCGGCCGCGAATGGTCGTTGTGATAGGCGAGGGGGCGGTGCCCGGTCAGCGACTCGGCCGTAGCCACCAGCCCGCCCTCGAACTGGTAATAATCGTCGCTGTCCAGCAAATCATGTTCTCGATTGTCCTGGTTGTGCACCACCGCCTCGATGTCGCCGAGGCGCGCCGCAAAGCGTGCGAGCTCCGGCGTCCCCGCCGCATGCGCCCCATAGGCGTACTGCCCCCAGTTGAGGAAGGCGCGGCCGAGGTCGGCCTTGCGCTCCCACATGCCGGAATCGATCAGCGCCTGCAGCCCCGCGCCATACGCGCCCGGCTTGCTGCCGAACACGCGGTGTCCCGCCGCCAGCGCCGCCTCGGCCTCGCTCTTGCCCTCACGCATCAGCCCCAGCGCGTCGGACCGCATGCGCGCCGCGATCGGGTTTTCGCTCTCCGGCTCGTCGAGCGCCCCGATGGCACGGATGGCCTTGTCGAACAGCGCGATCTGCTGTGGAAACGCATCGCGGAACAACCCCGAAATGCGCAGCGTAACATCCACCCGCGGCCGTCCGAGTTTCGCCAGCGGAACGATCTCATACCCGCTGAGCCTGAGGGACGACGGATCCCACACCGGCTTCGCGCCGATGAACGCCAGCGCCTGCGCGATGTCGTCGCCGCCGGTGCGCATGTTCGACGTGCCCCACACGCTGAGCGCCAGCGACCGCAGGTGCACGCCATTGTCCTGGAAGTGCCGCACCAGCGGCCCCTCGGCGGACTTGCGTCCCAGCTCCCATGCCGTCGGCGTCGGAATGGCGCGGTTGTCGACCGAATAGAAGTTGCGCCCGGTCGGCAGCACGTCGAGGCGCCCCCGCGAGGGCGCTCCACTGGGCCCCGGCCTCACGAATTTGCCGTCGAGCCCGTCGAGCAGGGCCCTCACCTCGGCCGGACCCGACGCCCGGAGTCGCGGCCGCATGACCGCCTCGATCGCCGCCAGCACCGCCGCCGATGCCGGACCCGCGGGAGGGGCCGTTCCCTCGATCATCGCCGCCGCCAATTCCTCCAGCCGCTCGACCACATCGCCAATAGTGTACAATCGGCCCCCACCCCCGGCCCCTCCCCGCAAGGGGGAGGGGGGCAATAGAGCCGACGGATTTGTGGAAACGATCTGGCCCGGCTGAACCGGTGTTTCAGTCAGGCCCCCCTCCCCCGTGCGGGGAGGGGAGGGGGTGGGGGCCGCACTCGCCGGGTTGACGGCAGGTCCCTCCCACGTCTCACCCAATTCCGCCGTCAGCGGGTCCACCCCGAGCTTCAGATCGTCTGCCAGTGCCCGGATCAGCGACTGCTCCTCCGGCTGTTGGCCGCGCGGCACCCGCGCCAGCGCAGCCAGCAGGTCACGCTCCAGCCGCCCAGTCGGCGACTGCCCGAAGACGTGCAGCCCGTCCCGAATCTGCGCCTCTTTCAAATCGCACAGGAAGGTGTCGATCGCCTTCAGCGCCTCGCTCTCGTCGGCCGGCAGATCGATATCCTGGTCGAGTCGCATGTCGTGTGTGAAATCGAGGATACGCCGGCGCAAATCGCGCAGTCGCCGCCGGTCCATGCCGCTTGCCGCGTAATACTCATCGAGCAGCGCCTCGAGGTCCTTGAGCGGGCCGTACGTTTCGGCGCGGGTCAGGGGCGGCACCAGATGGTCGATGATCACCGCCCCGGTTCTCCGCTTCGCCTGTGTTCCCTCGCCGGGGTCATTGACGATGAAGGGATAGAGATGTGGCAACTCGCCCCACAACAATCCCGGATACGACGTCGCATCCAGCGCCGTCGCCTTGCCGGGCAGCCATTCCAGCGAGCCGTGCTTGCCATTGTGAATCAGTGCGTGCGCCTCGAACTCGTGCATGAGCCACAGATACGCCGCCACATAGGCATGCGGCGGCACCAGATCCGGATCGTGATAGGCGGCGATTTCATCGCGGTCATACCCGCGCGCCGGTTGCAGCAGCACCACGACATGGCCAAACCTCAGCGCCGGCAAATGGAACGCCGCTCCACGTACAAACGGATCGTTCTCCGGCGCGCCCCAGCGTGCCGTTACCGACTCCTGCACCGTATCCGGCAATGCCGCGAACAGCTCGCGATACCGCATTACGGCAAGCGCTACTCCGTCGCCGCGCTCCGGATGCGCATTGGTCGGGCCAGCCTGCAACAGCTCGATCAGCGCATTTCCCTCGGTCGGTGGGTGAGGGGAAGTCCAAAGCTCATACCCCGCCGTCGCGAGCTGGCGCAAAATCTCCACCGTCGACGCTGGCGCATCGTAGCCGACGCCGTTGGCCAGTCGCCCGTCGCGGATCGGGTAGTTGGCGAGCACGATTGCTACTTTCCGTTCCGCCCGCGGCGTAGCGCGCAACCGTACCCAGTTCGCGGCCAGCGCAACCGCCCGCCGCACCCCGTCGGCATCCGGCGCGTAGCTCGACAGCGGGCACTGCGTACGCGCGTGCCACACCGCCTCCGCCTTGTGCCCGACGATGAGGCCGCCGATCCGCCCGTCGAGTTCGGGCAGCACGATCTGCATCGCCAGATCCTTGGCACTGAGCCCCTGGCTGTCGGCCGCCCACTGTGCCTCGGGCCGGCCGCCTTGCACCAGCTGGATCACCGGCGCGTCTGTCTCGGTGAAGGGGTTGAACTTGTCCTCGAGTCCGTCGAGGCCCAGCGCAAACCCAGTGAGATTCAGGATTGCCTGCGGCCTGTGGGCGGCGAACGCCGCCTTCACGAAGCGTACGCAGGCCGCCTCCTTCAGCGTCGAGATCATCAGCGGCACCGGCGCCAGCCCGCGCCGCACGATCTCGTCGTACAATGCCTCAAGTGTCGCGGTCCCCGCCCCCTCCAGCGCCGCCCGGTAGAACAGCAGCGGCACCGCCGGCCGCTCGCTCATCGGCAACTCAACCGTCACGCCACCTTCCGGCGTCCAATATCCAAATCTCGGAAACGGCTTGATCTCGTCGCTTGCTCCCCCTTGCGGGGAGGGGCGGGGGGTGGGGGGTCCAGCCACGGTCGGTGCGGCCGACAGGTCACGGAACAGCCGCAGCAATGCATCCGCATTCTCCGGCCCGCCCGCCACGAACAGTGCGTGCAGCCGCGACCATACCTCAGGTGCCACCGTAGAACGCGATTGCAATATGGGGTCCGGCGTCGCATCTCCCGGCAGGAGCGCCAGCTTGAACGTACCGCTCGCCGCCAGCGCCGCAAGCTGCTCGACGCCATACGGCCAATACGCCGGCCCGCCCAGCAGCCGCACCACCACCACCTCGGCGTGCGACACCGTCTTTTCAACCCACAGATCGACCGAGAGATTATGGCTCAGCCGAAGCAGGTTGGCACATCTAAGCTCGTCCGACCCCGCTCGGTCTGCGGCTCCTGCCAGGAGTGACAGCTCGCTGTCGGCTGCGGACGCGAAGACCAGCGGGGCAGGGCTCTGCCCCAGGTCGATCGCTTCTCCGTCCTGCTGCAGCGCCCCAGCCTGCGCCGAAAGCAGATGCATCACGCCCCCACGCGTGCCGCCTGCATCAGACTCTGCCGGATCGCCCCATGGTCGAGCGGCGACTCACCGATCACCACCAGCGCCGTCTCCCGTGTCTCCCCCGGCTTCCACGGCCGGTCGAACCACGCATTGAGACGTGGGCCTACCGCCTGGATGGCGAGACGGGCGGGGGGGCCCCCGCCCGCCCCCCCCACGCCCCTACGCCCCTACGCCCGCTTCCTCGCCTTCCGGTCCGCGCGCTTGTCGCCGGGCGGGGTGGCCGGCGGGGTCGGGGCCCCCTGCACCAC
>JAEWCE010000269.1 GCA_023390785.1 Pseudomonadota bacterium
CGCCTGTCGTTCGCGAGCGGCGCCAGCGCCGCGAGGGCGGCCCCCGGCCCCTCGATCTCGCCGAGCGCGACGGCGCGGTTGAGGATCACGACCGGGGATTTGGTCAGGGCGTAGAGGTGATCGTAGAGCTGGACCACTACCGGCCAATTGGCGTCCCCACCCAGACGTCGGGCCGTATGGGCGGACTGGATGGCGGCCTCGAGCTGATAGCGACCTGATGGGCCGACGGCATTGGCCTCGTGCAGCAGTTGCTCGGCAAGGCGGATCTGCGAGTCATCCCAGAGGCTTGTGTCCTGCTCTTCGAGCGGCACATAGGCGCCGTTGGCGGAGCGACGGGCGGCGCGCCTGCTCTCTGCATAATACATCAGCGCGAGCATGCCCTTGGGCTCCGGCTCTTCCGGCATCAACGAGACGACGAGGCGGCCGAGCCAGACGGCCTCGCCCGCGATCTCGGGCACACCCTGCTCGCCGATTTCGTTCCAGCCCTTGGCGTAGGCGGCGTAGATGGCATCGAGCACCGCCTGCATGCGCTCGCCCAGCTCTTCCTTGTCGGGAATGCGGAACGGGATTCCAGCGTCGCGGATGCGGGTCTTGGCGCGGACCAGGCGTTGCCCCATCGTCGCCGGTGGGACGAGGAAGGCCGCGGCGATATCCTCGGCCGTCATGCCGAGGACGGTCTGCAGGATCAGGGGCGCCCGCAGCCCGCGCTCGATCGCGGGGTGGGCGCAGGCGAACATCAAGGCAAGGCGTCGGTCGGGGATGGCGGCACCTTCCTCCGCGGCCGCCGCGATCTCGTCGGCAATGAGGGTCAAGTGCTCCTCCCCGGCGGTGCGGGTCTGACGCCGGCGAATGGAATCGGTCTGCCGCCGGCGCGCCACCGTGAGCAACCAAGCGTCGGGATTGTCGGGGACACCCTCGACCGGCCAGACGCGCAGGGCCGTGGCGAAGGCTTCGCCGAGGGCATCCTCGGCGCCGGCGACGTCGCGCGTGCGGGCCGCGAGAAAGGCAACGAGGCGGCCATAGCTCTCACGCGCAACGCGCTCGGCGGCCTGGCCGGCCTCGTTGCCATGGCTCACTGCCAATTGCCCTGAGCGACGTAGAAGGGACGGATTTCCACCGAGCCATATTTGATCGCCGGGCAGCGCTTGGCCCAGGCGATGGCCCCGTCGAGATCGTCGGCCTCGACGAAGAAGTAGCCGGCGAACTGTTCCTTGGTGTCGGCGTAGGGGCCATCGAGCACATCGATTTTGCCGTCATGCTGGCGCACGGTCGTTGCCGCCGAGCTCGGCTGCAGCCGCTCGCCGCTGGAGGCGCCGGCCGCCTTGCTCAGAGCCTCGTTGAAGGCACCGTAGTCGGCCCACAGTTCCTTCTGCGGCGCTGCGGCGAGAGCGGCTTCGTCGTAGTGGATGAGCATCATGTAACGCATCGTCAGTCTCCGGTTTGTTGGACGGGCCGTCAGGTCCCGATGCTCAAATGACGGGCCATTCTCGCCGATTTCGACTCGGTCCGGAAAGATTCAGCGTGAGATTTCGGCCAATGGCCGGACATCGATGGTGCCGAACCTGGCTGCGGGGCAGCGGGTGGCCCATTCGACGGCTTCATCCAGGCTGGGGACGTCGATCATGTAGTAGCCGCCCAACTGCTCCTTGGCGTCGGCATAGGGGCCGTCGAGGACCACCGCCTTGCCGTCGCGGACGCGCACACGGGCGCCGTGGCGGGTGGGCTTGAGCCGGTCGCCACCCATCCACACGCCAGCTTTCTTCATCGCCTCGGTGTAGGCGATGAATTCGGGGCTGATGGGGGTTTCGGCCTGAGGTTCGGTGTTGAAGCGGCTTTCGTCGCCGTTGATCAAGAGCAGGAACTGCATGGCGGTCTCCTTTTGTCGCGCCGGACCAAAAGGGCCCGGTACGACAATGACGGCAGCGTTACGACAAGTTCTACATTTCGAACGCCGTCTTTTTCAGGCGCTGTCGCTGACCTCGCGGATCTCGATATGGCCCCAGATGGCCGCGGGGCACTGCGCCGCCCAACGCTGGGCCGCCTGCAAGTTTTCCGCCCAGATCAGATAGTAACCGCCGAGCTGTTCGCGGGTCTCGACGAAAGGGCCGTTGTGGACCTGCATCTCGCCGGCCTTGTCGAGGTTGACGACGGTGGCCGAGGTCGAGAGGCCGAGGGCGCCGTGGGCAATGTGGGCGCCGGCCTTGTCGAGCGCGGCCTTGTAGGCGTGCATCTTGTCCATCCATCTGGCCATGTCGGCCGGCGGGATGACCTGGCCCGCCTGTTCATCGGCGTGCAGCAGCAGCATGTAATTGGGCATGGCATGATCCTTTCCTGTGGGCGTGTGCCCTCGGACAATGTCGCGCCAAAATAGCCGATTTCGACGGCCGGCAGGGTCAATCCAGCAGGCTGGAGACGCTCTGCTCGCTGGCGGTGCGGGCGATGGCTTCGCCGATCAGCGGCGCGATGGAGATGCGCCGGATGTTCTTGACCGCCTTGGTGGCGTCGGTCTCGCCGATCGAATCTGTGACCACCAGTTCGCGGAGCTTACTGGCGGCAATGCGCTCGGCGGCGCCGTTGGAGAGGACGCCGTGGCTGACATAAGCGGACACCGAGGTGGCGCCAGCCTTGAGCAGGGCGTCGGCGGCGTTGACCAGGGTGCCCCCCGAATCGGCGAAGTCGTCGATCAGGATGCAGTCGTGCCCGGCAACGTCGCCAATGATGTTCATCACCTCCGACACGCCGGCGCGCGGGCGGCGCTTGTCAACGATGGCGAGGTCGGCACCAATGCGCTGCGCTGTGGCGCGGGCGCGGGCGACACCGCCGACGTCGGGCGACACGATCATCACGTTGCCCTTCTTGTAGTGCTTCTGGATGTCGCGGACCATAACCGGGGCGCCATAGAGGTTATCGGTCGGGATGTCGAAGAAGCCCTGGATCTGGGCGGCATGCAGGTCAAGCGTGATGACGCGGTTGATGCCGGCGGTGGTGATGAGATTGGCGACCAGCTTGGCCGAAATCGGTGTGCGGGAGGCGGATTTGCGATCCTGCCGGGCATAGCCGAAATACGGCACCACGGCGGTGATGCGGCGCGCCGAGGAGCGGTGCAGCGCATCGGCGATGATCAGCAACTCCATCAGGTTGTCGTTGGCCGGAAACGATGTCGACTGCAGGATGAACACGTCCTCGCCGCGGACGTTTTCGTGGATCTCGACGAAGATCTCATTGTCGTTGAAGCGGCGGACCGTGCAGTCGGTGAGCGGCAGTTCGAGATAGTCGGAGACGGCGGCGGCCAAGGCGGGGTTCGAGTTGCCGGTGACCAGTTTCATGGTGCCCTCGCCTGAAGATGGCGGCTGTTTATCGCCCGTCGCCAGCGAGTGCAATGCGCCAAATGACGGATCGATGAACGATCAGCGAAGGCCGATGATCGAGATTTGGCGCCCGGCGGTCTTGCCATGATGGGTGGCCCAGCGATGCGAATAGTAGCGTTCGGGCAGGGCGTAGGTGCACAGGGCCAGATCGCCGACCAGCCCCACGCCGGCGGCGAACAACTGCTCCTGCAGCAGGCCGGGGATGTCGAAATGCTCGCGGGTCTTGCCCGCGGGCACACTGATGTAGCCAGCGGCGGCGGCGTCGAACGCTACGATCTGGGCGGCGGTATCCGGGCCGACCTCGTAGTTGGCGCCGGAAATCGTCGGGCCGATGGCAGCGCGGATGTTCTGCGGCGTTGCACCGAGTGCGGCCATAGCCTTGATGGTGGCCAGGACGATCCCGCCGGCCGCGCCTTTCCAACCGGCGTGCGCCGCGGCGACGATCCCCGCCTCGGGGTCGGCGAACAGCACCGGCGCGCAGTCGGCCGTGAGGATGCCGAGCAGCAGGTCGGGCCGGTTGGTGACCATGGCGTCCGCCTCGATCACGCCCTGTGGCCGCTCGGTGAGGGTGACCACTCTGGTCGAATGCACCTGGCGGAAGACCACCAGATCCTTGATGCCGTGTCCGCCCATGGCGTAGGCGGCGCTGGAGCGGTTGGAAACGACGAGGTCGGGGTTGTCGCCCTGGCTGATCGACATGTTGTTGGACGCCAGATCGCCCATCGAGCGCCCGCCTTGGCGCCCGAAAAAGCCGTGCACGATGCGGTCGTCGCCGAGGACCTTGCTGATGGTATGGGGCGCCGGCATCAGAACCCCGCGGGCCGTAGGCCAGGCGAGTGGGCGCACAGCACCTTGAACAGGGTGCCCATCTGTTCCGGCGAGGTGAGACGCTCGATGGCGCGGGCAATATTGCCCGCTTCCGACGGGTTGGAGCGGGCCAGCACCTTGGCCCGTTCGCCGATCCCGAGTTTCAGCAGCCATTCGCCCTGGCGCGCCAGCGGGGGTACCGCGAGTCCCGTGGCCTTCGCGGATTCCGCCAGAACGCCGAAATTGACGTGTGCCGAGATGTCCGCGTCGCCCGGGGCCTCGAGAGGGTCGGCAAAGGCGTGAGATTTCACCGCCTGCAGGGTCTCGCCCGTCTGCGTCTGCTCGTAGCCATAGTCGATGGCGAGGATGGCGCCGCCTTGAAGCGCCACCTTGCGGCCAAGGCGCTGCATGGTCTCGGCGGCAGCGACCGACAGTTCGAGGATTTCGCCGGCATAGGCGCCGTGTACTTCGGGGGGGGCCGCGGTGTCGGCGATGGGCGTGGGAGATAGGCCGAATGCGCGCAGGCCGTCGCGGAGGCCGACGAGGCGCTCGTGCCAGCCATCGTCGGTCTTGACGAACTGCTTGATGGGCAGCGCGTCGAAGAATTCGTTGGCAATGACGAAAAGCGGGTCATCGCTGACCGCATCGATTTCGTTGGCCCAATATGGGGAATAGGCGCCGAGGCGCCGCTCCTGCTCGCCGCGCAGCAGCTTGTTGGACTCGTAAAGCTGCAGGTGCAGGGCGTTTTCGAAGCCTTCGGCGCGGCTCGCGGCGCGTAGCGCGTCCTGCATCAGGGTGCCTCGGCCGGGGCCAAGTTCGAGCAGGGTGAAGCTCGTCGGCTGGCCCATCTGCTGCCACAGGTTGACGAAGAAGAAGCCGATCAGCTCGCCGAACATCTGGCTGATCTCGGGCGCCGTGATGAAGTCACCCGCGGCGCCAATGGGGCGGCCGACGGCGTAGTAGCCCTGGCGTGGGTGACCGAGGCAAAGACCCATATAGGTCGCCAGCGACATCGGGCCGGTGGTGCGGATCTGCGCGTCGATCTGTTCGGCAAGGGACAGGTCAGGCACGGGGACGGCTCATGGCGTAGAGGACGAGAGCAAGGCCGGCCGCAAGCACGGGGAGGCTCAGCACCTGGCCCATGGTCAGCCAGCCGGTGCCGAGCAGATAGCCGAGCTGGGCGTCGGGCAGGCGCACGAATTCGACCAGGATGCGGCTGAGGGCGTAACCGATTCCGAACACGCCGCCGGTCAGGCCTGGGCGGCGGAGCCAGCCGAGGCGCCGGGTGCCAAGCATGATGACGAGGAACAGCACGATGCCTTCGAGGCCCGCCTCATAAAGCTGGCTCGGGTGGCGCGGCAGCGCATCGGGGTCGGTCGGAAACACCACGGCCCAGGGCAGGCTGGTCGGCGCGCCGTAGAGCTCGCCGTTGATGAAGTTGGCAATGCGGCCGAGGAACAGGCCGATCGAGCCGATGGCGCCGAGCAGGTCGAGGCTCGACAGGATGTTGCCGCCTTTGCTGCGGGTGAAGAGCCACATCGCGGCGATGATGCCCACGAGGCCGCCGTGAAAGCTCATGCCACCATCCCACAGGGCAATGATCTCGTTGGGATGTGCCGAATAATAGGGCAGGTTGTAGAACAGCACGTAGCCGATCCGGCCGCCGAGCACGATGCCGATGACAGCCCAGAAGGCGAAATCCCAGATGGCCGCCGGCTCGAAGGGTGGCCGGTCATTGGCCCACAATTGCTTGCGCCTGAGCAGTGTGGTGGCATACCAGGCGCCGACAAAAACCCCGGCCAGATAGGCCAGGGCGTACCAGCGCACCGCAAACGGGCCGAGCTCAAGGGCGATCGGGCTGATATTGGGGAACGGCATGGTGCGACCTATCGGCCAGCCGCCCACTCTGGTCAAGCCGGGCCGAGCGCCGTAAATAGGGGCGAATTTCGATTGGAGGCGCCATATGGCCCAGGCCAGCAGCAGATTGTTCGACAATGTCGGGCGGATGATGAATGACGCCGCGGGAGTCGCCGATGGGGTGCGCCGCGAGGTAGAGAGCATGGTGCGGGCGCAGGCCGAGCGCTTCGTCATGGACATGAATTTGGTCAAGCGCGAGGACTATGACGCGCTGCGAGAGCTGGTGCAGACGCAGAGTGCCGAGCTCAGGGCGCTCAAGGCCGAGGTCGCCGCGCTCAAGCGCGGTTCTGCCGGCAACGGAGACGCGTCACCGAAGCCGTGAAGGTCGCCATCATTTCCGATGTGCATGGCAACCGCCTGGCACTGGAGGCGGTGCTCGATGATATTGCCCGGCAAGGCGTCGATGCGACCTTTAATCTCGGCGACCTAGTGAGCGGCCCACTCGAGCCCAACTGGACCGCCGATATCCTGATGGATCTCGACTTTCCGACGGTGCGCGGCAATCACGAACGTGCGCTGATCGAAAAGCCGCCCGAAAAACTCAGCTCCGTCGACCGCTTCGCGCAGGAGCAGATGGAGGTGCGGCACCGCATCTGGATCAACGACATGCCGGCGACGATGTCGCTCCTCGACGACGTCTTCCTGTGTCACGGTACCCCGACCTCGGACGAAGATCCCTGGCTCGATAGTTGGTGGGACGGCCGCACGGTGACGACGCCGGACGAGGCGACGGTGGCGGCCAAGGCGGAGGGGTTCGACTTCCCGGTGCTGCTGTGCGGGCACACGCATGTGCCACGGGCGGTGCGGCTGCGCGACGGGCGGCTGATCGTCAATCCCGGCAGCGTGGGGCTGCAGATGAACCTCGGTTCGCCCGACGCCCGCTATGCCACGATCGAGCGCCGCGACGGCAAGTATTATCCCTCGTTCCACGCGGTGCCCTACGATCATTTCGGCGCCGCGCGGCAGGCCGAGGCCAACGGCTTTCCGCAGTGGCGCGAGGTGCTGGTGACAGGCTGGGCGGGAGCCGCCGGGCTGTTTTAAGTCCTACTCGCTCCAGCTCAACCGGGCGCCGCGCCATAGCTCGTGGAACTCGGCGTAGGTGACAGGGTCGCCGTATTCCTTGTAGAGACAGCGGCCGGAATCGACGAGGTCGTAACCGAACCAGCTCTTTCCCGCGGCGATGGCAATGCGCGGAAGCATGCCGTTCCACACTTCGCCGTCGCAGGTGAAGGGCAGGGCGACCGGGCGGTCACGGGCGGCATCGCCTGATGCGTCCTGCAGCTTCAGCGACCATTGCCCGTGGTCGGATTCGCAATCGACGTCGCAGGCCAGCGTGCCGAGATCGCCATATTCACCGAGGAAGGCGATACGCGGTTGGCCGTCGGATGTCAGTGCGAGGTCGGGGCTCTCGCCGTCGCTGGTGGCCGTCACCGCGTGGCCGTTCCAGTTCTTGTCATTGTCGCAGTCGGTGTCGCACCAGAAGTAGATGAGCTGGTGGGCGAGGCTTGGCTGGCTCATGTCGGAGCCAGCGAACAGCACGGCGCGCGGCCGACCGTCGGGCAGCACCTCGAGGTCCCAGGTCGGATTGGGGTAGGACCCGTAGCCGGTGTCGATGACACGGGTGCGCCGCCAGTGTTCAAGTGCGTCGCAGCCGGCCTCGCACTGGTAAAAGTAGAGACCCTCTTCGAGCTGCGTCCCATCATTGTCGAGGGCGTACACTTTGGCGAGGAGGCGCAGCCTGCCGCCCGGCGCCACGGCCAGCGCCACCTGATCCCAAAGCTCGGTGCTGTACTGGTTCGGCTTCACCGCCAGATTGGTTTCGGTCCAGTTCTCGGGATCGGTGCAGGCAGTGCTGCAGGTCAGGTGAAACGTGCCGTAGTGGTCGGGTTCGGCGATGTAATTGGCATCCACATAGATGAAGTGCGGCCGACCTTCGGAATCGACGACGAAGCTATGCTCGGGAATCCTGTACTCGAACAGGCCCGAGAGGGTGCGTTCGGCACTATTGGCAACCGGAACGAGACTCCAGTGGGTCCGGTCGGTGCAGTCCTCGTTGCATTCGCCATAGTAATACATGCGACCGGCGCCGGCCGTGCCGGAACCGAAGCCGGTTATCAGCAGGCGCGGCCTGCCGTCGGGTGTCACGCCAAGCTGGACATTGATGGGCCGGCCGACGTCGAGGCTCACCTGCCGCCAGTTGCCTTCAGCCTCGCAACTCGCCGCGCAGTAGCGATAGTAGACCAAGTCGCCGGTGGGCCGGTCGTAGCCCGTGAACGCGGCGTGCAGCCCGCCGTTGGCGTCGGCAGCGATATTGGCGCTCGCCGATTGCTGCGCAGGCGCTAGGTAGCGGGCTCCGGCGAGGGCAGGCACGGCACAAAGCAGGGACGCCGCGGCGAGCACAGCCGCGAAAAGTCGAGTCTGGCGCATGAGTTGAGGGCAATCCTTCAGGCGATAGGGCAGGAAAGCGCGCCGGCTAGCATCGGCTGTCTGAACCGAAACTGACCGCGCCCCAGCATCGACCTGTCCGATTGTGACACCAAATTCATGGGAGCGGGCGCCGATGGTTAAGATGTTTTTAACAATCGAAGCGGGATCATCCACAGAAGAAAGCCGCGATCGCGCCGTCGGGGGATTCCCCTCAATCAGTCCCCTAACTAGGTTGGCTGCAAGGCACGATTCGTAGGCGATCTGCGTGCGTAAGTTCCTTTGAGTACAGCGTTTTTCCTTCACGCTCACCCAGCGGGACCAGATGACACATCTCCACCAGTTCGAGCCGGACCGTACCGTCCATCCTGTCGACATCATCGAGCACATCGCGGCCATCAACGACTGGAGCTTCGAGCGCCAGGACACCGACGAAATCTCGATTTCGGTGCGCGGCTCGTGGAGCGACTACCATGTGTCGTTCAACTGGATGGAAGACCTCGAGAGCCTGCACATCGCCTCGGCCTTCGACCTGAAAGTGCCCGAGGCGCGGCGGCCGGAGGTGAAGCAGCTGATCGCTCAGATCAACGAGCAGCTTTGGATCGGCCATTTCGACATGTGGAACAATGAAGGCGTCGTGCTGTTCCGCAATTCGCACCTGCTGAGCGGAGGGGCCGACGTGTCGCCGCAGCAATGCGAGGCACTTTTGAGCTCGGCCACGGAAAGCTGCGACCTCTACTATCAGGCATTCCAGTTCGTGGTGTGGGCGGGCAAGTCGGCCAGCCAGGCGCTCGAGAGCGTGTTGTTCGAGACCGTGGGCGAAGCTTGAGCCTCAACGACATCGGGCCGGTGGTGCTGGTCGGCGCCGGCAAGATGGGGCTGGCGCTGGCGAAGGGCTGGATCGCCGGTGGATTGCCGCCGAGCCAACTGGTGCTGGTCGATCCGTTCCCGGGCGATGCCGCCAAGGCATTTGCCGCGGAGACGCGGGTGCGCCTGCTCAAGAGCACGGAGCACGTGTTGACGCATGTGCTTGTGCTCGCCGTGAAGCCGCAGTCGATGGCCGACGCCATGGCGCAGGTGCAGCCGAGCGTGGGGCGGCACACGCTGGTGATCTCGATCGCGGCCGGCATTTCGCTGAAGACACTGAGCCAGGGGCTTGCCACCGAGCGGGTGGTGCGCTGCATGCCCAATACGCCGGCGCAGGTGGGCAAGGGCATCACCGGGGCGGTCGGACTCACGATCAACGCCGCCGACCGCGACGCGACCCAGGCTCTGCTGGGTGCCGCGGGTGAGGTGGTGTGGTTCGAGGACGAGCCGAAGCTCGACGCGGTGACAGCGGTATCCGGGTCTGGACCGGCCTATGTGTTCTACCTGGTCGAGGCCCTGGCCGTCGCCGGGATGCGGCAGGGGCTCGAGCCGGGGCAGGCAATGCAATTGGCGCGGGCGACGGTGGTGGGGGCGGCAGCACTGATGGAGGCCGATACGCAATCGGTCTCGATCCTGCGCGAAAACGTGACGTCGCCAAAGGGGACCACCGCCGCGGCGCTCGCGGTGTTGATGGCGCCGGATGGGCTCGAGACGCTGATGGACCGGGCGGTGCTGGCGGCGCGGATGCGCTCGGAAGAATTGGCCCGGGGGCAGGCGTGACGCAGGTCACCTACGACGATTTCGTGGCGGTCGATATTCGCGTGGGGACGGTTATCGAAGCGCGCCCGTTCCCGGAGGCGCGGAAGCCCGCGATCATCCTGATCATCGATTTCGGGCCGGAGATCGGGGTGAAGAAATCGTCGGCGCAGATCACGGTGCATTACGCGCCCGAGATGCTGGTCGGCCGGCAGGTGCTGGGGGTCGTCAACTTCCCGCCACGGCAGATCGGTCCGGTCCGCTCGGAAGTGCTGACGCTGGGCTTCGAGGATGCCGGCGGCGCGATCATTCTGGCGCAGCCCGACCGACCAGTGCCGAACGGCCGGAAGATGCTGTAGCCCTGCCGAATTTCGTTCGGGCAGCGTTCATCTGCGATCGGCTACCTGCCACAATGCGCAAACACGCGCCAGGGGATTGGGGACCGACATGAAGACCATCGCTCTCGCCGTTTTCGCCGCTGCATCGCTGGTGGCGCTGCCCAGCGTCGCCATGGCGGCGTCGTGCTACGACCTGTGGTATGCCCGCAACGCCATCTACGACGCGCACGGCTATTGCTTCTCGACCGATCTCGGAATGGAGACGTTCGACAACGACGATTGCTGGACGACGCATCCGAAGCTGTCGAAGAAGGAACAGAAGCTGGTGGCGCAAATCCAGGCAGAGGAAAAGGCCAGGCGCTGCCACGTGAACTGAGCTGGCGCCTGCCGGGCTTACAGGTCCTCGGTGAGCTTCAGACGGTCGAGGGTCGGACGGTCGCGGGGCTCGACCATGCCGACGAAGAACTTGAGCACCGTGCGCTTGCCGTCGGGCGGCAGCGCGGCGATGGCTGCTTCGATGCGACTGGTCTGGGTCGCGGACAGGACTTCGAACAGGTCGCGCCCCTTCTGGGTGGCATAGAGCAGGCGCTGGCGGCGGTCGGCGTCGCCCGTCTTCTGCTCGATGTAACCGTTGTCGATGAGCTGGCGCAGGACGCGCGCGAGGCTCTGCTTGGTGATCTTCAAAATGTCGAGAATGTCGGCCACCGGCATGCCTGGCTTCAGGTTCACGAAGTACAGCACGCGATGGTGGGCGCGACCGAAGCCCTGGTGTTCGAGGAGGGCGTCGGCGTCGCCGACGAAGTCGCGATAGGCGAAGAAGAACAGTCCCATGACGTCGAGCGGCATGGCGTCGGGTGTCGGCAGTTCCGAATTTATGTCAGTAGTGTTGACATTTATTTTGCCGAGTGCCATTGTTTTCCCATCGACGGTGTTCCGAAGCGTTAGCCCACCCGCCTCTGGTTTGCCAAGGCCGGGACCGGGGTGCAAGATCGGGACCACGGGATGCGGCCTGCGAGGCCAGGGACAAGTGGAGGCGATCATGGCACTGCCAATGGACCAGCGGGACGGCTGGATCTGGTTCGACGGGGAACTCAAACCCTGGAAGGACGCCAAGATTCACGTGCTGACGCACGGGCTGCACTATGCCAGCACCGTGTTCGAGGGCGAGCGCGCCTATGGCGGCGAAATCTTCAAGTCGCGCGAGCATACCGAACGATTGATCCGGTCGGGCAAGCAGCTCGATTTCACCATCCCGTATTCGGCCGACGAGATCGAGGCGGCCAAGCGGCTGGTGCTCGAAAAGAACGGCCTTGCCGACGCTTATGTGCGCCCCGTGGCGTGGCGCGGGTCGGAGGAGCTTTCCGTTCCGGGCCGCAACAACAAGGTACACCTCGCGATCGCGTGCTGGGTGTGGCCGTCGTATTTCTCGGTCGAGGAAAAGCTCAAAGGCATCCGGCTCGAGTGGAGTAAGTGGAAGCGCCCAAGCCCGGAGACCATCCCGTCGCACGCCAAGGCCGCCGGTCTCTACATGATCTGCACGCTCAGCAAGGACGCGGCGATGGCCAACGGCTATGCCGACGCGCTGATGCTCGACTACCGCGGCTATGTCGCTGAGGCGACCGGCGCCAACGTGTTCTTCGTCATGGGTGACGAAATTCACACGCCGACGCCGGACTGCTTCCTCAACGGCATCACACGGCAGACGGTGATCGGATTGGCCAAGGAGCAAGGCTACAAGGTCATCGAGCGGCACATCATGCCGGACGAACTCAAGAACTTCGACGAGTGTTTCCTGACCGGCACGGCCGCCGAGATCACCCCGGTTTCGCTGGTGGGCGAGAATAGCTTCAGGCCGGGCAAGGCCTGCGAGACGCTGATCAACGCGTTCAACGCCGCGGTGATGCCGAAGAAGGTCGCCGCCGAGTAAAGCCCGCCGCATCGGCAGAATTTCGGCCCCGCCCAGTGTGGCGGGGCTTTTGTTTGCGGCGATCACATCAGTGGCGGCCCGCTTGCGCGCGGGCTGCGGACGGGCCATTGTCCGGCGACGGCAGCGGAGGGGGATCCCGTGCCGGGGGACTGGACAGAACGTCTGAGGTCCGCAAGGCGCGTTACGCTGATTGGTGCAGCGAGCGCAGCGATGGTCTTGCCGTCGATCGCCGGCGTGACGAGCTCGACCGATCAGTACAGCTTCGTTGTTGAGGGCGCGACCGCGAGCAGCCTGGTGCGATCGCTCAACGGGCATGCATTCGAGGGCGACCACGGCCGGGCCTATGCCAGCATTCACCCCGACTTCCGGTTGTCCGTGACGACGCGCGAGAGCGGCGGCATGTGCCGGCCGGCCCGGATCGACGTGCATGTGGATTTCGAGCTGACATTACCGATGGCCGACACGTCCCGGATGGGTGGCCGCGTGCGTGGCGCCTGGAATGGCTTCGTCGCTTTCGCGCGGGCGCATGAGAACCATCATCGGTTAAGCTATCTGGGCTGTGCGCAGAGCTTTGTCGCGCAAGCGCGGCGACAGGTGGCGCCGTCGTGTTTCGAACTCGAGAGCGACCTCGATCAGATGCTTTACGAGATGAAGCGGTCGTGCGAGGCGAGGCAGCGGCCCTTCGATCAATCGCAGGCCAGGGTGCTACGGAACCTGGGCCTGTTCATGCTGGCGCGAGCAGGACGCTGAGGACTATTCCCAGCGGGACTTGGCGCGCTCGTCGTCGGCGTTGTGCTCGACCCAGTGGCTGCCGGTAGGGGTAGCCTCGCGCTTCCAGAACGGCGCGTCGGTCTTCAGGTAGTCCATCAGGAACTCCGCTGCCTCGAAGGCGGCGCGCCGGTGGGAGGCGAGGGTCATCACCTGGACGATCGGCTCGCCCGGCAGCAAGCGGCCGTAGCGGTGGATGATGGTGGCGCGCAGCAATCCGAAGCGGGCGATGGCCTTCGCCTCGATGCCGCCGATCTGGTTGATCGCGAGCTCGGGATAGCATTCGAGCGTCAACGAGGTGATCGGGTCATGTGGATCGGAACGGACGAGGCCGGTGAACGTGACGGCGGCCCCGCCGCCGGCCGCGGCATCGAGAAACAGGTTCGTCTCCCCACCGGGATCGAAGGGCTCGGTCTGGATGCGGATCGCCATTCTAGCCGCCCGTCATGGGCGGAAAGAGAGCCACGACCTTGGCGCCCGCAATCGGGGTATCGTGGGTGACGATCCTGGCGTCGATGGCGGCCTTGATGATCTCGGGGCGCTGCATGGCGAGGTCGGCGGCTTCGTCGCGGCGGCGCAGCCAGCCAATCAGGTCGGCGATGGTGCGCACGTCCGGCGGGGGCGTCACCTCTTCCTCGCCGCGGTCGAGGCGTTCGCGCAGCCAGGCGAAATACAGGATCTTCATTCGGTCTTGGCGCTGAAGTAGGGCCAGACCGACATGAAGTACTGCCAGCCGGTCCAGACCGTGAGAATGCCGGCAAGCCACAGCAGCAGCTTGGCGATGAGCCATGTCCCGACCCACAGCCCGGCAAGGATGACGAAGAACAGGGCGACGAGCTGTACCGTGGTCTTCCATTTGGCGAGGAAGCTCACCGGCACCGAGACGTTGCGGTTGCCCATGAATTCGCGCAGGCCGGCGATGAAAATCTCGCGGAACAGGATGGCAATGGCGGGCACGAGGTCGAGGCCGGAGAAATCGTGCGTCCAGGCGAGGGTGACGATGAGGCAGCCAACCAGCAGCTTGTCGGCGATGGGGTCGAGCATCTTGCCGAGATCGGACGACATGTTCATGCGGCGAGCGAGGAAACCGTCGAGCCAGTCGGTGAGGGCGGCGACGACGTAAAGCACCAGCGCCAGCCAGCGCAGCCACTCATTGCCCATGCCGATGAACAGGCAGAGCACCGGCACCGCCACGATGCGGGCGACGGTAAGCTGGTTGGGGAGCTGGCGAAGCGGCGCGGGGATGTCCATGGGCAGCGAGGGAACAGGATCGGCAGGGCAGGGTCAAGGCGGAACCAGTGCAGGCTGCGGGGGTTGACCCAGAGCACGGAGGGATCGGTGATGATTGCGACAATATCCCGGCCGATGGACCGGCCGAATGCGGCGGCCTTCAGGGACAGACAAAAGCCTGGTCCGAGGGAGTCGGCAGTACAGATCAGGCCTGCGGGGCCGGACGGGATGCGATATCGGCCGAGGCGGCCGTGGACGCCGGCGGACCAAGCGTCAGACGAGTCGTTTCCGGCCAGCGATCCTCCGGCAGCGAACCGCTATGACTGAGGTACTGCGGCCCTCACGCGCCTCGCTGCCGCAAGGCACCCTCCTCCCCGGCGGGGAGAGGGGAGCGTAACTGCGGGGTCAGGCGACCTGCTGCGCCTTGCTGCGGCGCTCGATGACAGCTGCGGCCAGCTTTTCCAGCGTTTCCACCGTGGTGTCCCAACCGATGCAGCCATCGGTGATGGACTGCCCGTAGACCAGGTCGCCGCCCGGAACCAGATCCTGCCGTCCGGCGACGAGGTTGCTTTCGATCATCACGCCGACGATGCGGCGATCGCCCGCCGCAAGCTGGGCGCCGATGTCGGCGAGGACGCGCGGCTGGTTTTCCGGCTGCTTGGACGAGTTGGCGTGGCTGGCGTCGATCATGATGGCGGGGGCGATGCCGCACTTTGTTGCCTCGACGGCAGCCGCCTCAACGCTGGCGGCATCGAAATTGGGCGCCTTGCCGCCGCGCAGGATGATGTGGCAGTCGTCGTTGCCGACAGTCGAGGCGATGGCCGAGCGGCCGTCCTTGGTAACGGCCAGGAAATGGTGCGGCTGGCTGGCCGATTTCACGGCGTCCAGAGCGATGCGAACATTGCCGTCGGTGCCGTTCTTGAAGCCGACCGGGCAGCTCAAGCCGGAGGCGAGCTCGCGGTGCACCTGGCTCTCGGTGGTGCGAGCGCCGATGGCGCCCCAGCTCACCAGATCGGCGAAATATTGGGGCGTGGTCATATCGAGAAACTCGCAGCCGGCCGGCAGGCCCAGATCGGCGATGTCGCGCAGCAGGGCGCGGGCGATACCGAGGCCCTGGTCGATCTTGAAGCTGCCATCGAGGTCGGGGTCGTTGATCAAGCCCTTCCAGCCGACAGTGGTGCGGGGTTTCTCGAAATAAACACGCATGACGATCTCGAGCCGGTCGGCGAGGCGCTTGCGCACGGCCAGCAGGCGGTGGGCGTAGTCGAGGGCGGCGGCGGGATCGTGGATGGAGCAGGGGCCGACAACCACGGCCAGGCGGTCATCGCTGCCATGAAGGATGTTGTGCAGAGCATGCCGGGCGGCCAGAACCGTGCGCGTGGCGGCGTCGGTGCGCGGGAACTCCTGCATGACCTCCGCGGGCGTTCGGAGCTCCCTGATATCCCGGATGCGGAGGTCGTCGGTCGATTTGAGCATTTCACTGGTCCTTGAGGTGGTGGACCGGCGACAAAAAAGCCGCCAGTCGCTGGCGGCTTCGGGAAAATTTGCGGTTCGCCTGGTTTCAGATCGAACGCACCCCTCCGGCTGCCAGCGGGCATCGGCTGCTAAAGTACCAATACGAGAACGTGGCGCGGACGAGGGTCATGGCGATTGTGTAGCGCAGCTGTTCGGGTTTGTCACGAGGGCTCGTCGGCGCGCGCGGCGGCCGCCTCGATGGCCTTGAAGACGCGGACGGCCGCCTCGGCATCCTGACGGGAAGTGTCGGCGAACACGTCGAGGCGAAGGCGGGTCAGGGTGTCGTTGACCTCGCCGACCACGGTGCGGCCGCGTTCGGTGAGGTTGACGGCATTGGCCCGGCGGTCGGTGGGGTCCTGCTCGCGGGTGATGAGGCCCGAGGTCTGCAGTTCATCGAGCAGGCGAACGAGTGAGGCCCCCTCGATGCCGACGGCGTCGGCAAGGGCCGTCTGACGGACGTTTTCCCCCAGCCGCTCGATCCACAACAGTGGCGAGGACGCCGCTTCGGAGAGGCCGTGGGCCGATGCAGCGTGCCGCGCCATCTTGCGCCAAAGGCGGCCCGCCAGCAGCAGGTCCCGCGTCAGGTCGCGCAGCAGATATGCATCGTCATCCGTTGCCAATAGTTAGTATCCTAATTATATGGTTCGCCCCTACCGGCCAGAGCGGTCTGCCCCTATCCGGATTGCAGTTATGCCCACTGAAATGAAAAATCACAAATGGATGGTGCTGAGCAACACGACGCTTGGCATGCTGGCGGCGACGATCAATGCCTCGATCGTGCTGATCAGTCTTCCCGCAATATTCCGCGGTATCGGGCTGCATCCGCTCGACCCCGGCAACACCAACATCCTGTTGTGGACCATCATGGGTTACATGGTGGTGACCTCTGTACTGGTGGTGAGCTTCGGACGGCTGGGCGACATGTTCGGCCGGGCCAAGATCTACAATCTCGGCTTCCTGATCTTCACCCTTGCGTCGGTGGCGCTGAGTTTCATGCCGACGGGCGACGGAGCGGGCTGGTATCTGGTCGGCATGCGCGTGGTGCAGGGCGTGGGTGGCGCCATGCTGACGGCGACCTCGACGGCGATCCTGATCGACGTGTTTCCGCACGAGCAGCGCGGGCTGGCGCTCGGCATCAATATCATGGCGGCGATTGCCGGGCAGTTCCTCGGCCTCGTGCTCGGCGGGCTCCTGGCGGATATCGACTGGCGCCTGATTTTCTGGATCAACGTTCCGATCGGCGTGATCGGCACGATCTGGGCCTACATCAGCCTGCGCGACGTGGCGCTGGAGCGCAAGCACGGCCGCCTCGACTGGTGGGGCAACATCACCTTCGCGATCGGGCTGGTGCTGGTGCTGGTTGGCATCAATGACGGCATCCAGCCCTATGGCCGCGACCTGATGGCGTGGGGCAGCCCGCGGGTGCTGGGGGAACTGGCGATCGGCATCGCGTTCCTGGTGGCGTTCCTGTTCATCGAGACGCGGGTCGAGGCGCCGATGCTCGATCTGCGGCTGTTCCGCATCCGGCCGTTCACCACCGGCGTGCTGGCGACGCTGCTGGGCTCGATCGGGCGCGGCGGACTGCAGTTCATGCTGATCGTCTGGCTGCAGGGCATCTGGCTGCCGCTGCACGGCTATTCGTTCGAATCGACGCCGCTGTGGGCCGGCATTTTCATGCTGCCGCTGACGGTTGGCGTGCTGCTGATCGGGCCGGTGTCGGGCTGGCTCAGCGACCACTACGGGCCGAAGCTGTTTGCGGCGGGCGGCATGATCCTGGGGGCCCTGACGTTCCTCGGACTGATGCTGCTCAAGGCCGATTTCGCCTACTGGATGTTCGCGGTGCTGTTGTTTCTCAACGGCGTCGGCTCGGGGCTGTTCTCGGCGCCCAATGCGACGCAGACGATGAACGCCGTTCCAGCGCAGGAGCGCGGGCAGGCGTCCGGCATCCGCGCCACGGCAATGAACGCGGGGCAGGTGCTGTCGATCGGCGTGTTCTTCACCCTGATGATCATCGGGCTGGCGCTGAGCCTGCCGGCGGCCATGGAGACGCACCTGATCGCACAGGGACTGCCGCAGGCGGTGGCGGCCCAGGTGGCGAACGAGCCACCGGTGGCGAGCCTGTTCGCCGCGTTCCTGGGCTACAACCCGATGGGCGAGCTGATCCCGCATGCGGCGCTGCTGGCGCTGACGCCGGCGCAGCAGGCGACGATCACCGGGTCGCATTTCTTCCCGGACCTGCTGAGCGGGCCGTTCATGGTGGGCATCAAGATCGCCTTCACCATCTCGCTGGTGCTGTACCTGGGTGCGGCGCTGGCGTCGTGGTTCGGGGCCTTGAGCCGCAAGAAGGGCTCGGTCCCGGAGGCCGTACCGGCCGAGTGACCGGCGGCGGGTCAGAGCGCGTGCTGCCTCGCGGCCCTGCGGCTGCGAGGCCCGACCGGGCCTACCCGGTTCGGTTGAAGTGATCATAGACGAGCTGCGCCATGGCGTTGGAAATGCCGGGGATGGCGGCAAGGTCGGCGAGCGAGGCACGGCTGACGGCCTTGGCCGAACCGAAATGCTGCAGCAAAGCGCGCTTGCGGGTGGGGCCGATACCTTCGATCTCGTCGAGCGGGTTCCGGACGATGTCCTTCTTGCGCCGGGCCCGATGCGTGCCGATGGCGAAGCGGTGGGCTTCGTCGCGCAGGCGCTGCACGAAGTAGAGTACGGGGTCGCGGTGCGGCAGCATGAAAGGCTCCTTGCCCTCCATGAAGAACTTCTCGCGGCCGGCATCACGCTCCTCGCCCTTGGCGATGCCGATGAAGGTGACCTCGCGCTGCAGGTCGAGCTTGCCGATGACTTCGCGCACGGCGTTGAGCTGGCCCTGGCCGCCGTCGATGAAAACCACGTCGGGCCAGTCGGGCATGCCGGTCTGCTCGTCCTCGGCTTCGGGGTCGCTCTCGCTGGCGAGGCGTGAGAAGCGCCGCGTCAGGACCTCGCGCATCATCCCGAAATCGTCGCCCGGAGTGATGTCCGTCGAGCGGATGTTGAAGGTGCGATAGTGCTTTTTGGAGAAGCCTTCCTCGCCAGACACGATCATGGCGCCGACGGCGTTGGTGCCCGAGATATGGGAGTTGTCGTAGACTTCGATGCGGCGCGGCGCCTCGTCGAGGCCGAATAGCTCGGCGACGCCCTCGAGGAGCTGGCGCTGCGTGGCACCTTCGGCGAGCTGGCGGCCGAGCGCTTCGCGGGCATTGTTGAGCGCGTGGTTGACGAGGTCGCGCTTTTCGCCGCGCTGCGGGATTTCGACACGGACGCGGGCGCCGAGGCGCGAGGTCAGCGCTTCCTCGAGCACGGCGCGATCGGATGGCTCGTGGCTGAGCAGGACGAGTCTCGGCGGCTGCCGGTCCTCGTAGAACTGGCCCATGAAGGCTTCGAGCACTTCGGTATCGGTGAGGGTGGGGTCGGCCTTCGGTCGATAGGCGTAGTTGCCCCAGTTCTGGTGGGCGCGGAAGAAGAACACCTGCACGCAGAACTGGCCGGCCTCGTGGGCGATGGCAAAGACGTCGGCCTCCTCGATGCCGCGGGCGATGACGTCGCCCTGCGATTGGACAAGGGCGAGGGCGCTGAGGCGGTCGCGCAGCAGCGCAGCGCGCTCGAAGTCGAGCGCTTCGGCAGCCTGGTTCATCTCGGCCTGCAGATGATCCTGCACCGATTTGCTCCGGCCGGAAAGGAACTGACGGGCTTCGCCGACAAGCTCGGCGTAGGCCTCGAGCGAAATCTCGCCGGTGCAGGGGGCGGAGCAGCGCTTGATCTGGTGCAGCATGCAGGGGCGTGTGCGCGCCTTGTAGAAGCTGTCCGAGCAGGTACGCAGGAGGAAGGCCTTCTGCAGGGCGGTGATGGTGCGCTTGACCGCGAGCGCCGAGGCGAAGGGACCGAAATAGTGGCCCTGCTTCCGCCGCGTGCCGCGGTGCTTCATCAACTCGGGGGCTTCGTGCTCGGTGGCGATGAGGATATAGGGAAAGCTCTTGTCGTCGCGCAGCAGAACGTTGAAGCGCGGCTTCAGGCGCTTGATGAGGTTGGCCTCGAGCAGCAGCGCTTCGGCCTCGGTCTCGGTGCGCACGAATTCCATGGTGCGCGTTGCGGCGACCATGCGCTGCAGCCGAACGTCGAGGCCCTCGGGGCGCGTGTAGTTGGTGACGCGCGCCTTGAGGCTGCGAGCCTTGCCCACATACATGACCTCGCCCGCCTCATCGAGCATGCGGTAGACGCCGGGAGCCGATGGTAGCGTCTTGACGAAGGCGCGGATGATGTCGGCGCCGGTCTGCGTCGGGGCCGTCATGATGCCGGTCTCCGCGGCGTGGGCCCGCGCTGCGCCGGGAAGTCGAGCGACTTGCCACCGTCGACGGCGAGCATCTGGCCGGTCACGGCGCGCGCCTCGAGCAGATAGAGCAGGGCGGCGCAGACGTCGGTCGCATCGGCGCCGTAGCCGAGCGGTGCGGCAGCCTGCGAACGGGCGAAGGCCGCGTCGGACTGCCCCTTTTCCTTGAGGGTGGGACCGGGCCCGATGGCGTTGACGCGGATGCGCGGGGCGAGCGACTGCGCCATGGTGTGGGTCATGGTGCGCAGCGTGGCCTTGCTGAGCGTGTAGCTGAAGTAGTTCGGCGTCAGGTGCAGGATGCGCTCGTCGATGAGGTTGACGATGTTGCCCTGCACGCCCTCAGGCAATTGCGCGGCGAAATCGCGGGCAAGGAAGGCGGGCGCCTCGACATGAATGGCGAAATGGCGGTCCCACAATTGCTCGTCGAGGTCGGCGACCGAATCCGGTTCGAACGAGGACGCATTGTTGACGAGCACAGTCAGCGGCCCGAACGGCCTGCCGGCCTTCTCGATGAGGGCCGCGCGCTGCCGGCGGATGGCGAGATCGGCCTTGAGTGCCGCGGCGCGGCCGCCGGCGGCGACGATCCGCTCGACGAGGGCGCGCGCATCGTCGCCACCACTGCGATGGTGGATGATCACGGCGTAGCCGCGCGAGGCGAGGGTCTGCGCCATGGCGGCGCCGAGCCGGTTGGCGGCGCCGGTCACCAGGGCGACGGCGGGGGAGTTGCGATTCGGCTCAGGCGGCATGGCACTCTAGAAATAGGACGTGGAACCCGCGGCCGGAAGGGCGTCGATGGGCGGTTGACAGCCGGCAGTTTGGCCTTCCGGCGCACGCGGGTGGGGCATAGTGTTTCATGTGCGAACGGGGGCGCACCCCGTCTTTGGGAAGGAGTGCAATACTATGGATCTGGTAGGCATTATCATCCAAATCATCCTGGGTGCGATCGGCGGCTATGGCACCGGACGGGTTGCCAAGCAGGTAAGTATCAATCCGACGGTCGACGCCATCGTCGGCCTGATCGGGGGCGTCGGCGGCACGTGGCTGGCCGGGCTGGTGCCGGGCCTCGCGGGCCTCGTGGCCGGTACCGGCGGCGGCGCCTATGTGGGGCAGGGGGTGACGGGCCTGGTGGCCGGCGGCATCCTGACGGCCATCGTCGGGGCGATCAAGAACGCCACGGCGAAGTAGCATCAACGATCTCAACCGGGCCGCGGCGGCGCGGCCCGGTGTTGCGACTGCAGGTTCCTGGACATGAGCGAGTTTGCGGCGGGCGCCCGGCAGGACAATGTGGGGCGCGGGATCTTTCTCGCGCTGGTCGCGATCCTGATCTTTGCGACACAGGACGCGATGAGCAAGTTCCTGGTGCAGTCCGTTTCGCCGTTCCAGATGACGATGATGCGCTTCTGGGCCTTCGGGGCGTTCTCGGTGTTCCTGGCGCTGCGCAAGGGGTCGGTGCGCGAGACGCTGCGGACCCGCCAGCCGGTGGCACAGGTGACCCGCGGCGCGCTGCTCATTGCCGATATCTGGATGTATGTGCTGGCGCTGAAGACCGTGCCGCTCCCCGCGGTGCAGTCGATCACGCTGGTCTATCCGTTGCTGGTGACGCTGTTCGCCATTCCGCTGCTGGGCGAGAAGGTCGGCGTGTTCCGGCTGACCGCGGTGGCGGTGGGCTTTGTTGGCGCGCTGATCATCGTGCGGCCGGGCGGCGTGCCGCTCGACCTGGGCGTGCTGTATGCGGCGGGCTCCGGCGGCTGCTACGGGCTCTACATCGTGCTGACGCGCAAGGTGTCGGCGACCGACAGCGCCACCACCAGCATGGCGTATGTGGGGCTGGTGGGGCTGGCGATCAGCACGGCCGTCGGGGTGTTCTTCTGGGCGCCGCTCGACCTCGATACGACGCTGCTGATCGGCTACATCATGGTCACGGGCGTTGCGGCGCACGGCATGATGATCGTGGCGCTGGGCATGGCCCCGGCGAGCACGCTGCAGCCGTTCAACTACACGTCGCTGCCGTGGTCGATCGCCCTGGCCTACGCGATCTTTCACGAATGGATCGATCCGATCTCGCTGGTGGGCGCCGGCATCATCGTCGCGGCGGGCCTGGTGGTGATGGCGCGCGAGCGGATCAAGAAGGTCCCGGCGGCCGCCGAAGCAGCGCTGCCAGGAAAAGAATGAGGGCGACGAGGAGGCAGAGGAGACCAAGAGGCGCAACGGACAGACTCAGCATCACCGGAATCAATTGATCGACCCCGGTGAGTATAGTCTGGGTCAGGAGGAGGGGGATAAGTCCGACGCCCAGCAGCACAAAACCGAGGCGCAGGAACAGCTTGGTCCAGATCCATAGTGGCTCGTTCATGCCGGCGCGCCGTCTCCTCCGGCCTTGAAAGCCGGCCTTGCGATGGGCACCTTTACCTGCATCGGCTGAACCTGAAAGGGGCTCAAATGGGTGTGGTGCTCGAATTCGGGCTGGTACTGGTGCTGCTGGGGCTGGCGGCGAGCTACCTGTTGCGCGGCCGGGCCGCGGCGGCCAAGCAGGCGATGACCGAGCGGCGGGTCGAGGCGTATATCGAAACCATCCGGCGCGAACGGAGCAATCCCGAGCTGGCGGCGATGAGCGACACGGAACTGCGCGACCTGCTGCTGTCGAGCGCGCACAACCTCAAGGTGCAGCGCGACCGCCGGCTGTACCTGCTGTTCGGCGGCGTGGTGGTGGCGGTGATCGGCGCCATCCTGGTGGCGACGGAGGATGGATCGCGCGGCTTCGGCGTGGCGCTTTTGGTAGGCGCGCTGGTGCTCTATGGTATCAACGAAATCCTCGGTCGGCAGATGCTGGCGCCGCTGCTCGCCAAGGGCATCGACGTCGAGCGGCTGCGGGTGGAGTGACCGCGCTACAGCCGCCGCAGCTTGCCGACGATGAAGACGATGGCGCCGGCGGCGATCAGCAGCAGCGGCGCCAGCACCAGCAGCGACAGCACCGTGCCGTCGAGATGGACGCTGTGGTTGGAACCCTCGAGTTTGCCGAGGCCATATTGCTCGATGCTGAACAGGCCGGTGCCGATCAGCACCAGGGTCGAGGCGAGCTTGATGTACGGCTTCATGCCCGGGGTGGCCATCGGCGGTCCTTCCGGCGACTGAGATAATGGCCGGCGCGGGCGAAAGCAACGCCGGCCTCCCGCGAGGGGAGACCGGCGCGGTCGCTGGGAACGACGGGGTCAGTCGATGCAGACGTAGCCGACCGGGCCCCAGAAGCAGGCGTGGACCGGGCTCGAGCCGTAGGGGTAGCTCGGGCCGCCGAAGTCGAGGGCATTGGCCTTGACCCAGCCATCGGGGCCATCGACCTTGATCTTGTACCAATTGCCCCAGTGGGCGAGGATCTTGACGTAGTCGCCTTCGTCGGCGGAGTTGATCACGGCCGAGCCGTTGGCGTGGTAGGCGCGCACCAGCACGTCGTGGTCGAGCACGGCATACTGGCTGGCAAAGGCGCCGCCGGCGGTGGCGACGAGCAGGGTGGCGGCGAGGGCGGCGGACTTGAGGGTAAACGACATGATGATCTCCATTCGGGTTCGGGATGGGCAATCGCTTGCCTTGACCCGAGGAGTAGCCGGCCCCGTCTGAAGCGGGGCTGAACCCGCCGTTTAGGATACAATTTTACCGATCCCAGCGCTCAGCGATGGTGAAAGAAGCCGCCCGGATCGAGCGGATCGAAGCTGAACTCGAACGGTGTTACGGCGTTCTTGGCCGCCGAGCCGACGAGGTAGCTGCCGGGCACCCAGCCGGAGGGGCCGCCGTCGAGCTGGTGCACGAGGCACCAGCGGGCGTGGCGGGTGCAGGAGGCGACGGTGACGCGTTCGTTCTTGGCGAGGCGGTCGAGGCGGGCATAGTG
>JAEWCE010000283.1 GCA_023390785.1 Pseudomonadota bacterium
CGAGCAGTTTCGGCACGTCGAGGCCGTCCGGCTTGGCGATGGCGCCGGTCGAGTCGGAGACGGCGACGACCAGATGGCCGTCGGCGGCGGCCAGCTCGGCATAGTACTGGCCGGCATTGCCGAAGCCCTGGATGGCGACCGTGTGCCGGCCTTCGAGCCCCAGCTCTTTCGCCAGATGCCGCACCAGATAATAGCCGCCGCGGGCGGTGGCGTCGTTGCGGCCGAGCGAGCCGCCCAGCGCAATGGGCTTGCCGGTGATCACCGCCGGGGTGACGGCGCCGACGATCTGGCCGTATTCATCGGCCATCCAGCCCATGATCATGGCGTTGGTATAGACGTCGGGCGCTGGGATATCGCGATCCGGGCCCACGGTGCGGGCGAAGGCCTGGATGTAGGCGCGCGACAGGCGCTCCAGCTCGGATTTGGACAGCTGGCGCGGATCGACGCGCACGGCGCCCTTGCCGCCACCATAGGGCAGGTTCATCACGGCGCATTTGAAGGTCATCCAGAAGGCCAGCGTCTCCACCTCCTCGACCGACGCGTCGGGATGGAAGCGGATGCCGCCCTTGGTCGGGCCGCGGGTGTCGTCGTAGCGGCAGCGCCAGGCGACGAAGGATTTGCGCGAGCCGTCGTCCATGCGGATCAACAGCCGGGCCTTGGTGGTCTCGCGCGGATATTTCAGCTTTTCGATGACGTCCGGGTCGATCTGCAGATGGCTCGCTGCATCTTCGAGCCGGACCAGAGCGCGGTCGAGCAATGTCTCTTCCGTCATATGTATGTCCCCATGAACAGAAATTGTGCGGCTTGCCCAGACAAGCGGCAGACTGTGTGACATGGTCGCCATTTCAGGTCAACAAAGCTGTCGTAATGTGATCATCGTGCGGGCAGTTGGCCTATTGACGAGGCAAGCATGGCTCGCTCAACTGCCGCCTCTGCCCATGGAGCTTTCGCTGTGTTTCCGTCACTGCCGTTGCCCGACATCGTCATCAATTCCGACGACTACAATCGGGTCTCGCTGCTCGCCGAAGGCGTGCGCGACCGGCTGCCCTATGTGTCGGCCTATCTCGAGCGCGAACTCAACCGGGCCGCGATCGTGCACCCGTGGGAGCCGGGCGGGGTGGCGATGGGCCACAATGTGCTGTTCAGGCTCGACGACGAGCCGCAGGTACGGATCGGGCGGCTTGCCTATCCGAACCGGCCGTGGGGCGAGCGCGGCAACGTCACGATCCTCGGTCCGGTCGGTGCGGCGCTGATCGGCATGCACGTCAACAGCAGCATCGAATGGGTCGATGCCGGCCGGGTGCGCACGCTGACGGTGCTCGACTACGGGTTCTAGTCCCGCGGTGCCCCGGCGCCGATCCGGGCGGTGATTTCGATCTCGACCTTCATGGCGGGCTCGATCAGCGCGGTCACCAGCATGGTGGCTGCCGGGCGGATAGTGCAGAACACCGGGCCGACGGCAGCCACGACGTCGTCGATATAAGACCGGTCGGCGACGTAGTAGACGACACGCACGGTGTCGGCCAGCGAGGCGCCGGCCTCGTGCAGCGCCCTGTCGATGGTGGCGAGCGCGTTGCGCGCCTGGGCGCCCGCCCCGTCGGGCATCTGCATGCTGGCGTAGTCGTAGCCGGTGGTGCCCGACACGTAGACGGTGTCGCCGTGGCGCAGCGCACGGCAATAGCCGAATTTGTGCTCGAACGGCGAGCCCGTCGAAACGCGCTGTACCATCAGGTCAGATCCAGGGCCGGGTGGCACTGAGCTTTTGCTCGAAGGCAGCAATCTGAGCGCCTTCCTGCATCGTCGCAGCGATGTCGTCGAGGCCTTCGAGCAGGACCTGCCGGCGGGCCGGGTCGATATCGAAATGAATGGTGCCGCCATCGGGGCCGCGGATCGTCTGGGCTTCGAGATCGACCGAGATGGTGGCGTTTGCGCCACGCTCGGCGTCGTCCATCAGCAGCTTCAACTGCTCGGGAGTGACGACGATGGGCAGAATGCCGTTCTTGAAGCAGTTGTTGTAGAAGATGTCGGCAAAGCTGGTGGAGATGACACAGCGGATGCCGAAATCGAGCAACGCCCAGGGGGCATGCTCGCGCGAGCTGCCGCAGCCGAAATTGTCGCCGGCGACAATGATGGAAGCGTGGCGGTAGGCCGGCTTGTTGAGCACGAAATCGGGGTTCTCCGAGCCGTCCTCGTTGTAGCGCATCTCGGAAAACAGCGCCGTGCCGAGGCCGGTGCGCTTGATGGTCTTGAGGTACTGCTTGGGAATGATCATGTCCGTGTCGATGTTGATGATCGGCAACGGCGCCGCGACGCCCGTGAGCTGGGTGAACTTTTCCATGGCAGGATCCTTTCGCCGCGGGTAATGGCGCGTCGCCGGGAGGAGGTCAAGGGCCGCAAGATCACTGCCGCGAGCTGCGGGGGCAGCGAATTGGCGCGAAGGGCGGGGATCGGGGCAACCGCGGGTGCCAATCTGCGCATTCATCACAAGGTGGGTGGGGCGCCGATGCGAGGCTCAAGACTCGCCGGCGTCCGCTTCGGCGAAGGTGATGCGGTTGTTGACGGGGTCGATGACGGTGAATTCGGTGCCGCCCCAGTCGGGCCGTTCGAGGCCGGGGCGGTTGTTCTTGTAGGCCTTGGCGATCAGTTCGGCGTGGTAGGCGCGCACGCCGGTGATCTCGACCCGCACATGCGCGCCGGGCGAGCCGTCGCCGTGGTGCTCGGAGATGTGCAGCACGATGCCGGCGCGGCTCACCTGCATGTAGAGCGGGGCGGTGGGCTCGAAGCGGTGCTCCCAGTCGACGGCGAAGCCGAGCCAGCCGACATAGAATTCGCGCGCCTTGGCCTCGTCGAAGCTGCGCAGGATCGGAATGGTGCGAAGATGGGTCAGCGGCATTGCCGGATTATCCTTCAAGGCTGTAGCGGTGCGGCCCTTGCCGCCTCCCTGGCTGTCGGATATAGGGCCGTTCGACGCGACACCAACCCAGGGAGGCGCTGCATGTCCATGTCCGTACCGCCTCGCGCGGCGTTTTCCCCGACCGCCTGAGTCGTCGTCGGCCGTCTCGGCCCCTCTTCCCACCCCAGCGACTTTTGCTTCCGCCGGCCTGCGGCCGTTCTCCAACCTATATCCATCTGGGACCCGGCGCATCCGTTGCCGGAACACATCATGGCCCGTTTGAAAATCGATCTTCGCGGCGACGCCTACCGCAAGGTGCTGGGCTTCCTCATGGCGCATTGGAAGCACCAGCCGTGGCGCGTCTTCGGCATGTTCGCGCTGTTCATGCTGGCGACGGTCGCCGACGTGCTGACCCCGCTCTATGCCGGGAACCTAGTAACCGCCGTCAGCGGCGGCACCGGCGGCGAGGCGCTGGCGGCGGCGCTCACGGCGTTCGCGATGCTGATCGCGCTCGGCCTCGGCTCGGTCGTGATCCGCCAGTTCGGCTTCATGGTGCTGATCGCGTTCACCCTCAAGATCATGGCCGACATCGCTCAAAGCGCCTTCCACCGGGTGCAGCGCTTTTCGACCGACTGGCACGCCAACACCTTCGCCGGCTCGACCGTGCGCAAGGTGACGCGCGGCATGTGGGGCGTCGACATGCTCAACGACACGCTGATCATTATGCTGTTCCCCTCGGTGGTGATGCTGGTGGGCACCTCGATCCTGCTCGGCCTGATCTGGCCGCTGATGGGGCTGGTGATCGCCGTTGGATCGGCGGTCTATATCGGGCTCACGGTGGTGCTGTCGGTGGGCTATGTGTCGCCGGCGGCCACGCTCGCCAATGCGTGGGATACGCGCATGGGCGGGGCACTGGCCGACGCCATCTCGTGCAACGCGGTGGTCAAGGGTTTTGGCGCCGAGGATCGCGAGGAAGAGCGGCTGAGCCACGTCGTCGGCAAATGGCGGCACCGCACCGAACGCACCTGGAAGCGCGGCACGCTCAATGGCGGCTTCCAGGGCGCGACGCTGATCGTCCTGCGCACCGCCATCGTTGGCGTCGCCATCCTGTTCTGGCAGCAGGGCCTGGCCAGCGCCGGTGATATCGCGCTGGTGTTGACCTCGTTCTTCGTGCTGCAGGGGTATTTGCGCGACATCGGCCAGCACGTGCGCAATCTGCAGCGCTCGGTCAACGACATGGAGGAGCTTGTCGAGGTGCAGTTCCACCCGCTCGGCATCGAGGACCGGCCGGGCGCCAAGCCCGCCGTTATCGAGGAAGGCGAGGTCAGGTTCGACCACGTGAGCTTCCAGTATGGCAAGCACGCCACGCCGCTCTACCGCGATTTCTCGGTCACCATCCCCGCCGGGCAGCGCGTAGGGCTGGTCGGGCATTCGGGGTCGGGCAAGACGACGTTCGTCAAGCTGATCCAGCGGCTGCACGATGTGACCGAGGGTGCCATCCTGATCGACGGCCGCGACATCCGCGAGGCGACGCAGGCCTCGCTGAGGGCGCAGATCGCCATCGTGCAGCAGGAGCCGATCCTGTTCCACCGCTCGCTGGCCGAGAACATCGCCTATGCGCGGCCGGGCGCGACGCGGCACGAGATCATGGAGGCGGCAAAGCTCGCCAGCGCCCACGATTTCATCACCGGCCTGCCCAAGGGTTACGAGACGCTGGTGGGCGAGCGCGGGGTCAAGCTTTCGGGCGGCGAGCGGCAGCGCGTCGCCATCGCCCGGGCCTTCCTCGCCGACAGCCCGATCCTCATCCTCGACGAGGCGACGAGCTCGCTCGACTCCGAATCCGAGGTGCTGATCCAGAAGGCGATGGAGCGGCTGATGGTAGGGCGCACCACCATCGTCATCGCCCACCGACTGTCGACGGTGCGGGCGCTCGACCGGCTGCTGGTGTTCGACAAGGGCGCCGTGGTGGAAGAGGGCACGCACGACCAGCTGGTGCGGCGGGAGGGCGGTATCTACCGCCGGCTGTTCGAGCGCCAGGCGCTTGAGCTGACGCGCGGCCTCGCCAGCGCCTGATCCAAAAGAGCATGGCCGCCGGTTTTCTTCTGCCGGCGGCCATGCTAGCCACCCGCGCGAAACAGCAAGGGTGCCGCCATGCCTCATACCGTCGTTCCCATCCAGCGCGCGCTGCTCAGCGTCTTCGACAAGACCGGCATCGAGGACTTCGCCAAGGAGCTGGCGCGGCTCGGGGTGGAGCTGGTGTCGACCGGCGGCACGGCCAGGCTGATCGCCGGCACGGGCGCCGCGGTGCGCGACATTGCCGACCTCACCGGCTTTCCCGAAATGATGGACGGCCGTGTGAAGACGCTGCACCCCAAGGTGCATGGGGGCCTCTTGGCAGTGCGCGACAACCCCAAGCACAAGGCGGCGATGGAGGCGCACCAGATCGGCCCGATCGATCTCGTGGTGGTCAACCTCTACCCGTTCGAGGCGACCATCGCGCGCGGCGCTTCGTATGACGAGACCATCGAGAACATCGACATCGGGGGGCCGGCAATGATCCGCTCGGCGGCCAAGAACCATGCCTTTGTCACCGTGCTGGTCGATCCCAACGACTACGGGCCCGTGCTCGAGGCGATGCGGCAGCAGGGCGGGGTGCCCTACGAATTGCGGCAAAAGCTTGCTGCCAAGGCCTATGCCCGCACCGCCGCCTATGATGCCGCGATCTCGAACTGGTTCGCGCAGACGCTCGGCTATAACGATATTCCATACCGGACGTTCGGCGGGCAGCTCGCCGAAGTGATGCGCTATGGCGAGAACCCGCACCAATGGGCAGCCTTTTACACCAATGGCGACAAGCGCCCGGGGGTGGCTACCGCGACGCAGGTGCAGGGCAAGTCGCTGAGCTACAACAACCTCAACGACACCGATGCGGCCTTCGAGCTGATCTCGGAGTTCGATCCTGCCGTGCCGGCGGTCGCCATCATCAAGCACGCCAATCCGTGCGGCGTCGCCACCGGCACGTCGCTGGTCGATGCTTACCAGAAGGCCTATCGCTGCGATCCGGTGTCGGCCTACGGCGGCATCGTGGCGCTGAACCAGGAGATCGACGCGGCCATCGCCGGCGAGATCACCAAGATCTTCACCGAGGTCATCGTCGCCCCCGCGGCCAGCGCCGAAGCGCAGAAGATCATCGCCACCAAGAAGAATTTGCGCCTCTTGCTCACCGGCGCGCTGGCCGATCCGAAGGCGGCCGGGCTCACCTTCAAATCGCTGAGCGGCGGCATGCTGGTGCAGAGCCGCGACAGCGGCCGCATCGACGAGCTCGAACTCAAGGTGGTGACGAAAAAGCAGCCGAGCCCGGCCGAGCTGGCCGACCTCAAGCTCGCCATGACCGTCGCCAAGCACGTCAAATCCAACGCCATCGTCTATGTGAAGGACGGTGCCACCGTGGGCATCGGCGCGGGGCAGATGAGCCGCGTCGATTCCTCACGCATCGCGCACCGCAAATCGGTGGATGCGGCGCAGGCGGCGGGCCTCGACGAGGCGCTGACCAAGGGGTCGGTGGTGGCGTCCGACGCGTTCTTTCCGTTCCCCGACGGCATGCTGGCGGCGGTCGAGGCGGGGGCCACCGCCGTCATCCAGCCGGGCGGCTCGGTCAACGATCAATTGGTCATCGACGCCGCCAACGACAAGGGGGTCGCAATGGTGCTGACCGGCATGCGCCACTTCCGGCACTGAGCCGGATAGGCGGCGCGTCCCAGCCGACTCCGCGAAGGCGTTCGAGGGCCTGCCGAAGCTCCTCATTGCGCACCGCCCGGCGTATGGCCTCTTCAATCGCCGCTTTCTTGGTCGTCTTGCCGGTGACCTGCATGGTCTGCGTCATCAAGTCGTCATTGACGTCGATGTTCGTTCGCACCAAGACCTCCGATGTGTATCGCGCCGTTTGCGTTCAACGATTGCTAGGCCCGCGCCTTCACTGGCCGCTGCACGGCGCGGCGCACAAAAGTGCTCACCCGCCGGCGCCACCAGGCGTCGAGCAGGGCGAAGGGCAGGGCCAGAACCACCGTCAGCGCCAGCGTCGCGGCCGCGGTGCAGGCAAAGCGCACGGCCGGTGGCGCACCCGCTGCCCAGACGAAGGTGGCGCTGCCTAACGTGCAGATGGCGACCACCTGCACCAGGTATACGGGAAAGCTCAACTGCCCCAGCCAGCGCGCGAAGCGGCCGGAGAGGCCGCGCTCGAGATCGGACCTTAACGCCGCGATCACGGCCACCGCGCCGACCGACTGCAGCAGCAGCCCGGCCAACCAGCGCCCCGATTGGGGCAGCGCCAGCAGCGGTGAAAACAGGTTCGCCGCGCCTTCATAGCTCAGCAGCAGCAGGCCGGCGACAAGCAGTGCAATCGCCATGGGTCGCGTCGGCCTCCAGCCGCTCCGCGACAATAGGCAGGCGAGGCCGCAACCCAGCACGAAGGGAACCAGGTAGGGCTCGAACAGCGTGGCCGCTACCGCCGCGAGGGCAAACGTTGCCGCCGCGGTCTTGTCCGATCGTGTCGCGAGCAGGCCTGCCAGCGCGAAGACCGCAAAGCTGCCGAGCAGCTCCCACTGCATGGTCCACAGCGACGAATTGTAGTTGGCGTCGGCGCCGAACCAAAGCGTCACGGACTGCCCGAGCGCGTCGACCAGACCGGGTTGGAAGCCGTGCGGCAGGTGCGCGTTGCCGAAGCTCATGAGCCATTGCGACCCGCTGACCGCTGCGGCGTCGGCATTGGCATTGAGATGCCAGAGCAGCACCAGCGCTCCGGCCAGCATCGAGACGGCGGGGGCGAGCCAAAGCCGCGGCCAGCGCTTTATGGCGTCGGCCACCACGTGGCCGGCGCTGCGCCCGGCGAAAGTACGGGAGGTCAGCACAAAGCCGGACAGCGCAAAAAAGAAGATCACGGCGCCGGCGCCGTTCTGGGTCCAGCCCAGCAGGCTGCCGGCCAGCATTGCCTTCACCGCCGGCGCAAAGCCGAGCAGCAGATGATGCAGCAACACGATGAAGGCGGCGACGCCGCGGCCCGCTTCGAGGGCAACCAGCCGCGCCTCGTGTCCACTTGCCGGCGCCGCACCAGCATCGCTCATGCCGAGCGCGCCAGGTCCGACAGCAGGCCGGCGGCGACGCTTAGCCGGGAGACGGTCATGTCGCCTTTGGTCAGGCCATGCACGGCGGCGGCGACGCGGTCCACCGCGTCGGGGCGGGCCTGGCGCCAGGCGGCGAGGCGGGTTTCGATCTCGCCGCGGCCGGCGGCCCGCACGTCGGCGGTCAGGTCGCGTTGCGCGCGCATCAGGTTGGCGAGCGCCCGGGCGAGCGCCATGCGATCGAAGCGG
>JAEWCE010000068.1 GCA_023390785.1 Pseudomonadota bacterium
GCTGATGCAGGCGCCGGTGTTCTACTGGAACCTCACCGAGGGCTGGGCCAGCCTGCGCTACCACTTCACCGAGCGCGACCACCTCAACTGGGGCACGCCCAGCCTGCGCCAGGTGGTCGATTTCCTCGGTGCCATGGTGGCCTCGATGTCGCCGGTGCTGTTCCTGGCCCTGTTCCGCCTGCCCTTCCTCCGCCGCCGCTCCGACGACGATGCCCGCAGCCTTAGCCTCGCCGGCATCGTCTATGTGCTGTCGACGCTCGCCTGGGCCATCATCGCGCTCTACATCTACATCTACGTCCACTGGAACATCGTCGCCTACGCGGTGCTCGCTCCGGTCGTCGTCCGCCTCATGTCCAACCGGCTGGCGATGCTGCTGCATATTGCCTTCGGCCTTGTCGTCATCACCGTCGGCCTGCTCAACTATACCGTCGGACCGATGAAGCTCCTCGGCTTCGGCGACACCGGCGCCGCCGCGAGCTTCGGCTGGCCCGAACTCGCTGCCGAGGTGGCGGAGCAGCACAAGGCGCATCCCGAGGCCTTCCTTGCCGCCGCCCGCTACACTCACGCCGCCCAGCTCGGCTTCCAGTTGCACGATGCCGACATCGCCGCCCTCAACCACCTGCCCTCGCAGAACGACTATTGGTGGAACGCCGCCGCCCATGCCGGCCAGGACGCCCTGATCGTCGCCGATGCCGGCGCCGGCTCCACCATCGCCGAAGCCGCACCGCGCTTCGCCAGCGTCGAAAAGCTCGAGGACGTGCCCGTTGTCGTCCGCGGCCAGACCGTCTGGAGCTTCGAAATCTGGCTGGGGCGCGGCTTTAAGCCCTGACCGGCTTGCCGGATCGGCCAAATCCGCTATTGCCTGTGCGACCAACCGAACGGGGCGCCATGACGCGACTGGAGCAGTTCATCGACCGCCCGCACCATGATCGCGACACGGGCACGGCTGTGGCGCCGCCGCGCGTCACCGACCGGCCGATTCGCGTGGCGCAGGTCGCCGTCGCATTGCTGCTGCTCCTCAAACTCTACGCCGCCATCGCCATTCCGCCCAACGGCGACGAAGCCTATTACTGGATGTGGGGCCAGAAGCTCGACTGGTCCTATCTCGACCACCCGCCGCTGCACTCCTGGCTGCTCGGCGTGATGAGCCATCTCTTCGGCTGGAACCTGTTCGCGTTGCGCGGCCTCACCTGGCTGACGCTGGGCGGCACGCTGTGGATTTTCTGGCTATGGGCGAAGCGGCTGCAGCCCGCCGATCCCCCCGCGTGGTTCTGGCCCAGTGCCGCGATCTATCTCGCGAGCCCGATGTTCTTTCTGATGAGCAGCATCGCGTTTCACGATCACCTGCTGATCCTTCTGTGCCTCGCCTCCGCCCACTGCCTGCTGGTCTTTGTCGAGCGCTGGGAGCGAACCGGAGGCGACTGGCGCTGGCTTTATGCCGCCGCAACGCTGCTCGGACTGGCGATGCTCACCAAGTACAACGGGGCGCTGCTTGGTCTCGGCTTTGCGGTCTTTCTCGTCATCTCAAAGCCGTTGCGGCCATTGTGGCGCACGCCGCACCTCTATCTTGCCGCGCTGTGGAGCATCGTTCTGCAGGCGCCGGTGCTGTGGTGGAATGTCAGCCGCAGCTTTGCCTCGTATGAATTTCACCTGGCGCAGCGCTGGAACGATATCCCGCTCGCCCCGTCCTGGGAGACGCTCAGCGGCTTCGTCACCATCGAGATCGGCTTTCTGTCGCCCTTCCTCCTGCCGGCCATTGTGCTTGTCGCGCTCCGTCCGGTCGCGGCATCCTTTGCCGAGCGTGCCCGCCCGCTGGCGGTGGCAACCTTCGTGCTGTCGACCCTGGCCACGCTCGGCCTGTCGGTGTTCACCAGCGTCTACTTCTACTGGAACATCGTCGCCTTCGTCGCCCTGATGCCGCTGCTCGCCGGCTGGATGGAGCGGCGGTGGATGCTGTATCTTCACCTCGGCTATGGCCTCGTCATCATCCTCTCGATCCTCGTGAACTACACGCTCTTTCCCATCACCTCGCAGAACGAGGGCAAGTGGACGACTGCATCGTTGCACGGGTGGCCTGAAGTTGCGACGCGCATTCGCGCGCTGGAGCGCACCCACCCCGTCGGCTTCGTTGCCACCACCGACTACGGCAGCGCCGCACAGCTGGGCTTTGCCATGCGCGATCCCGACGTCACCGACCTGTCATCGCGCCACGACCAGTACGACATCTGGTTCGACGCCGCCGCACATAGCGGCCAGGATGCGCTCGTGGTCGCCGATCCCGCATACGGCATCGGCGAAGGCGCGCCCTATTTCGACTCCCTGACACCGCTGGAATCCGTGCCCTACACTGCTTTCGGCAAGATTATCTACGAGCCGACGATCTACCTCGGCAGCCACTTCCATGCTGAGGCCAAGACCAGATGACGTCTCCCTCCTCCGTCGCCTCCCGTCCGGTGCTCGTCGCGCAGGTGTTCGTCGTCCTGCTCCTCGCGCTCAAGATCTACCTTGCTGCCTTCATGCCGCCCATCGGCGACGAGGCCTATTACTGGATGTGGGGGCAGAAGCTGGCCTGGTCTTATTTCGACCACCCGCCGTTGCACCCCTGGCTGATGCGGCTGATGAACCTGGTCTTCGGCTGGAACCTGTTCGCCATCCGCGCCCTCACCTGGTTCACCCTCGGCGGCACGCTATGGATCTTCTGGCTCTGGGCCAGGCGGCTGAAGCCAGACGATCCGGGCGCCTGGTTCTGGCCCACCGCCGCTCTCTACCTCGCCTCGCCACTGTTCTGGCTGATGAGCGGCATCTCCTTTCACGACCACCTGCTGATCTTCCTCAGCGCGCTCACGATCCACCTGTTCGTGACCTTCGCCGAAAAGCATGAGGCGGGTGCGCCCAGCCTGCGCTGGCTCTATGCCGGCGCCGTTGCGCTCGGCCTTGCGGTGCTCACCAAGTACAATGGCGTGTTCCTCGGCGTCGGCCTCGTGGTCTTCTTCATGGCTCACCGGCCGGTCCGCGGAATGTGGCGGTCGCCGCACCTTTACGCCGCCGCGCTCATCGCCGTCGCCATTCAGGCGCCGGTGATCTGGTGGAACTTCACCGAAGGCTTCGCCTCCTACAAATTCCATCTGTCCGAACGCTGGGGCGGTTCGCTCTTCACCTTCCATCCGCTCAATATCCTCGAATTCCTCGTCGTCGCCGTACTGGCGATGTCGCCCTTCCTCGTGCCGGCTGTGGTCGGCATGGCCCGCCGGCCGCTCGGCACCCCCTTTGCCGATCGCGCCCGCATACTGTCGCTCAGCGTCTTTGCCGCCTCCTCGCTCGGCATGCTGTTCCTGTCGATGTTCGTCGAGATCTTCTTCTACTGGAACATCGTTGCGATCCTGCCGCTGATGCCGCTGCTCGCCGGCTGGATCCGCCGCCGCTGGGTGCTGGTGCTGCACCTGCTCTATGGCACGCTACTCGCCGCCGGTTTCGCCTTCGACCAGACCGCCGTACCGATCGGCAATTTGATCGGCCGCTACGACTGGACGGCGTCGTCCACCTTCGGTTGGCCAGCCGTTGCCGAACGCATCAAGGCGCTGGAGCAGTCGCACAACGTGGGCTTCATCGCCGCCACCCGCTATACCACCGCCGCCCAGCTCGGCTTCGCCCTGCAGGATCCCGACGTGACGGCGATCTCCTCGCGACACGACCAGTACGATTACTGGTTCCATCCCGCCGCGCATCAGGGCCAGGATGCGCTCGTCGTCAGTGACCCGCAGCTCGGCCTCGGTGAGGTCGCGCCCTACTTCGACTCGCTCACGCCGCTCGAAACCGTGCCATACGTGGCGCTTGGACATACGGTCTATGAACCGACGATCTATCTCGCCAAGCGGTTCCATGCTCCTTGAGGCAAAAGATAAGCTAGCAGACTCAAAGGCTTAAAATGGCGGCCTGAATTGTCTCTGCCACTTGCCGACAATCGGAACAATTCAGGCAGGCACGCGTTCTTGCAGCCATACGGTACTCAAACAAAGGAGGTCCTCGTGGCTACCCCAGATCGCGATACCGTTTATACCAATGATGGTACCAACCGGACCATCTACTCTCGCGAGTCCAATTCCACCGGCTGGTTTGTGGGCATCATCGTTGCCCTCGCGTTGCTGGCCATTGCCTACCTGGTCTTCTCGGCCAACTCGCAGCCTTCGACCACCACGGTCAACAATACGCCGGCCGTGACCACCCCGGCTCCGGCCGATACGACTCCGGCGCCGGTGACCAACAACAACACCAACACCACGCCGATGGCTCCGGCCGACAACTCCGGTACCGCGGTGACCCCGCAGACTCCGGCGACCACGGCTCCGGCTGACAATGGGACTTCGGCGGCTCCGTCGGCTGCCCCCGCCAGCTCGGCTCCGGCCACTGAGGCCAGCTCGGCCGCTCCGGCATCGTCCGCGGCGCAGTAAGCGAGAGTCCTTCGCGCTTCAGCCCTCCCTCTGAAGTGCCCAGCAAGCCCCGGCTGTGATAGGCCGGGGCTTTCGCTGTGCGCGTCAGGTCCTCGTTCGGCGCATGACCGGACGGCGCGGGCCCCGCCCCCCCCCCCCCGCAAAAA
>JAEWCE010000099.1 GCA_023390785.1 Pseudomonadota bacterium
TGACAAACCAGCTATATACTTGTGTTACAGGCAATTTTGTTACGCACCTGTTAATGAGGTTAAAGATTTGGAAAACTTGCTGAAAAAGATAAAAGGTTAACATTTCGGTTCACAATATTTTGAATAATTTAGCCGTTACTTGAGAGCTTAGGTAGTTTTTGTGCGATAAATAATATCGGCGGAGGTTTTCCGTTGAATTGTAAATCGAAATAATTATTACATTTGCCATTACCCTCAAAGTTTAAAAACAATGACGAATCGGTTATTAAGTTTGATAGCCCTTGTGGCTATCGTTTCTACCACTACGACCAGTTGTAGAAAAAACAAGTCCGGTAAATCTTTACCGAACGACGGCCAGCTTCACGGGGTTTCTCCCGGTGCACGCTGGAACCTTACCAAGCCACCCGGCATGGTTTATATCCCACCAGGCACTTTCCATATGGGGCCCAGCGACGAGGATATCAATTACAATTACACTGCCCGCAACAAACAGGTTTCCATTAGCGGATTCTGGATGGATGCAACCGAAATCACCAACAACGAATATCGTCAGTTTACAAACTGGGTTCGCGACTCTATTGCCGCGAAGTTGATGGGTTTCGTGAAGCAGGGTGCTGATGGCAATGAATATGTTGACTGGAAAAAAGCCAGTACCATTAAATGGGGCGACAAAGCCACCATTGAAAAAATCGATGCGATCGTTGTAACTCCTGATAACCGCATTTTTGGCAAAAAAGAACTGGATGCCAAGAAGATTGTTTACCAGTCCGAAGTTTTCGACTATAAAGCTGCGGCTCAGAACCGGGATGTAACCATTCCCCGTTCTGCCTTCATTGTAAAACAGCAGATTCCTGTTTATCCCGATTCGCTCTGCTGGGTAAGAGATTTCGCTTACTCGTACAATGAGCCGATGGCTAAAAAATATTACAACCATCCTGCTTTTGGTAACTATCCTGTTGTAGGTGTTTCCTGGAAACAGGCTACCGCATTCTGCGAATGGCGTACGCATCTTTTGAATTCATTTCTCGAGGGTAAAAAACGTTCACCTGAATCCGATTTCCGTTTACCAACGGAAGCACAGTGGGAATATGCTGCACGTGGCGGTCGTTCACAAATGTCTTATCCCTGGGGCGGTCCTTACCTGAGAAATAAAAAAGGATGCCTGCTGGCAAACTTCAAACCCGGTCGTGGTAACTATCCGGAAGACGGAGGTTTTTATACAGTTCGTGCTGATGCATACTGGCCTAACGATTTCGGTTTGTATAATATGGCAGGGAATGTTGCAGAATGGACCTCATCTTTATATTATGAAGGTGGGTACAACTTCCAGCATGATATGAACCCTGATATTCGCTGGAATGCGAAAGATTCTGATCCTCCGCGTATGAAGCGTAAAGTGATCCGTGGTGGTAGCTGGAAAGATGTAGGTTATTTCCTGCAAACCAGCACCCGGGCCTATGAATACCAGGACACATCTAAATCCTACATTGGTTTCCGCTGTGTAATTGATCTTCCTCCATCTCAGAAGCGCGGAAAATAATATAACAAAGCTTTTATACTATTACAAGAAATAACCCGTTTTTTTCCTGAAAAACGGGTTATTTTTCCAAAGTTTTTCTCAATAAACCAATTATTCAAAACAATCCCAGTTAAAACTTAAAAACTTAAATCAACATGTCAGTTAAGATTCCTTCAAACGTAAGTAAATGGATGGACGTAGGTGTATCAATTGGTGCAGCAGCGGTTATCTTTGGTGCGTTACAGAAAATCCTACACACACCCATTGCGGACATTTGGCTGAAGATCGGTTTGTATACCGAGGCTGTTATCTTCCTTATCTATGGTGTGATGTACATCATTTACCCGGCGGTTAAAGAAGAATATGAGGGCAAAATGAAGGCGGTTCCTGCGGGAAATCCAGCGCTTCAAAATATGGAAAAAATGTTGGCTGATGCAGACATCACTCCGGCAAACCTGAAAAAACTGGGCGAAGGTTTTCAAAAACTCGGAACCACAGTTTCCGGAATCTCTGACGTTAGCGATGTGGTTAAATCTACAGGCGATTTCAATAGCAAAACAAAAGAAGCAACTGCGGCAATCGGTACAATGGCTACTGCTTTCTCAAGCAGTGCTGCTACAATGCAATCATTCAATAATGCATCTGAAAGTGCACGTGGTTTCCACGAACAGGTTCAGGTACTTACCAAAAACCTTGGTTCATTGAATACTATTTATGAACTGGAATTGAAAGAAAGCAACAATCATCTGAAAGCGTTGAACAACTTCTACGGTAAAATGGCAGAAGCCAGCCAGGCAATGATGAACAGCGTGGATGATGCAAACAAAGCCAAAGAAGAAATCGGTAAACTGGCTACAAACCTGGGACGCCTGAATTCAGTGTATGGCAACATGCTGAGCGCAATGCAGGGACGTTAATCCACATAGCCAAGCATACGCATCACATCCAAACAACAATTGACTAAAAACAAAAAATATAATTAACCATGGCTTTACCTAAAGAGCCCAGGCAGAAGATGATCAACATCATGTATTTGGTGCTTAC
>JAEWCE010000125.1 GCA_023390785.1 Pseudomonadota bacterium
CTCGAGATCGAGCCGGGCGAGTTCGTGGTATTCGTCGGCCCGTCGGGCTGCGGTAAGTCCACGCTATTGCGGATGATCGCCGGGCTCGAGCCGATCAGCGGCGGCACGTTGCTCATCGACGGGCAGCCGATGAACGAGGTGCCGGCGGCCAAGCGCGGCATTGCGATGGTGTTCCAGTCATATGCGCTCTATCCGCACATGACTGTGTACCAGAACCTCGCCTTCGGGCTCGAGACGGCGCGCGTGCCGAAATCCGAGATCCAGCCGCGAGTGCAGCGGGCGGCCGAGATCCTGCGCATCGAGCCGCTGCTGAAGCGCAAGCCAAAGCAATTGTCCGGCGGGCAGCGGCAGCGCGTCGCCATCGGCCGCGCCATCGTGCGCGAACCGCGCATCTTCCTGTTCGACGAGCCGCTGAGCAACCTCGACGCCGAATTGCGGGTGCAGATGCGCGTCGAGATCGCCAAGCTGCACAACGATCTCGGCAACACCATGATCTACGTCACACACGACCAGGTCGAGGCGATGACCATGGCCGACAAGATCGTGGTGCTTTCGGCGGGCAATATCGAACAGGTCGGCGCGCCGCTCGAGCTCTACAACAACCCGTGCAACAAATTCGTCGCCGGCTTCCTCGGCTCGCCGAAGATGAACTTCGTCGAAGGCACGGTGCGCTCGCTCGAAGGCGGCGCGGTGGTCAACGTTTCGGGCAGCGAGTTCAGGCTGCGGCAGGCGCTGCCCAACTACAAGGTCGACGACAAGATCACCTTCGGCATCCGGCCCGAACATATCGGGCTGACCGAGCAGTCGGGGGTCAAGCTCGCCGATCTGCGTGTCGACCTGGTCGAGCAGCTCGGCGACACGACGATGGTCTATGCCTCAACGCAGCGCGGACAGCCGCTCACCATCGCGCTCGAGGGACAGCGCCACATCGAGCCCGGCACCATGGTGCCGACCTACATCGACCCCGAGCGCTACCACGTGTTCGGCGCGGACGGTGTGGCGCTCACATGAGCGATGCGCTCACCGCCGCCGCCGATGCCCAACCGTGGGTGGAGGTGGGGCCCGGCAACCGGCGGCGCGTGCTGGTGAGCCAGCCGCAATTGATGCAGGTCGAGTTCGCCTTCGAGGCCGGCGCGATCGGCGCACTGCATTCGCATCCGCACGTGCAGGCGAGCTATGTCGCCGAAGGCACATTCGAGGTGACCATCGGCGACAGCACGACGGTGCTGGAGACCGGGGGCAGCTACATCGTGCCGCCCAACGTCGTGCACGGCGTCAAGGCGCTCACGACCGGCCGGCTGATCGACTGCTTCACCCCGCGGCGCGACGACTTCCTGTAGCCGCGCCTATCGCTCGAGGACGATCCCCGCTTCGGCCAGCATCTTGTCGACATCGACCCGCCCGGCGCCGGCGATCGAGGCGTTGGCGGCGATGCCGGTGAGGATGGACCACGCCCCCTCCTTCTGCGTCGAGGCGCGGTTGTACTTGTCGGCGGGCATGCTGCCGGGCTCGAACAGGTAGCCGAGCATCACCGGATCGGCGCCGCCATGGTCGCCGCTGCCGGCCCAGACCGGTACGTCCTCGGGCAGCTTGCCGGCAAGGTGCAGGGTGGTGGTCATGTTGTCGCCATGCGCCTTGTCACGCTTGCCGCCGAACACGCCGTGCACTTCGATGTGCTTGTGCCGCAGCTCGCCCCTGGAGCCGTGGAAGGTGATCTCGAGCCCCTCCCACGGCGAATAGGCGCACAGCGTGTAGTTGAGGAACACGCCGTTGGCGTAGGTCGCCTGCACCTGCATGGTGTCCTCGATGGTGATGTCCTCGGCCCACACGCATTTGTCGCGGTAGTAGCCGTCGGCGTCTTCGGCCTCGAGGTACATCTCGCGCAGGCTCTCGTCGGCCTCGAGGTCGAGCCGGTAGTCGCACTTGTCGAACACCGGACAGCCGTGGCAGCGCGGGCCGTGGTTTTCGAGGCCGAGCTGCCTGGCCGTCTCGGGCGTGTAGAATACGCGCTTGCCGTTGGCGCTGACGGTCTTGGGGGTGGAGGCCACCCACCAGTTCATCAGGTCGAAATGGTGCGTCGACTTATGCACCAGCAGCCCGCCGGACTTGTCCTTGTAGCGGTGCCAGCGGCGGAAATAATCGGCGCCGTGCACGCGGTCGAGGTACCAGGTGAAATCCACCGCCTCGATGTCGCCGATGGCACCCGACATCAGGATGTCCTTCAGCTGCGTGCGGGCCGGCGTGTAGCGGTAGTTGAAGGTGACGGTGAGGTGGCGGCCGCTCTCTCGTTGCGCGTCGAGCACCTGCTTCAGCTTGCCGAGATCGATGGTCATCGGCTTTTCGGTCATCACGTTGCAGCCGGCGCGCAGGGCGCGGACGATGTAGTCGTGATGCAGGTAGTCCGGGACAGTGACGATGACCGTGTCGGGGCGCTGCTCGGCGATCATCCGGTCGAAATCGGCCGCCTCGTAGGTGGCAATGCCGTTGCCCGGCTGCGGCGGCGCCTCGCTCACCGACAGCGCCAGGCGCTTGTCGTTGACGTCGCACAGTGCGACCAGCTGGTTGTCCCTGGGATGAGTCTCGGTGACCGCGCGGCGATACATCTGGTGGCGGCCGCCGACGCCGACAATGGCATATTTCACTGGTAGAATTCCTCTGCCGCACGGGGAAGCTGCGCGGCTCGCGGGCCCAGTCTGGCGCGAGCGAGGCCGCGAACTCAAGCGCTAGTTTGCGCTTTCCGATCAGGAGTTTGAGGCGTCCGGCCAGGCCGCCGGGCGAGTGGGGGAGAGATGGTCGGAGTGGCCGGATTTGAACCGACGACCCTTTGTCCCCCAGACAAATGCGCTACCAGGCTGCGCTACACCCCGACACGGACGAACCCCTACCCAACCCGCGGTTGGGGTGCAAGGGGCGTTTTTGGCAGGCAGGGCGAAGGTTCGGCGGTGCCGCCCGGCGCGCCCAGAAGCTGCAACACCCGCGCGCGCAGCGCAGAATCGTCGAAAGGCTTGGCAAGAAGCGGGCGCGATCGGTGCTGCGGCTCGAGAAACTCGGCGCCGACGGCAGAGGAAAACATGAAGGGAATGCCGCGCCGGGTGAGCTCGTCGGCAACGGCGCTGCTGGTCCCGTCGCGCAGCAGGACGTCGAGAACGGCGCAGTCATACCAGCCCGAAGAGAGTGCCCGCATGGCGTCGGCGGCCGCGGCAAAGACGTCGACCGCCTGTGCCCCCATGCCGCGCAGGAGGTCTTCCATCATCAGCGACACCATCGCCTCGTCTTCGAGGATCAGGACACGCTCCAGCCGTGAGGTCGTCGGAGGGGTTTGCACCCCTTCGTGCTAGGATCATTCCCTCGGGAGATCGACCTGAATCGGAGTGGGTGGAATTGGCTCCTTCCGCGTTGAAACCAGAATCCTCATCTTGCTGTTTATTAGCCGAATTAGTATCTTTCCGGCATAAGAGCTGCTTTGATGACCGAGACGAGTGCCAAGGGAAATGCGCTGCAGCGTGGCGAGCGTCTGCAGATCATGCTCGAAGTGGAAGAGCTTCGGGCCCTCGATGATTTTCGCTTTGCCAATCGCATGCCGAGCCGAGCCGCCGCGATCCGAGAATTACTGCGGCGCGGGCTGGCTTCTACGGGGTATCCGGCGGCAGCGGACGGGGTCGAGTCGCGGCACTATGGAGTGGTCAGCGCGCCCAACCAGCCGGACGAGCGGTGAGGTCTCAGGGCCGGCTGTCGCCGGGTCCGGGATCCGGCAGGAGGCCATGGCCGCGGAGCCATTCCTGCAGCAGTTGCGGCCATTGCGACAGCGACGGATTCGAGCCGCCGAGGCCGCTGCCGTGTTGGCCCCTCTCGAAAATGTGTAGTTCGGCCGGCACGCCCTGCCCGCGCAGCGCCAGGTAGAAGCGCACCACGCTGTCGGCTGGAACGATGCTGTCCTCATCGGTGGTGAACAGGAAGGTGGGCGGCATTCCGGCTGTGACGGCCTCGGTCGGCAGGTAGCCCGCGTAGGCCGCGGGTTCACAAGCGCCGCCGACAAGGAATTTCGAATACATGCAGTAGTCGGAGTTGCCCTTGGCGTTGAGCTTGGGGCCCTCGACCCAGGGATAGGCGAGCACCAGGAAGTCGGGGCGGTCGCTGACCCGGTCGATGTCGTCCGCCGGCTTCGCGGCGGCATCGGAGGCCTCAGCCGCGGTCGTCGCGGCGAGATGGCCGCCGGCAGAAAAGCCCAGCATGCCGATGCGGCCCGGATCGATGCCGAATTCAGCCGCCTTCGCGCGCACGTAGCGCACGGCGCGGGCGCCGTCATAGAGCGGCAGCGGCAGACGGCCGGCCTTGCCGACGCGGTAAGTGAGAATGAATGCCGTGACGCCGCGCGCAGCGAACCAGCTTGCGGGCTCGCTCCCCTCCTGCGCCAGCGCGAGATTGGCGTAGGCGCCGCCCGGGGCAATGATAATGGCCGTGCCATTGGCCCATCCGTCGGGCGGGCGGACGACACGCAGTGTCGGCGTCTGGGCGGCATCGTCGCCGGTGGCGCCGGGTGCGCGCCCCTCCCACAAACGGAAGCTTTCGGTTTCCGGCGGCGGCGACAGCATGTCGGCGCCGGATTCGCCGGCGGCGGAGACGGGCGCATGCAAGGCGAAACCCAGCGCCAGTGCCGCAATGATGATCGCCAGAAGCTTGAGCCTGTTCACCGCATCCTCGAGCCAGTCGAAGCCGGTCCTTGCGGCTTCCGACGACTCCATAGCGCGGCGCGCGGCGGGCGGGGATGGTTAACACGAAGTGTAGTAAAGGCCGGCGCCGCCCCGCTCAACCGGCATTGGCCTTGGCAGGCGTTGCCGGCTGCAGGCCCTCCTTGCCCCAGTGACTGTAGCGGTCGAGCAGGCGGTCGAAGGTCACCAGCTCGTCCTCGGTCCAGCTCTTGAGGGCGCGTCCCAGCATGGCCCCCTTGCGGCGGCGGAACTCCTCGCCGAAGGCCCATCCCTTCTCGGTCGCCTCCAGCACGATCCGGCGTGAATCCGCCTGCGAGGCGACGCGGCGGACGTAACCCTTGTCGACCAACTCGGAGACGAGGCGGCTGGCCCGCGACGGGTCGATGTGAACCCGCTCTGCGACGGTACCCACGGTCACCTCGCGCCCCGCATCCTCGAGGGTTTCGGGGTGCCAATGCGAGACCGCCCCCATCACGTCGAGTAGCTGCAGATCGATGCCGGCATCCATCTCGCGCAACACGTCGGCGACGAATTCGCGCTTGCTGATCGAGCGGCGAATGCGCTGCATGGTGGCATCGATCCGGACGATTGCCGCTGCAGCCTCCGGGCTGTAACCGGCCGCAATGAAGAGGTCGGCGGTCTTCACTTCGCTGGAGGTATCGCGCGCGGGAGCACGGGTCTTGGCCGTCCGAGTCATGTGGGCGCCTTATCACAATTTCATGCATGGAGCAATTCTTTGCGTGCATCACATATATGCTGTTGACATATATCTGCAAGGAGCAGATAACCCGCGCCTCGTTTGAGAGGCACTTGCAATGACAGTTGATGCTCAGCTTTCCCGCGCCGTGGCCGGTCCCGACCGCACGACGCTTATCGTTTATCTCGGCGCCCTCACGGCAATGTTCATGGGCGTTCTCGACATGAACATCGTGGTGACCGCGCTACCCACCATCGCCCACGACCTCGGCAACGTGCACCTGCTCGGTTGGGTCGGCGCCGCATATCTGCTGTCGACCGCTGCGGCGTCGCCGTTCTACGGCAAGCTCGGCGACATGTATGGCCGAAAGCCGGTCGTGATCTTTGCGGTGGGCGTGTTCCTGCTCGGCTCGCTGCTGTGCGGTTTTGCCTGGTCGATGGAGGCGCTGATCGGCGCCCGCGTCATCCAGGGGATCGGCGGCGGTGGCCTGATGGTCTCGGCCTTCGCCATCATCGGGGAGCTGTTCGAGCCGCGCGAGCGGGCGCGCTACCAGGGCTATTCGTCGGCCGTATTCACCCTCGGCTCGGTGCTCGGTCCGGTGGGCGGCGGCTATCTCACCGACCTCCTCGGCTGGCGCTCGATCTTTCTCGTCAACATCCCCATCGGGGTGGCGGTGCTGGCGATCGTGATGATCGGCATGCGGCGCAAGGCCAATACGATGCACCACAGCATCGATATCCTCGGCGGGGTGCTGCTGGCGATTGCGACGGTTGCCATCGTCTACTGGAGCGATCATGTGCTCGAGCCGACGGGCCAGGATGTGTGGACCTATCTACTGCCGGTGATCGGCGCGGTGGCGATCGTTGCCTTCGTGCTGGTCGAGCGGCGAGCGGCGGAGCCGATCATCCCGCTCAGGCTGTTTGCCAACCGCACCATCACCATGGTGACGATCGTGTCGGTGCTGGGCGGCATGTCCACCCTCGGGCTCTACTTCTACTTCGCGCTGTTCATGCAGATGATCACCGGCCTGCCCCCGGGCGAGCTGGGTCTGCTGTTCCTGCCGATGTCGGTGACGGTCGCCGTGGTGTCGATCACCGCCGGGCGCATCGTCGCCAGCACCGGGCGCTACAAGTGGCTCACGGTCGCCGGCATGGCGGTGGGCATCGGGCTGATGCTGTTCTACGCCAACATGGACGCCAATACGCCACTCTGGGTGCTGTGCGTCGCCTCAATGGCGTTCGGCGTCAGCATGGGGCTCACCATGCAGACGCTCGTGGTGGCGATCCAGGCGGCGGCACCGCTGCAGGATATAGGCGCGGCGACGGGCCTCATCACCCAGGCCCGGACCATCGGCGCCAGCCTCGGCCTCGCGCTCAACGGCGCGGTGATGGTGCTGGGCCTGACGCACGCCGCCGTGACGCTGGCGCCGGAGGCGGCAGCAGCCATCCCCGGCGGCCTCGCGGCGATCACACCCAAGTCGCTCGACGGGCTCGCCGGCCCGATCCGCGACGCCGTGCTCCATGCTTATGCCGGAGGCTTCGCGCCGACCTATCTGTTCGTCGGCGTGTTGTACCTCATCGCCACGGTGCTGCTGGCGCTTCTCCCCAACGCGCAGATTCCGAAGCGGGCGCATTGAGGGCGGCCAAGAGGGTCGCAAGAACGACGTTCGGGCCGGGAGCAATCCCGGCCCTATTCGCGGGCGCGCTCCAGCAGACGCTTGCAGTCCAGCAGGTCGCGCAGCACGGCGTTGAGACGCTCGCGGTCGGCATCGCCAAGGGCGGGATTGCCTCGGGGCGGCGCGGGAGTGGCCGCCTCATCGACCGCGGAGGGAGCATCCTCCTCGCCGATCGGATCGGGCGCGACCGCCGGCGGCAACGCTTCGACCGGGCCGCCATTGCCGATGGCCGCGACGTGCCGCACCCCCTGGTCCTTGAGGATCTTCTGCACACCCTTGATGGTGAAGCCCTGGTCGTAGAGCAGGTGCCGGATGCCCTTGAGCAGCAGCACGTCCTCGGGCCGGTAGTAGCGCCGGCCGCCGCCGCGCTTGAGCGGCTTTATGGTCGAAAAGCGGGTCTCCCAGAACCGCAGCACGTGCTGGGGCAAGTCGAGTTCGTCAGCGGCTTCTGAGATCGTCCGGAACGCCTCGGGAGACTTGTCCACCCCGAATCCCCTTCAGAAAGGGCTTATTTTCCAGAGCGAACCATAGATTTGTTGATCTTGGATTTCAACACGTTGCTGGGTTTGAACACCAGAACCTGTCGCGGCAGGATGGGGACTTCCTCGCCGGTCTTGGGGTTGCGGCCGATGCGCTGGTTCTTGGAGCGCACCTGAAACGAGCCGAAGGACGAGAGCTTGACGTTCTGCCCGGAGACGAGCGCGTCGCCGATGAGGGCCAGGAAGCGTTCCACCAGCTCGGCCGACTCGGTTCGCGACAGCCCTACGGATTCGTACACGGCCTCGGCGAGGTCCGCGCGAGTGACAGTCTTTTGGGTCATGCCTCCCCCCGTTACGCCAAACCGGATCCGCCGCTTTCCCGCCAGGCGCCCCGCCCCGAGATGGGAAAGATTAACCCCCGTAAGCAATTAAGGCAACCGCGCTAGTCCGTGCAATTGTTTTTGGTAGTCAGGCGCTTAGGGCGCGCCGCGGACGTTCGAAGATATCGACCGGTTGGTCGTGGTAAGACGACTGCGCGACCTTGGCGAAGCCGAGGCGTGTCGCGAGCCGCCGCGAACGCGCATGGTCGGGATCGATGATGGCGGTGAGCGGATCGCGCGGACCATGGTCGTAGGCCCAGGCGAGGCAGGCGCGCACCGCCTCCTCGGCAAGGCCGCGGCCCTGAAACGCCGTGGCCAGACCCCAGCCGGTCTCCATGGTGCCATCGAGGCTGGGTGTCAGCCCGCGCTGCAGGTCGTGAAAGCCGCACTCGCCGGCAAAAGCGCCGGTGGCGCGATCCTCGATCGCCCAATAGCCGAAGCCGAGGTGATGCCAGATGCCCATCTGCCGCATGAAGCGGGCCCAGCTCTGTTCGCGGTTGAAGGGGGTGCCGCCGAGGAAACGAACGACTTCCGGATCGGCGAAAATCGCGAAGTAGGCGTCGAAATCCGACAGCCGGTAACCGCGGAGGCGCAGTCGCTCGGTCTCCAGGGTCGGGATGTCGACCATCCGGCTACCAGCGAATGAGCGAGGCGCCCCAGGTGAAACCGCCCCCCATTGCCTCGATCATCACCAGATCGCCGCGCTTGATGCGACCGTCGCGCACCGCTTCGGTGAGGGCGAGCGGCACCGAGGCGGCCGAGGTGTTGGCGTGGCGGTCGACGGTGATCACCACCTTTTCCGGCGGAATGTGCAGCTTCTCGCCGGCGCCCTCGATGATGCGGCGGTTGGCCTGGTGCGGAACGAACCAATCCAGATCCTTGACCGTGTAGCCTGTGGCCGACAGCACGTTCTCCACCACGTCGGTGATCTTCCCCACGGCGTGGCGGAACACCTCCTTGCCTTCCATATGCACAAACCCGATCGAGCGGGTGGTGGACGGGCCGCCGGTGGTGTTGAGCTTGTCGGCGTAGTGGCCATCGGAGCGCAGCGACGAAGCGAGGATACCTCGATCGCCGTCGCCTCCAAGCTCGACCACCGCTGCTCCGGCGCCGTCGCCGAACAGCACGCATGTAGTGCGATCGGTCCAGTCGAGGATGCGCGACGTGGTTTCGGCACCGATGACCAGGGCCCGGCGGGCGATGCCGTTCTTGAGGTATGAGTCTGCGGTTACCATCGCATAGACGAAGCCGGAGCAGACCGCCTGGATGTCGAAGGCGGCGCCATGATGCATGCCAAGCTTCTGCTGCACCAGCGTGGCGGTCGCCGGAAAGGTCAGGTCCGGCGTGCTGGTGGCGAGCACGATCAGGTCGATTTCGTCGGCGGAAATGCGGGCATCGTCGAGCGCGCGCCGTGCCGCGTGCAGGGCCAGTTCCGAGGTGAATTCGCCCTCGGCGGCAATGTGGCGTTGCTTGATGCCGACACGCTGCTGAATCCACTCGTCCGAGGTGTCGATCATGCGCGACAACTCGTCATTGGTCATAATGCGGGCCGGCAGGTAACTGCCGACGCCGCGCACGATGGTCCGCAACGCACTCACGCGGGATTCGCCTCTCTGTCGGTTTGGGCCGGGGCCGGGAACGCAGGGAACCGCCGCATGCCTTCGGAAATCTTGTCGATGAGACGGCTGCGCGCCATCTCGTAGGCGAGGCCGATCGCGGCCTTGAAGCCGATCTCGTCGGTGCCGCCATGCGACTTGATGACGATGCCGTTGAGCCCGAGGAACACGCCGCCATTGACGTTGCGCGGGTCGAGCTTGCGGCGGATGGCGTTGAGCGCCTTGCCCGCCAGCATGGCGCCGAGCATCGAAAAGACATCGGCCCTGAGCGCATTGCGCAGATAGGTACCGACCTGCCGCGCCGTCCCCTCGGCGGTCTTCAGCGCAATGTTGCCGGTGAAGCCCTCGGTGACGATGACGTCCACGGTGCCCTTGCCGATATCGTCGCCCTCGACGAAGCCGTGATAGGTGAAGCCGGCGCCGCTCGCCGCCTGCAGCATGGCGGCGGCCTCCTTGACCTCGTCGTGGCCCTTCATCTCCTCGGTGCCAACATTGAGCAGGCCGATCGTCGGTAATTCCTGGTCGAACAAAGCGCGGGCGAGCGCCGCGCCGAGAATCGAGAAATCCACGAGTTGCTTGGCGTCGCCGCCGATGGTGGCGCCGACGTCGAGCACGACGATGTCGGCGCGCAGCGTCGGCCAGATGGCGGCAATGGCCGGGCGGGAGATGCCTTCCATCGGCCTCAGGCAGAAGGTCGACATCGCCATCAGCGCGCCGGTGTTGCCGCCCGAGACGGCGACGTCGGCCTCCCCATCCTTGACCGATTGCAGCGCCGCCCACATCGATGAATTGCCCCTGCCCTTGCGCAGCGCCTGCGACGGCTTTTCGTCCATCGAGATGACGTTGTCGCAATGCACGACGCGGCTCACCGGCTTCAATTCGGGGAATTTGTCGAGCAGCGGGGTGATGTCTGCTTCGCGGCCATGGAAGATGAAGCTGACGTTCTTGCGCTCGCGCAGCGCCAACCACGCACCGTGGATCGCCACCTGAGGCCCGATATCGCCGCCCATGGCGTCGACCGAAATGCGAATGGAATCGACCATCTGTACCGTATCTGGCCCGCCGAGCAGGCGCCGAGCACCTTAATCAAACGCCTTCGAGGCGCAAGAGCGGGCAGCCGACCAGCTATTCCTCTTTGGGTTTCAACGCCTTGAGCGCGGCGAATGGATGATCTTCGACAGGATCGGGCTCGAGCCCCAAGGCCTCGACGCTTTCGCCCGGTCCGCGAGGATAAAGATCGATCGCAAGGGCCAGCGTTTCAATGATGAGGTCGGTCAAATCCGCCTCGTTGCCCTCGAAGTGATCGGGGATGTCGTCGCCCTCGAGATCGACGAAGATCTCGGCGTTGGCGGGACCGGCATAGGGCTTTTCGCCACCCGGCAGGAAGATGCGGTCGACCGGCTCATCAATCTGCTGGGTCAGCGGTTCGAGCGTCACGACCGAGGGCTGCGTAACGGCGGCGGTGAGCCGGCCGGTGACGCGGATGCCGCCGCGAAACTTCACCGCATGCAGCTTGACCTCGAGCGCATCGACGGAGGTCACGCCGACTGCCGTCGCCAGCGCCGCGCGCTCCTCGGCATCGGGCAGCACCTGCACATCGCGGCCCGCGACCGGCATCGAGTCGAGCCGGACACTTGCGTCACGCAGATGCAGCGCCGGCGCGCTCACGCCGCAGCGCCCGATGCGTGGATCAGCACCGAGACCGGTTCCCCGGCGAGACGCTTCGCCTCGTCGAGGAGATAGGCGGCCAGTGTTGTCGCGTGTGGGTTGGTCTCGCCGTAGACATTGCGGGTCAGCACCGCCTCGACCGCGGTGTGCTCACCACTGTCGAGCGCCTCGCCAAGGGCGCCGACCAGGCCATAGAACACATTGCCCATCTTCTTGACCTTGTTGGGCACGCCCAGATCGGTGACGCCCAGCTCGCGCAGCGAGCGGTCCATGTCGCGGAAGAACAGGTCGACGAGGGCCTGGCCGAACTCGCGCGCCGCCGACTCGCCCCTGAGGCGACGGAGCAGCAGCGCGAGGTGCAGAGAAATCATGTCGAAGCGGCCGGTGACCGTGTCCGGAACGCCCCAGTCGGCGTAGAACTTCTCCTGCCGGGATTGCGCCACAATGGCGCGATACGCCTCAAAGGCAGCGTCGGGGGCGGCAGATTTGCGGAAAAGATTGAAAATCATGGACATGCTCCGCGGCGCAACACGGCCCGGGCGGTTCGAAGCCAGCTTGCCAGCCGGCGGTGTCGGCAGCTAAACAAACCGGCGCCTGACCGCAGGGCCGCGTCTTAGTCGAGAGACCTCGTGAAAGTCAAATCCATGCTCCAGCGCAAATCCGCTACGGTCCTGCTCACGCTGACGGCCGCCGGCCTCCTCGGGGCGACACTGGCGGGCTGCTCGATGGGGTCGGGCCTGGCGCTGTCGACCAACAAGATCCAGGGCTATGCCATCTCGCAAGATGCGCTGGCGCAGATCCGGCCCGGCCAGAGCCAGGAGCTGGTGGCAACGGTGCTCGGCTCGCCGCAGACCATGAACGCCTTCAACGAAGGCTCGGCCTGGTACTACGTGCAGACGAAGGTCAACGAGACGGCGTTCGGGCTGACGACGGTGCAGGACCGCACGGTGCTGGCGATCTATTTCGACAAGAACAAGCGCGTCGCCGACAAGGCCGTGTATTCGGCCAAGGACGGCAAGGTGTTCACCATCGAGGGCCGCAAGACGCCGTCCTATGGCGAAGACAAGACCTTCGTCCAGTCGCTGATCGACTCGATCTAGGGAAAGCTCAGCCGGCGGTGGTCACCTGCCGGGCCACAGTGTCGAGCACGGCGTGCACCATGCCGGGCGCGTCGTCCTCGTAGAACGCCTTGGCGATATCGACATATTCGGTGATCACCACGCCCGGCGGGATGTCGCGGCGACGCAACAGTTCGAACGCGGCGGCCCGGAGGATGGCACGCAGCGTGGCGTCGATACGTCCGACCGGCCAATCGTGGCTCAGCGCCTTGTCGATCGTCGGGTCGATGTCGAGCTGGCTCTTGATCACCCCGCTGACGATCTGGCGGAAGAAGTCGGCATCGGCCGGCAGGTACTGCTCGCCCTCAACCTCGCGGCCGAGCATGTGCGCCGAGAACTGGCTCAGGGTGTCCTCGAGCGTCTGCCGGCCCACATCCATCTGATAGAGCGCCTGCACGGCAGCGAGCCGCGCCGCCCCGCGCTGGTTGGCGGGCCGCACAGGCGAGCCGGTCTTGAGGGGCGTCGAGGTCATTAATTTCAGCGGCGTTCGAGAGTGCGCACCTTATCTTCGCCCAGCGCGCGGCGGTCAACCTGCGAAAAACGCGATGCGGCAATGCGATCGGCCAGGCGATTGCCGATCGCATCTCGGCTGCTAAGGTGAGCGTGCTGCATCGGGGGAAGCAGAATGTTGACAGAAGCGTCCAGGGAACGGGTCAAGCTGACGGCCAACCTGCTCAACGCCTTGGCATCGGGTACCATTCTCAGTGCATTGATCGCTCCCTATGTTGCCATAGGCCTGGGCAATTTGCCGCCGAACGCCTCGCCCGCGAACCTGCTTGGCCTGAGCACGTTTGGTCTGGTCCTGGGTGTTGTGCTACATTTGGTGGCGCGTCGGCAATTCGATGGACTGGATCGCCTATGACGACACTTATTCTTTGGCTTTGGGCGCCGTTCGTGGTGGGTGTGGTGATTGCGCTTGCGGCCTATCTGGCATGGCGCGACAGGCACCGTCACGGCCGGCATCACAGCGCTGCGGAATAGCTAGCGGCGTTGTAGCGTTCGCACCCAGCCTTCGCCCAGCGCGCGGCGGTCAACCTGCGAAAAACGCGCTGCGGCAATGCGATCATCGAAACGGCCGAGCAGCGCCGCCGGGACACCGGAGCGCCCCAGTTCGGCCGGGGTGTCGATGATGTGCACACGATCGACCAGCTCACCGGCGATGAACGATTCCGCCAGTTTGGCTCCGGCCTCGACGAACAGCCGGTTGACGCCGCGCTCACCCAGGATCGCGAGCACACGGCGCAGATCCGGGCGGCCGTGGCGGCCTTCGACGGCCACCACTTCGATCCCGGGGCGCAGGGTCAGGGGCCGCTCGGTTGTGGTGAACACCAGGATGGGAATTCCCGAGACGGCGGCGAACAGTTCACGGCTGACGTCGATGTCGCGGGTGCCGGCGAGGATAACCCGGAGCGCACCCCGACCCTCGAGGCCGTCGAGATGGATGCGCAGATCGTTGTCTTCGATCTCGGCGCGGGCAGCGCCGGAAAGGATGGCGTCGGCGGCGGCGCGTTCGCGTTCGATGAAGCGCAGCGCCTCGGCGCCAAGCAGGGTATCGCCGCCGGGCGCGGCATGGCCGACCATGCCGTCAGCGCTCAGCGACAGCTTCAGGGTAACGAACGGCCGCCCTCTGGTGACGCGCGTGGCGTAGCCCTCGTGCAGCAAGCGCGAGGGAGCATGGTCGAGATGCAGCGTATCGAGTCCAGCCTCGGCGAGCGCCGCCAGTCCCTGCCCTGCCCGCTGCGGATCGGGATCGAGTATGCCTGCGACGACGCGGCCGATGCCGCAGTCGAGGATGGCGTCGGTAACCGGCGAATAGCTGGTGTAATGGGCGGCCGGTTCGAGCGTCACGTAGAGCGTGCGGCCTTCGGTCATGCCCCTGGCCTCGGACAGGGCCAGAAGCTCGGCCGGGGCCGAGCCGCGCAGCGGCGTTACGGCGCGGCCAAAAACCAACTGCCGGTCCGCATCGACGACGAGCGCGCCGACGGCCGGCGACGGGCCGGTCGAGCCGAGCGCCGTTGTCGCGAGCCGCGCCGCGGCGTCGAGCCAGCGCCGGTCAGTGGCAGTGTCACTCAATCGTCGTCTTCGCCCAGCGTGGGCAACTCGCCGTCCTTGAGCTCGCTCAGGAATGAGCGGAAGTCGTCGGCCTTGCCGAAATTCTTGTAGACCGAGGCGAAGCGCACGAAGGCGACGTCATCAAGGTTCTTGAGGCCTTCCATGACGAACTCGCCGATCTGATCGGAGGTGATCTCAACCTCCCCGAGGCTCTCGAGCTGGCGGACCACGCCCGAGATCAGGCGCTCGACGCGCTCTGGCTCGACGGCGCGCTTGCGCAGTGCCGTATTCACCGAGCGCGCCAGCTTGTCGCGATCGAACGGGACCTTGCGGCCCGACTTCTTGATCACCGTCAGTTCGCGCAATTGCACGCGTTCGAAGGTGGTGAAGCGCCCGCCGCAACTGGGGCAGATGCGACGGCGGCGGATGGCGCTGGAATCGTCGGTCGGACGGCTGTCCTTGACCTGCGTGTCGTCGTTTCCGCAGTAGGGGCAGCGCATCTACCGGCTCAATCCGCGTAAATCGGGAAGCGCGCGGTGAGCGCCTTCACCTTGTCGCGCACGGCGGCCTCGACGGCGGCGTTGCCCTCGTCGGAATTGGCTTCGCGAAGGCCGTCGAGCACCTCGACGATGTACTGGCCGATGAGGCGGAACTCGGCTTCGCCGAAGCCCCGCGTGGTGCCGGCAGGGGTGCCGAGACGGACACCGGAGGTGACGAACGGCTTTTCCGGATCGAACGGAATGCCGTTCTTGTTGCAGGTGATGTGGGCACGGC
>JAEWCE010000257.1 GCA_023390785.1 Pseudomonadota bacterium
TATGCCATGCGCGCGCGGGCGCGCGCCGCCGTCGGTGATCTTGCGCGCCTCACGCCCCGCGGCGCGACGGTCGAGGATTGCGATGGTTCGCGCCGCTACGTTGCGGTCGAGGAAATTGCGCCCGGCATGGTGCTCCTGCTCGCGGCGGGCGAGCGCGTGCCGGTCGACGCGCGTGTACTCTCGGGCGCCTCCGAACTCGATCGCTCGCTGGTGACTGGGGAGAGTGTGCCCCTCGCGGTCGGGGCGGGGGCGGCGATCGAAGCCGGCACGCTCAACCTCACGGCGCCGCTGCGGCTCGAGGCCACAGCCGCCGCCCGCGACTCGTTCCTGGCCGAGATGGTGCGCCTGATGGCGGCCGCCGAGGCGGGCCGCTCCGGCTATCGGCGGCTGGCAGACCGGGCGGCGGGGCTCTACGCGCCGGTGGTCCACAGCGCAGCACTGCTCTCATTCATCGGCTGGGCGGGGGCGACCGGCGATCTGCATCGGGCAGCCACCATCGCAGTCGCCGTCCTGATCATTACCTGCCCATGTGCGCTGGGGCTGGCGGTACCGATCGTGCAGGTAATCGCCGCCCGCCGCCTGTTCGAGCGTGGCATCATGGTCAAGGACGGGACCGGCCTCGAGCGGCTGGCCGAGATCGATACCGTGGTGTTCGACAAGACCGGGACACTGACCACCGGGCGTCCGGAACTCGACGGTCCGGTTGATGGCTCGGCGCTGGCACTCGCTGCCGCGCTTGCCGCACGGTCGAGCCACCCTTACGCGCAGGCGCTGGCCAGCGCCCATACCGGCGCCGCCCCCGCGACCGTCCCGCTCGACGCAGTGCACGAAATCCCCGGCCACGGTCTCGAGGCCCACATCGGCGGCGACCTGCTGCGGCTTGGCCGCGCCGACTGGGCGCTCGCCCAGCCAGACTCGTCCGTCCCGCCCGATCGTCCAGCGACCGTGCTGAGCCGCAACGGCATGCTGGTGGCGCGCTTTGCCTTCCGCGAGCATCTGCGCGACGGTGCGCGCGGTGCTGTGGCCGCGCTTGCCGAGTGCGGCGTCGCCGTCGAAGTCCTTTCGGGCGATTCCCCCGGCGCGGTTGCCCACCTTGCCGCCGATCTGGGCGTCTCCACGTTCGAAGGCGGCATCCGGCCCGGGGGCAAGCTGGCCCGCCTCGATGCACTGCAGGCCGCCGGGCACCGGGTGTTGATGGTCGGCGACGGACTGAACGACGCGCCCGCACTGGCGGCCGCGCACGTGTCGATGGCGCCCGCCGATGCGGTCGACGTCGGCCGCAGCGCCGCCGATTTCGTGTTCATGCGAGGCGGGCTGGACGCCGTGCCCGCGGCGCTGTCGGTGGCGCAGCAGGCGCGTCATCTCATTCGGCAGAATTTTGCTCTGGCCGTCCTCTACAACGCCGTCGCCTTGCCCTTCGCGATCGCTGGATCCGTCACGCCGCTCGCGGCCGCGCTCGCCATGTCAGCCTCGTCCATCCTGGTCGTCGTCAATGCGCTGCGGCTTGACGCGCGGTTCGGCGCTCGTCGACCGGCGGGGTGGCGGATGCCGCTGCACTTTGCCGCCCGGTTGGCCAAATGATCGTCCTGATTTACCTGATCCCGGCCTCGATTGCCCTGGGGGTAATCGGGCTCATGGCTTTCCTCTGGTCGCTGCGCAGTGGCCAGTACCAGGACCTGGACGGGGCCGGCGAGCGGATCCTCTACGATGAGGATCGACCAGCGCCCACCGCCCCGAAGGGCGGTCGACAATCCGACGGGAGGGCGCCGACCTCGGGACCGCGTTGATGATGGCCCCTGTCGGTCCGTGTTGCGGCGTGATCTACTGATGCGGCCATGACGATACGTAACCTCGATCAGACGCTGGCACCATCATCGATCGCCCTCATCGGCGCATCACCGCGTGAGGGCTCGGTCGGGCACGTGGTGCTGCGCAACGTCGTCGCCGGCGGGTTCACGGGCAGGGTGTACCCCGTCAACCTGAAATATGACGAGATTGGCGGCATCAAGTGCTACCGGCGCATCGCCGAGCTGCCAGAAGTGCCCGACGTCGCCGTGGTGATTATTCCCGGGCCGCGGGTTCCCGGACTCATCGCCGAAATCGCCGCCAGGGGGACGCGTGTGGCGGTCGTCCTCTCTGCTGGAATGACGGCGGCCAGCGGCCTTCGTCAGCAGATGCTCGATGCGGCGCGCCCGTCGGGTCTTCGCATCATCGGCCCCAACACCATTGGCCTGCTGTCGCCACGCGTCGGCCTCAATGCGAGCTTCACCCATCTCACGCCGGCGATGGGTCCGCTCGGGCTGATCTCGCAGTCGGGCGCCATCGTGTCCTCGATCGTCGACTGGGCCGCCGCGGAAGGGATCGGCTTCTCGCAGATCTACTCGCAGGGCGACATGGCCGACGCGGACGTCGGCGACTGCATCAATTTGCTTGCCGCCGACGATCGCACCGCCGCGATCCTGATGTATCTCGAGACCCTGCCGGCGCCACGCAAATTCATGTCCGCGGCGCGTGCGGCGGCCCGCATCAAACCGGTGATCGCGGTCAAGCCCGGCCGCCATGCCGAGGCGGCCAAGGCAGCGGCAACGCACACCGGCGCCCTGGCGGGGGCCGACCGCGTCATCGACGCGGCATTGTGGCGTGCCGGCGTCATCCGTGTGGACGATCTCGCCGATCTCTTCGATGCGGCCGAAGTCACCGGCAGGTACCGGCCGATGCTGTCGGCGCGGATGGGCATCGTCACCAATGGCGGCGGCGCCGGGGTGCTGGCCGTCGACAAGCTGCTCGATCACGGCGCGGCTCTCGCAAGTTTGTCCGAGGCGACGCTGCAGGGTCTCGGCGCGGTGCTGCCATCCACATGGTCAGGGGCAAATCCTGTCGACATCATCGGCGATGCACCGCCGGAGCGCTATGGTGCGGCCATCCGCGCGGTGGCCGCTGATCCCAACGTCGATGCGCTGCTGGTTATGAATTGTCCTACGGCGCTGGCCGATCCATCCGCTGCTGCGACTGCCGTCGCCGCCGAGGTCCAGCATGGTCTCGTGAACGGCAAGCCAGTGCTCGCCTGCTGGCTCGGCCGCAAGGCCGCTGGACCCGCCCGCGATATCCTGCAGGCCGCGGGAGTCGGAGATTTCGAGAGCCCGGCGGAAGCCGCCAACGCCGTCGCGCTGCTGACTCGCTGGTCGCGGCTGCGCGAGCAGCTACAGCAGGTTCCGCCGGATCGGGGCGATCCGAGCCTCGACCGCTCGGGTGCGGCCGCCGTGCTGCAGGCGGCAGTGGCGGAGAAACGGTCGCTGCTCACCGAGGATGAGGCCAAGGCCGTGCTGGCCGACTACGGCGTGCCGACGCCGCGCACTGTCGTTGCAGCCGATATCGATGCGGTCGAGGCTGCCTCGCACGACTTGCTTCGCACGGCTCCGGCGGTTGTCGTCAAGATTCGGTCCAAGGACGTGTCGCACAAGTCGGACATCGGCGGCGTGTCGCTTGATCTGGGGACGGCACAGGCCGCCCGTGCCGCGGCGGCAACCATGGCGCAGCGGTTCGCCGAGCTGGCGCCGGGAGCGCGCCTCGACGGCTACACCGTGCAGCCGATGGTGCGGCGCAGCGGCGAGGAGCTCATCGTCGGGCTCTCGACCGATCCGCAGTTCGGACCGGTGGTGCTGTTCGGCGCCGGTGGCACGTCGGTTGAGATTGTCGCCGACACCGCAACAGCGCTCATCCCCCTGGATGATGTGCTAGCGAACGATCTGATCGAGCGCACACGCATTTCCCGGTTGCTTGCCGGCTACCGCGACCATCCGCCTGCCAACCGTCAGGCCATAGTCGACACCATCCTTGCCGTGTCGCAGCTGGCCATCGACTTTCCGGTTGTTTCTGGCGTCGACATCAACCCGTTGATCGCGACCGCCGAGGGCGTCGTCGCCCTCGACGCGCGCATCGAACTCGATCTCGGCAAGGCGAGGGTCGCTGCGCCAAATCCGGCGCTTGTCATCCGGCCGTATCCGGCCGGGGAGTCACATGAGGTGCCGTTCGAGGGTGGCGCCGTTCTGTTGCGGCCGATCCGGCCGTCGGATTCATTGCTCTATCCGCGGTTCCTCGCTCGCATCACGCCCGAGGACATGCGGCTGCGGTTCCTCGTGCCGACACGCAGCCTGTCGCCCGCCATGCTGGTCCAGTTGACGCAACTCGACTACGACCGTGACATTGCCTTCATTGCGCTCGAGCAACCCGGGGGCGAGCTTGCCGCGATCGCGCGCTATGCGTCCGATCCTGACCGCATCACGGCGGAATTCGGCGTGCTGGTCAGGTCCGATCTCAAGGGCCGTGGCCTTGGTCGTAGGTTGATGGAGACGCTGATCGACTACGCACGCCGCCAGGGCCTGCGCGAACTGGAAGGACGCGTGCTGCGCGACAATACGCGAATGCTGGCGCTTTGCCACGAACTCGGCTTCGTCGAGGGCCTCGATTCCGATCCGAGCCTCGTCCATGTGCGCTTGCCTCTTCCGGGGTAAATCGCCCTTTTGGTCAGCCTACCGCGAGCTCGTCATTCACATTGATCACCCCGGGAACAGACCACGCGGCGTTTTCCGCGACCCGGCGACCCCGCCAGGTCTTGACCCGACCGGACAGCGTCACGCAGCCGCCGGCGACGCCAACGTCGATGGTCTTTTCATCGATCTCGGCATTGCGATGCAGGGCCCGCTCGATGGCCGTCTTGACATCAGCCGGGGCGACGCGCGGGTTCAACTCGATCAGGTCGGCGACGGAGGTGACGCCGCGCAGGTCGCGCACGACCTGGAGCGCGCCGCGCTTCTGGTACGCCCAGTCCACGGTGCCTGACAGGGTGACCATACCGTGCTCCACTTTGACCGTCACCCGATCATCGGGAATCAAGGTGCTCCAATGCAGGGCGGCGATGGCGCGTCGGGCGATCTCGTCGTCGCTGACGCCGTCGAACGAGTCGGGGCGCACCTCGATCTCTTCGGCGATACCCTTGACTCCATGGACTCGCATCACCGCACGTTCGGCGGCAAGCTTCTGCGGATAGCTTTCCACCCACCCGCTCAAGGTGACGATGCCGCCGTCCACTGCCACGCCGATTTTGGTCGCATCGACCCGCGGTTCGAATTCGAGTTCGTCGATGATGTCCTGTTTCAAGCTGCTGTCGCCCATGATCGTCCATCCGTTTTTAACGATGGCCGATGGTCAACCAATTTGCCGCGCATGGGCTTGATGCCGATCAATCGGCGCCGACCGGCCGCGCGCTAATGGCACCGCTGTATCGTCGGAGGCAGCCAATGGACCGGGAACGCATTCACATCACGCAACACACCTCGCTGGGAGCCATGTGGTTCGTTGGCTGGCTCTTCACCATCGGCTATTTACGGCTCGGCTTCTGGATGGGCGTTCTGGGCCTCGTCGTGTGGCCGTATTTTCTTGGCAGTCATTTTGCCGGCTAGGCAGGGCAGGGGCTGACCCTGCTGGCGGTCGACAAGTCCGACCCCTTGGCAAATGGCCGGCTTGTTCCGTCGGGCACCGGCCCCTAATCTGGGTCCAATTTGCGAGCGGTGCGGGACTCCACGATGATGTCGCTGTTGCGCCAGCCTTGGGCGCCTTATGTCGCGGCGGTGGTTTTCGTTGGCATTTCGGCTGTCGTCCGCCTGGCGATACACAATGTGTTGCCGAGTTCGGCCGTGGGACTGCTGTTCACGCCGGCGATTCTCGCTGCGGCGATGTGGGGTGGCCTGCTTCCGGGGCTGTCTGCCACGCTCCTCGCGACACCCCCGGTGTTCTATTTCGTCTCCAATCGTGACGACCCTATCGACGCGTCGCTCTTCAACATCGCCCTGTTCCTGATCGTTGGGAGCACCATTGCCTGGCTCGGCGGGCTACTGCACCGGACGCGCGCCGGATGGGCGAGCACCACGGCGGCGCTGCAGCGGCGTGAGGCGCACCTGCAGTCCGTTCTGGATACGGTGCCCGACGCTTCGATCGTCATCGACTCGCGGGGGACGATGACCTCGTTCAATCGGGCTGCCGTGCGCCAGTTCGGCTACCGGCCGGAAGAAGTGCTTGGACAGAACGTCAGGATGCTGATGCCGTCGCCCTATAGCGAGCAGCACGACGGCTACCTGCGGCGATACATGGAAACCGGCGAAAAACGGATTATCGGCGTCGACCGGGTGGTTGTCGGCCGCCGCAAGGATGGGTCGACCTTTCCCATGACGCTGGCCGTGGGCGAGACGCGCACCGGCGACGACATCTACTTTACCGGCTTTGTTCGCGACCTCACCGAGCGCCAGGAGAGCGAGGCGCGCTTGCAGGAGGCGCAGAACGAACTGGTTCGCCTGGCCCGCTTGAACGAACTGGGCGAAATGGCGTCGACGCTGGCGCATGAGCTCAACCAGCCCCTGGCGTCGATCGCCAACTATGTTCAGGGCTGCACCCGGCTGCTCGCCCAGATTCCGGGCGCCCCGGCCGAGATGATGCGCGGCGCCTTGCAGGAAGCCGCCAAGCAATCGCTTCGCGCCGGTGATATCATTCGCCATCTGCGGGAGTTCACCACCCGTGGCGAGACAGAAAAGCGGCCGGAGGATATCAAGAAGCTGATTGAGGAGGCGGGGGCGCTGGCGCTCGTAGGATCGCGGGAGCATGGAGTGAGAACCGAATTCGCCTTTGCGCCGGACAATGCGCTGGTCCTTGCCGATCGCGTGCAGATCCAGCAGGTTCTGACCAACCTCATGCGCAACGCGATCGAAGCCATGCGGGATAGCCCGGAGCGCAAGCTCGTCGTTCGCACCCATATCGAGGCCGATCAGATGTGTGTGGACGTCCTCGACACGGGGCCGGGCATCGCCGAGGAAGTTGCTGATCGGCTGTTCCAGCCGTTCGTCACCACCAAGGCCGGGGGGATGGGGATCGGGCTGTCGATTTCGCGTCGCATCATTCAGTCGCATGGCGGCGACCTATCCTACCGCCGCAACGAGGCGGGCGGCTCCACCTTCAGCTTCGTGCTGCCGATCGTCCAGGAGGCTGGCAACGATGAGTAGTACAGATGTCGTCGTCCACGTCGTTGATGACGAGGAACCGGTCCGCAATTCGCTGGCGTTCCTGTTGGGATCGGCGGGCTTCGCGGTACGCACCCACAGCTCGGCGACGGCGTTCCTGAGCATTGCATCATCGATCCGCAACGGATGCCTGGTGACCGATTTGCGGATGCCGGACATCGACGGCGTCGAGTTGTTGCGGCGTCTCAAAGCCGCGGGGGCCATGCTGCCTGCGATTGTCGTTACCGGACACGGTGACGTGCAGATGGCTGTCGAAGCCATGAAGACCGGCGCGCTGGATTTCATCGAAAAGCCGTTCAGCGACGACGTGCTTATCGACTCGATCCATCGGGCGGTCGAGGTGGCTGCCTCGCAGATCGACGCGGCGGCAGCAGCGGCGCGCACGCAGGAGCGTCTTGCCAGTCTCAGTACTCGTGAGTTGCAGGTGCTGAAGCTGGTCGTGCAAGGCCAGCCCAACAAGACCATCGCCTACGAGCTCGGGCTTAGCCCGCGCACGGTGGAGGTCTACCGCGCCGGCCTGATGAGCAAGATGCAGGCCAAGAATCTCGCCGAGCTGGTGCGCACTGTCATCGACCTCGACATCGACCAGTTCGATCCGAACCTTCCCTCGCCTTGATCTTGCGCAAGTCCGTGCAGGGCATCGCGGGCTAGTGTTGCCCTTGACGCGCAGTCCTGCGTCGTAAGGCAGACCATGGCCCGGATTCTTCTCATAGCGCCAGACACTGAACTTCGCCGGTCGCTCGAATTTGCACTGGTTGCCGAGGGCCACGAGGTAACCTTGCGGGCAAGTATTGCCGCGCACGAAGCGCCCAGTTTTGACTGCACGGTGCTCGATCATCACGCGATCGGCACGGACCGGATGGCGGCTGCTGCATTCTGCTCCTGCCACGCCCCGGTGATCCTGCTTGCCAACCAGAAGTCGCACCCGCTGACGCCGTGGACGTTTCGCACCTTGATGAAGCCGCTCCTCGGCGTGTCGCTCACCGACGCGGTGTTTGAGGCGGTGGCGGCGCGCAAGGTCACTACGTAGTTCCCCTAGTCGCCCGACCGGAATTTCCGGTCGGGTCGGGCTCCGGCAGTATCTCCCCATTCGATGGAGACACCGCCATGTTCGCTCACGCCGCCGCACTGCCGATCGCCCCAACCGCCAACCATTTCCTGGACCCCCAGGTGCGCGATCTGCTGGCCCAGAGCCAACCGGGGCTGGTGAGCTTCTATCCCGCCGATGCCATGATCTATGCCCAGGGCGACCGCACCGGCCCCCTTTATCTCGTCGAATTCGGCACTGTCCGGATCTGCCAGATGACGGCCGACGGGCGGCGCCAGATCACCAGTTTCTGCTACGCCGGCGACGTCTTCGGCCTCGAGCCCGGCGCTGAGCACGAATGTTATGCCGAAAGCGTCGATGGCGCCGGCATCAGGGTGTTGCGCCCGGCGAACGCTGCCGGCTTCGCGCAAAAGCTCTTGAGCCTCGCGCTCCGGCACTTCGCGCGCATGCAGTCCCACCTGGTGCTGCTGGGACGGCTAAGCGCGAACGAGAAGCTCGCAAGCTTCCTGTCCGATCTGCTCGATCGCGAGGATGGCCGCACGATCCACCTGCCAATGCAGCGCAGCGACATCGCCGACTACCTCGGCATCACCTTCGAGACGGTGTCGCGCGTTCTGCGCGTGCTCAAGGACAGAGGCATCATCCGCATCACGGCAGTGGACCGGATCGAAATCGTCGACGCCAACGCACTGAGGACTCTGAGCGACTGAACCCGCACCCCCCCTGTCGCTTGGACTGCAGCGGCCGCCGCGCCTCGCGCGACGGCCGTTCGCTTTCGTCGCGCCAGTTCGGTGTAAGGCGATCGAGGCATCGCCGCTGAGGGGCCGCCGGTCGCTTGACCCGCGTCAAAGCCGATTGCCGCCGAGTTTGGCAGGCTCTCGCAATCTCGGGAGACAGCAATGACCGACACCGTACCATCACCCGGTTCCATCGGCGGATATCGCGACCTCGTCGTCCAGCTCACCGGCTCGAGCGAAGACGAAGCCCGCCTCGCTTTGGCCGAGGCGGTGGCGACGACGTTCGGCACCCATATCATCGGCGTGCACCTGCACGTGCTGCCCGACATTCTTGATATCACCGATCCGCTCCGCAGCAGTACTGTGCGCACGTTGCTCGAAACCTCGGAGCGCGAAGCGGATGCGGCATTCGGACGGCTCGAGTCGCGCCTGTCGAAACTTGCTCCCTCCCACGAGTTGCGCCGCCTGCATGGTCTGGCCCCCGATGTCGCCGTTGAGCTCGCGCAGGTGGCACGCCTTGCCGATCTGTTCATCGGCACGAGGCCCTATGGCGATCCGCAAGGCCGCTATCGCATCGAGGAGGAGGTCCTGTTCAATTCCGGTCGCGGCTGTCTTTTCGTGCCGCCCGGCGGTACCCCGCACCGGCGCTTCGACACTGTTCTCATTGCCTGGGACAACACGCGCGAGGCGGCGCGGGCCGTCGCCGAAGCCATGCCGCTCCTGGTGCGAGCCACCGCGGTGCGGCTGGTCCACGTCGCTTCGACCTGGGACGACGGCAGGGATCCTGCGCGGGAGCTGTCGGGCATCGTGGGCCATCTGCGGCGGCACGGAGTGTACCCCGAGACGCTCATCGTGCCGTTTGCCGGCGATACCGGCGAACAGATCGAGCAGGTCGCGCATCAGCAGGCCGCCGACCTCATCGTCATGGGGGCCTATGGTCGCATGCGGCTGATCGAGCTCATCTTCGGCGGCGCGACACGGGCGATCCTGCGGCGGGCAACATTGCCGGTGCTGATGGCACACTAGCTGCGGTAATCCCGGTCAGTAGATCGAGCGGCAGTAGCGGCGCTCGCGCGCGAGGCCGCGAAGATAAGCGGCCGCTTCGTCGTGCGATTTCCGCCCCACGCGCCCAATGATCTCGAGCAGGCTCGCATGCACTGCCGGCGCCATGGCCGATGCATCGCCGCAGACATACAGCGATGCGCCATCCTGCAGCCATGCATAAAGGGCGGTCGCCTGTTCAAGCAGCCGGTCCTGCACATACGCCTTGCGGGAAAGATCGCGCGAGAATGCCAGGTCGAGTCGTGTCAGCGTGCCGTCGCGCAACGCCATCTGCCACTCGTTGCCGTAGAGGAAATCGTCGCTCCGGGTTCGACAGCCAAACACCAGCCATGATCTGCCCTTGTGTCCGCGCGCCCGACGTTCCGCGAGGAAAGCGCGGAATGGCGCGATCCCGGTGCCGGCAGCGATCATGATGATGTCGCCACCGGGCGGGAGGCGGAACTGCGGGTCGGGCTGCACGAAGACAGACAGATTGGTACCCGGCGCAGCCCGCGGAATCTCGTAACCGGTCACCGCCCCGAGCCGTGTTTCGCCATGGAGCGGATAGGCGAGGGTCGCCGTGGTGACGGCTGCCAGCGTCGCATTCATCGCGGGGCTGGAGGAAATCGAATATAGCCGCGGCTGCAAAGGCCGAAGGCCGGGCAACACGGCCTCGGCATCCAGTCCGGCGACCGGATAAAGCCGCGCGATGTCCTGGATGTGATGGGTATGGAGGAAGCGCCGCCGTCCCTCGGGGGTCTCGGCCGCGGCGAGCGCGCGCAACTCTGCGCTTCCGCTCAGAGCGGCCCAGCGCGCGAGAAAGCGCGGCGTCGCAATGGCGATTTCGAAATGGGTGGTGAGCGCGTGTTCGAACGCCATGTCCCGGCCATCCACCCGCACCCGCGCGCATCCTTCGATGCCGAGCGCCGACAGCACGGTATCGACGAGCCGCGGGCTGTTGCGCGGCACGATGCCGAGTGCATCGCCGGGCAGGTAGCTCATGCCGCTGCCGCGGAGGTCGAGTTCGACGTGTCGCTTCTCGCTGCTCGAGCCGGGGCCGGTGAGCACGAAATTGGCAAGCACAGGCGCCTTGAAGGGCAGGGCCGGGCCATGGCCGGCCGGGTCGCCTTTGGTTGGCGATGTCAGTTCGGCGAGGGACATGGGGCTCCGGTCGCGTGCTACGCCTGCTCCGGCCGCGCGAGGCGGTGCAGCAGGGCGTTGAAGCGGCGCCAGTTTGGTACATCATCGCGGCGCAGCACGGCGCAGGCCTGCCCCGCCAGCCGACAGGCCGCCTCAGTCTCTCCGGCGGCCGCGAGTTGCTGCAGGCTATCAAGCAACACGTCGGCGATGGTTGCGGCGTGCCTGGGCGCAACTTCGATCATGCGAACCCCAGGTGCTGCTTGGCCGCGTCGGTCATCATCTCGGGCGTCCAGTGCGGGTCGTAGGTCAGTGTGACATCGACGAACTCCACGCCCGGCACCGCCCAGGCACCATCGCGGGCCCCCTCCTTGAGGAAGCCGGTGGCGGGGCAGCCGCGCGTCGTCGTGGTCATTACGATGTCGACAACGCCGCCCTCGGCAACCTTGACGCTATAGACGAGCCCCAGATCGACGATGTTGTAGCCAAGCTCGGGATCAATCACGACGCGCAGTGCTTGGGTTACCCGCTCCGCCAGGGCGTCGTCCTCGGCACTCATTGCTCGGGGCCCCCGCCGACACGAACCAGGACCCGATAGGTCGTCCCGTCCGGGTCGAACCCGCCGCGCCAGGCATGGCCGCGCTTGGCCAGCTCGGGAAACAGGAAGACGGGTTCGCGGCCCAACAGCCCCGCGAGCACTTCGCCGCTCTTCAGCTCCTCGACCGCGGCGAGAATCTTCACCATCGGCTCGGGCGGGTCGAGGTCACGACCGTCGATCTCGCGCACTGGCGCCGGCCACTCCGCGTCTTCGCGGGAGGTTTGCGCGGCGGGCGCGTCCGGGACTTCACCCGTTGGGTAAAACAGGACCTGCCAGTCGCCGCCGCCCATTTCGATGGCTTCGTTGCCGAACCCTCGGGCGCCCAGCACGGTGAACAGCGGCGTCGGCTTGAAGGTCGCAAACAGCCTCAGGCCCTCGTCGGGACCCAACCGGCCGATCGCCTCCATGATCGCCGCGAACGGCTCGCCGCCGGCCCGCAGGATCGGTCGAACGTCAAGGTCGATGTAGCGCGAGATCATTCACTCACCTCAATGTTGTGCCACAAGCGCATAGAGAAGCCGCGGCCGGCGCGGCGCGTCGGTGCCGCGCCGGGCGTCGTCGATATCGGCCAGCCGGCGCGTCCGCACGAACTCGACGATGAGCCCGCCGGTCGCCAGCAGCAGGACCGCGGCCAGGCCCCGGAAGACGAGCTCCTGGTCCGCCAGCAGCGCGACGGTGCCGAGCCAGACGGCGCCGAAGTAGAGATAGAACCAGGTTCGTGCCCGGTTTTCGACGACGAGGTCCTGCACCCGTGGCGTCTGCATGCGACCGAGCACTGGACCGTAGCATTCGAGCCAGGTGACGAAGGCGACGATCTTGTAGAGCTGAGACAGGCCGAGTCCCGAAAGCCAGCCGAAGGCAAGCAGGTAGATCACCGCCGGTGTAAAGCGCGGCAATTGTCCCAGCGCGAGCAGCGCCAGCAGCAGTGCCGCACCCACCGCCAGCGAAAGGAGCGCTGGCGCCGCCATCAGGCTGTTGGTCTCGAGCCGGCGCCGCTTGCGGCGATTGTAGAGCCGCACCACGTCCCAGCCATAGACGGCGAGCACCGGCACCGCCAGCACGGCTGCTGCCACCAGTATCGGCGTAGGGTCGCCGTTCAGCAGGATCGCCGCGCCCCCGCCGCCGACGGAGAGGACCAGGACGCCCACCCCGCCCCACAAGGCCGCGAGCGAGGTCCAGCGCTTGTCTTCGGGGGCCAGCATGAACATGGCCAGCAGGCGGTAGCTCACGCCCATGGCGGTGAAGGTCAACCAGCCACCGATCCCGGCGACGATGTGCAACGGCAAGCCGCTGGCTGTCAGCGCAGCGAGTGGCGGTGCGGTCGTGAGCCCGGCCAGCACAGAGCTGAAGATCACGCCAAGAGCGGCTACAGCGGCAACGCTGCAAAGCCCGGCCACGACGAACCGCGCCGGCAGCGGGAGGGGGCGGCCGGACCACAGGGTGCGGCCCAGATTGTAGAGAACGAGGGCAAAGCCCAACGCCAGCAGCGCGCCGCCGGCCGGCAGCAGTGGCCAGTCACTCCCGAGCGTGCCGTCGAGCTGCAAGAAGCCGCACAGCAACAGGACAAGTCCGGCGAGCAGGCAGCAGAGAGTCGCGAGGGGCAGACGGTTGTCGTGGAGCGGCTTTGCCACGAGAACCGGAACGAATTGAAACAGCGCTCCACAGAGCAGCAGGCTCAGCCAGCCGAGCGCCACCAGATGCACCAGCACCAGGGTTGCGGGCGCCCCGATCGGAGCGTTGGGAAAGCCGAAGCCGAGGAGCATCAGCACCTCGGCTGCGAGCAGGGCGACGAGGGCCGCGGCGAAGTACGACATGGTCCAGCGTGACAGCGATACGCCAGTCATCGAGCGGCCTCCTGCGGCCCTGCATGTGCGCCTGGTAGCGCCGCGGCTGCCCCGGTCAGGCCGCCTTCGGCCGCCGTGCGATCTCGACGCGCCACACCTCGGGGCCACTCTCCAGATAAGTCCAGGAGAACTGTCCGGGGTGCTCCGCCTCGAGCTGGTAGTAGAGCGGCTTCGGGTCGTGGTCGTTGTCCAGCACGAAGCCTTTTCCGGGTGCGAGTCGGTCGACCAGCTCGAAGATCTTCTGGTGGCGCTGCATCGGGATCAACGAACGGACATCGATGCTTTCCGGCATTGATGCGGCGGTAGAGGCGGGCATTGCGAAGTCTCCTTGCGCCGCTGTTTCGGTCATCGGCGGACGCGCGGCACCGTCCACCCGTTAACGCCGGCCCGGCGTTGCGTGATGTGTTGCGCTGAAAAGATACATTGTCAATATATGTTTTATGCCGCATGTTACGGCGACGATGCGGCCCATGCATTCTCGATTGCGGCCCGGGGAGCGACCTCATGCGACTGACCAATTTCAGCGACTACGCGCTGCGCGTGCTCATGTACGCCGCGGTCCGTCGGGAGCATCTCATCACCATCGAGGAAACCGCCGAACGCTACGGCATTTCCCGAACGCACCTGATGAAGGTCGCCAATCTGCTGACGCGCTCGGGCTACCTGACGGCAGTGCGCGGCCGCGCCGGCGGGCTGCGGCTGGGCCGGTCGCCCGACCAGATTGGCCTGGGCGACGTGGTGCGCGCCACGGAACCGGACTTCGAGCTGGTCGAATGCTTCGGCACCAGCGGGGGCCACTGCCGCATCACGCCCAACTGCCGGTTGCGTAGCGTACTGGGGGAGGCGCTGACAGCCTTCGTCGCGACCCTCGACCGCTACACCCTTGCCGACCTCCTCCTCAGCCCGGCCGATTTCGGTCTCACATCGGCTTAGGCGAGCATGGCGGCCGGTTCCGCGGTTGTTAGCTTGGCCGGAACGCCGACACGACCCGAGGATTGGTCTCCATGCGCCCGGCACCGATTAACTCCAGGCAATTCGGGATCGCCGGAAACACCGCATCAAGGCACGTGGTGATCGACGCGGGCCGTCCGGGCAGGCTCACGATCAGCGTCTTGTCGCGGATGCCGGCGCCCTGCCGCGAGAGAATCGCCGTGGGTACCTCGTACAGGCTGACGCGGCGCATCAGTTCGCCGAAGCCCGGCAGTTCCTTGTCGATCACTGTTGCCATCGCCTCCGGCGTCTGGTCGCGCGGCGAAGGCCCGGTGCCGCCGGTCGTGAGGATCAGCGCCGCCCCAGCTTCGCATAGTTCGATCAACGCCGCCGCCACGGGCCCGACGCCATCTGGAACGATGCGCGCCAGTGCCGTCCATGAGGTCGATAAAGCCGCATCCAGATAGGACACGATCGCCGGGCCGCCGAGGTCTTCATACTCACCGCGACTGGCGCGGTCGGAAACAGTCACTATGCCGATAATCATGCCGGGCAATATCCGTTCGAAGTGCATTTACAAGGTGTGGTGAAATCCCGTGAACCGGTAGCAGGACGATAAAAACCGCGGCATTGTCTTTGCGCTAGCTCAAAGACCAGACGGGTGCCGGCGTGTACGCAAGTGCCAGCGCGATCAGGGCAGGGGACGGGAATGGCTGATCTCGGCAGCATGCGGGTGCTGGTCGTCAGTACGTTTGCCTTCACCGTCTGTTTTGCGGTGTGGCTGATGTTCGGCGTGACCGGCATCCCCATACGCAGCGAGCTTGGGCTCGATTCCACCCAGTTTGGCCTGTTGACGGCGACGCCGGTGCTGTCGGGAGCGCTGTTCCGCCTGCCGCTGGGTGTGTGGACCGACCGGCTCGGCGGCCGCCTGATGATGCTGCTGCTGCTCGTCGGATGCGCCATCCCGGTGTGGATGTCCTCGTACGCCACGACGTTGTGGCAATTCCTGCTGCTGGGGCTGGCGCTCGGCCTGGTCGGCGCTTCGTTTTCGGTCGGAACCCCCTATGTGGCGCGGTTTTTCGACAAGCGGCGGCGCGGTGTTGCCATGGGCGTCTTCGGCGCAGGCACGGTGGGCGCGGCGCTCAACATGTTCGTCGCACCCGCGATTATCGCAGGTTATGGCTGGCAGATGGTGCCGCGTGTCTATGCGGTGGCGCTGCTGGTGACGGCGGGGCTGTTCTACCTGCTGTCGGCGCCCGATCCGGGCAAGGGCAAGACGCAGGCGCGGCTGTGGGAGCAGCTGCAGGTGCTGCGCGAGCCGCGCGTGTGGAAGTACTGCCAGTACTATTCGATCGTGTTCGGCGGCTTCACCGCGCTGTCGATCTGGATGCCGCAATATTTCAGGTCGGAGTATGGCTTCTCGGTCGGCGAGGCGGCGCTGTTTGCCGCCGCCTTCGCGCTGCCGGCCGGCGTGTTCCGCGCCTTCGGCGGCTGGCTGTCGGACCGGTTCGGCGCCCATGCCGTGACCTGGTGGGTGATGTGGGTTGCCTGGATCTGCCTGTTCATCCTGTCCTATCCGCACACCGACTTCACCATCCAGACGGTGAAGGGCCCGGTGAACTTCGCGATCGCACTGCCCGCGTGGGCCTTTGCGGTGCTGCTGTTCATCCTGGGCGTCGCCCTGGCCTGCGGCATGGCGTCGACGTTCAAATATGTCGGTGACGACTATCCCGAGGCCATGGGGGTGATCTCGGGCGTCGTGGGCATGATGGGGGGTCTCGGAGGGTTTCTGCTGCCGATTATGTTCGGCGCCCTGCTGGATACGCTTGGCATCAATTCGAGCTGCTTCATGCTGCTTTACGGAATTGTGTCCGTCTCCCTGATGCTCAACTACTTGACGGAGGTTCGGCGCGCGCCCGTTATGGGCGAAGCGGTCGCCGAGTCTCCATAAGGGAGGAGGAATGACGTGAGCCACTTTCTTGAGCGCCTCACCTATCTGGCGCGCTTGCGCGAGCCGTTCGCCGACGGCCATGGTGAGCTGCGCGACGAGGATCGCCGCTGGGAGGAGGGCTATCGTCAGCGCTGGCAGCACGACAAGATCGTGCGTTCGACCCACGGGGTGAACTGCACCGGCTCGTGCAGCTGGAAGATCTACGTCAAGGGCGGCCTGGTGACGTGGGAAACGCAGCAGACCGACTATCCGCGCACGCGCGCCGGCATGCCGAACCACGAGCCGCGCGGCTGCTCGCGCGGCGCCTCTTACAGCTGGTATCTCTACAGCGCCAGCCGCATCAAATACCCGCTGGTGCGGAGCCGCCTGATCCGCGCCTGGCGCGAGGCGCGCAAGACCCTCGCGCCGGTGGAGGCATGGGCGTCGATTGTTAACGACGCGCAGGTCGCGCGCAGCTACAAGTCGATGCGCGGGCGCGGCGGCTTCGTGCGGTCGCATTGGGGCGAGGTCAACGAGATCATCGCGGCGGCCAATATCCACACCATCAAGACCTGGGGACCGGACCGCGTCGTCGGCTTCTCGCCGATCCCGGCGATGTCGATGGTCTCATATGCCTCGGGTGCGCGCTATCTGATAC
>JAEWCE010000298.1 GCA_023390785.1 Pseudomonadota bacterium
TCCGAAAGCTCCGCTTGGATTCCCGCCTGCGCGGGAATGACGTTGTGGTGGGGGCGTGACGGAGCCCTACAGCAGCTTTTCGATGTCTGCGGCGATGTCGGCCGGCTGCACCTTGTCGCCGAAGCGCTGCACCGGCTGGCCGTCGCGGCCGACGAGGAATTTTGCGAAATTCCACTCGATGTCGCGGTCGGCGGAGCCCGGCGTGGCGTGCTTCAGCCATTTGTACAGCGGATCGGCGTCCGGGCCGTTGACCTCGATCTTGCCGAACATGGGGAAGTCAACGGCGTAGTTCAGCGTGCAGAACGAGGCGATCTCCTCGGCGCTGCCGGCTTCCTGCGCGCCGAACTGGTTGCAGGGAAAACCCAGGACCACGAAGCCGCGCGGCCCGTAGCTGCGGTAGAGGGCTTCGAGTCCCTCATATTGCGGGGTATTGCCGCATTGGCTCGCGACATTGACGATAAGTGCGACCTTGCCGGCATAGGCCGACAACGGCTCGGGGCCGCTGAGCAGGCGGGGCGCGGTGAAATCGGAGAGGACGGGCATCTGGCGCTCTGCAACGGGGAACTGGCGCTCGTTATGGCGTATCGCGCTTGTGGGCGTCGATCCTCTTTTCCGTGAGCGACTTCTCTGCCGCCGCCTTCTGCTTTTCGCCTTTGCTGCGACCGAACCGAACACGGTTCTCGGCCGCGGCGGCCTCCTTGTCGGCCCGGGCCTTTTGCTTGCGGGCGCGGTTCAGGTTGACGATTTCGGCCATCCCCGCTCAGACCAGCCGGCTCTGCTCCATCGCCGCGGCGATGAAGCTGGCGAACAGCGGGTGTGGCTCGAACGGCTTGGATTTGAGCTCGGGGTGGAACTGCACGCCGATGAACCAGGGGTGGTCGGTGCGCTCGACGATCTCGGGCAACGTGCCGTCGGGCGACACGCCCGAGAACAGCAGGCCGTTCTTTTCGAGCACCTTGCGGTACTCCATGTTCACCTCGTAGCGGTGCCGATGCCGCTCGGAGATGCGGGTAGTGCCGTAGATGTCGGCGACGCGGCTGCCGCGGGTGAGCTGGGCGGGATAGGCGCCAAGACGCATGGTGCCGCCAAGATCACCCTCGGAGGAGCGGGTTTCCTTCTCGTTGCCGCGGGTCCACTCGGTCATCATGCCCACGATCGGCTCCTTGGTCGGGCCGAATTCGGTGGAGTTGGCGTTCTTGATGCCGGCGGTGTTCCGGGCCGCCTCGATGCAGGCCATCTGCATGCCGAAGCAGATGCCGAAATACGGCACGTCCTTGACCCGCGCAAAGCGCGCCGCCTGAATCTTGCCGCCCGAGCCGCGCTCGCCGAAGCCGCCGGGGACGAGGATACCGTGGATGTGCTCGAGATAGGGGGCGGGATCCTCGTGCTCGAAGATCTCGCTGTCGATCCAGTTCAGGTTGACCTTGACCTTGTTGGCGATGCCACCGTGGACCAGCGCCTCGCTCAGCGATTTGTAGGCGTCCTTGAGGCCGGTGTACTTGCCCACGATGGCGATGTTGACCTCGCCCTCGGGGTTGTGCAGCCGCGACGACACCTCCTCCCACTTGCCGAGGTCAGGCTCGGGCGCGTCGGTGATGCCGAAGGCGGCCAGCACTTCGCGGTCGAGGCCTTCCTTGTGGTAGGCGAGCGGCACGTCGTAGATCGAGGCGACGTCGAGGCCCTGGATCACGGCGCTTTCGCGCACATTGGTGAACAGCGCCAGCTTGCGGCGCTCCGAGCTCGGGATCGGCCGGTCGCAGCGCACCAGCAGCAGGTCGGGCGAGATGCCGATGGAGCGCAGCTCCGCCACCGAATGCTGGGTCGGCTTGGTCTTGAGCTCGCCGGCCGACGGGATGTATGGCATCAGCGTCAGGTGGACGTAGACGGCGTGATGGCGCGGCAGGTCGTTGCCGAGCTGGCGGATGGCCTCGAAGAACGGCAGGCCCTCGATGTCGCCGACAGTGCCGCCGATTTCGATCAGCACGAAATCGTAGTCGTCATTGCCCTCGAGCACGAATTCCTTGATGGCGTCGGTGACGTGCGGGATGACCTGCACCGTGGCGCCCAGGAACTCGCCCTTGCGTTCCTTCGAGATCAGGTCGGAATAGATGCGACCGGTGGTGATGTTGTCGCGCTTGTTGGCGTGCCGGCCGGTGAAGCGCTCGTAGTGGCCGAGGTCGAGATCGGTCTCGGCGCCGTCGTCGGTGACGAACACCTCGCCGTGCTGGGTCGGCGACATCGTGCCGGGATCGACGTTGAGGTAGGGGTCGAGTTTCCGCAAGCGCACCTTGTAGCCACGCGCCTGGAGCACAGCGCCGAGCGCCGCGGACGCGAGACCTTTGCCCAATGAGGAAACCACGCCACCGGTGATGAATACGTACCGAGCCCTGGGCCTTCACCTTACGGGCGCGCGCTTCTGATTCGGAAGAGCCGCGAGGCTGCGCCCACAGCCTCGGCTCCCTCATAACGTTTCGGGCCGCACCGCCGGTCCGGCCTACTCCAAAAAGAAGAAGGGGATGTCGCCATCCCCTTCCGGTGGTCTGCGGTGGCGCCGCCTCACTGGGCGGGCGCGCTGCTGGCGGCCGGTGCCGCCTCGCTGCTGGCGGGCGCCGGAGCGCTGCTGCTC
>JAEWCE010000363.1 GCA_023390785.1 Pseudomonadota bacterium
CCCTTTTATCTCGCCGTCCTGCCGTCGTGGGCTCCGGGGCGCCGGTTCCCGAAAGAGCCACCGCGACCTGGCCGCCAACTCGCGAAGCCCCCACTGCTTCCGAGCGCTTGCGATAGCGATCGTTACCCGAAGGGCCGAGACACCCGAAGGGTGGCTCGGTGAGGAGCGAAGCGACGAGTAGAGCGCGGGCCGAAGGCATCGCCCATACACCATCAGCTTGCGAACCCGCACACCTGGTCATCGCGATACTCCCGAATCCGATCGAGGGACGAACATGCCAATTGGCCGGGGGACCATGGGCGAAACATCGGGCGCCGAGAACGCGGTCGTGACACCGCTAGACGGCATGAGCGCCAACAACCGATCACGCGTCTTCATGAGATCGGATCGCGTGACGAATAGCGTCGCAGCTGCTGATGACTGTCCGCCGGACGTCCACCTCGGCGGCAGTTCGACGGCAAGCAGATTTGCAAGCTTTGCGACGTATGCTCGCGTCTCGTCTGGCAGAGAGCCGCCCGCAAGATGCTCTTCATAGCGAGATGGTCCCGCATTGTACGCCGCAAACACGCCAGGCGAGCCATACCGATCGAGCAGTTCGCGCAAGTACGCCGTACCGGCCAGAATGTTGTCGTGCGGGTCGTAGGGGTCGTTCCCGAGATTGTAGCGCACACGAAGTTCCGCCCAAGTCGCTGGCATGATTTGCATCAGGCCCATTGCGCCTTTTGGCGATCTGGCGTGCACGTCACCAGCACTCTCGATGCGTTGGACTGATCGGATCCAGTTCGGCGCAATCGCAAAGCGTTGTGCGGCTTCATTGATGAAGCCGGCAAATGAGTGAGCGGTCTGACTGATCGCCGGCTGGGCGGTTGATCCGCTCTGGGCCAAAGCAGCACCGTCGAACGCGGTCAGAAGAAGCATCACGGGCACGACTGCACAAACGCGCGTGCCCAACCGACCCAAGCACGCGGTCGGGCTCGCGCCAGCCTTGCAGACATCGATCGAGACGGAGGAATGATCCCGCAATCGATCGAACAAGGGCATGGCGAGGAGAACACGTCGAATACGCACGATCACCCCTCCCACGTCCACACCGGCATCGCACGGCCGATCACGCTGGATGCCGGAAGAAATCCAAAATACCGGCCATCAAGAGAGTCGTCCGACTGCCAGTTCATCAGAAACAGATCGCCGTCGCCGACGACGCGGCAGCCCTGCCATTTCGGCAGCGGCCGGCCGCGTCCGTCGCGGTCCTTCGCCTCGCCCACCGCGACCTCGTCGACCGAAATCGTGAGGCCGGTTCTGCAAACACTCTGCCCCGGAAGGGCGAGCACGCGCTTCAGCATGGGCACGCCAATGGGCAAATAGCCGTTCAAATCGAGGAAGGTCGCGAGCGGCTCCGGCGGCTGCACGGCGACCAATTCAGTAACTTGGAATTGGTCCGCCGGTCGGAGGCGGTAGAGACCGATCGGCACGCTCGCGGATGCGTTCCAGATGTATAGCGGAATCGGCTCCAGGACGATCGTCGCGATGAGCGCAGCAGCGACCCCAATCGTCACGGCCAGCATCGGTAGGCGGCCCGTCATCGCATCACCCTTTGGCGATGGAGCCAGGCCTGATGGCGCGCTTTCGTATACGGGCGCGGGTTTTCATTAACGGACAGACGGTTGTGAACGTGATGCCAATGGTCGGGAGCGACATCAGCCGGATCGACGCCGAGCGCCTCAACGGCATCGATCATCTGCAGCACGCGCTCGACCTTCGGCCAGCCGGACAGGCGCAGCAGAATCTCACCGCCGGGCGTCACATAAGGAACGGTCGAGCAGCGCTGTCCCAGTGCGACCGCGCGCAAGATGTCGATGCGCGAAATGATCGTGCCAAAGTCGTTGGAGGTCCACCGGACGAAGGCAAAGATGCTGCCTGGCGCGAATGACAGGACACGCCGATGGCGATCAAGCTTCCGTTCCCCGACAATGCGACCGAACCGAATGCGGTTTTCGATGCGCTTCTCGAGCCACAACACTTCCACTTCCGTGAGATCGCTCATGCGGCGGCTCCCGGACGCTGGGGCTGGCAGCCGTGAGCTTGGGGCTCGGTCGAGAGTGTGTATCGCCTGCAAAGGCAGGCTGGCCTGTCGGACTGCCGTTGCCGAGCGCCATCGACGCCGCTTTCGGCCTGCTCCGTTAGAAGAAATCCGAAGGATTTCCGGTTAGTAAAGTTAGAGCGGCTGGAAAGCGCGGAGAAACAAGCTCTTAAGCTCGATTCCGGTCCCCGATAGCACGAGGATCGGGTCCCCGATAGCACGAGGGTTGCGGTCCCCGATAGCACGAGCTGATTCACAGGTTGTCCTCCGAATTTGGAATGAGACCGCGCCGGCGCAAGCGGGCCGTTAAGGGATCAACAGGCGTGGGTGCAAAGTTCAGTCGCTCGGTGCCATCAGGGTCGCGCGTGAGCACGAGCTGATAACCGGGCAATGTCTGGCGCTGGACGATCTGGCGCACGTCGTAAGCAAAGTGCTTGAGGGGCGAGAGGATGCCGGACTTGGCATGGAGGTGCACCAGATCAAAACTCCAGCCGCCGTCCTGGCGTCCGCCGTGCTTGCGCACAAGACGATAAAGCCACCTCTCAAGTCCGCCCGTCAGCTCGAAATAGGCGCGATCAATCGTCAGCACGAGCGCGTCATCGATGACGCCAGCGTAGAACCAATCCGGCAGGATCAGCTCGATCCCAAATGGGCGGCCATTTGCATCGGCCGTCTCTTTCCACTCGTTGATCCAGGAGAAGCGATGCCGTCGCCGCTCTGCCGGCTGACGGATCGACGTCAGCACGGTCGTTGACTGAAGTCTGTCGAGACCCGCCTTCAGCCGATCATAGTCGCGTGCGCCGGTGCCGCGGCCGACGAACGTCAGAATTTCATACGGCGTTGCAGCCATCAGGCGCGACGTCTTCAGGCCGGCATCACGGGCTTCGACAATCTGGGACGCGGCCCAGATCAGAACGTCTGCATCCCAGATCGTCGCCATGCCGTGTTCCGGCACGGCTTCGACACGAATTGCGATCGCACCGGCACGGAAGTCGATCGGCACGATCCGCTTAGTCTTTGCGAGGGAGAAGAACGGATACGCCATCAGATCCTGCGCGTCGCGCGGCGCAAGATCGCCGGGCAACGCCCGAAAGAGCTCAAGCTGGTCGCGCTCCGAATGGTGTTTGCGCCGCATGGTCACTACTCTCACGCGGCAATCAGCGACGTTCCTGGCCCGCATACGGGCGCAGCGCGGGCTGCTTCTTGGCCGGCAGTACCGTCCCCTTCCCGGGATCGGACGTCGACGTCTTGGCGCCGCGGTCAGCCCACGCTTTCAGGTCATCGACGGCGTAGACAACACGTCCGCCGATCTTCCGATACGTCGGTCCAGTACCGTACGTGCGGTGCTTCTCGAGCGTGCGACCGGACAGGCCAAGATAGCGCGCGGCCTCAGGTGTACGCAGGAATCGCGGTGGTAGACCGGCCATCGGATCGGGCATTTGAGGACTCCAGGAGGACATCGCACTACGCCTGGCTAGGCCGGCGTGTGTGCGGTCATCATGGAGAAGCAAGATCTCGGAGGGGGATGCCGAATATGGAGGGGGCCGCTTTCGATACCCCCCAACCGGAAGGGCTATTCGTCCCTGCGCCCGGACCGCAGAAGTTTGCGGTAACCACCGCGCATCAACGCAAGGCCGCCTTGCACCAAGCGGATTGTTCGATTGCGCAGATCATGGGTCTTCCAGGCACGGTCGGGGATTCGCTTTTTGCCGAAGAGCGCTTCGGCGATAACGCGATAGCTTCCGCCGGCGCTGCGAGCATCAAGCGGACGGAACGCGGCCCTCAAGCGTTCGCGCCCCTGTTTAGATAGTTGGTGAAAGGCAGGACCTGGTGCGCGTCCATTCATCGCGCGCCACAGCCGGCGGGCTGCATACGCACGCGCGCCGAAATCGCCGTCAAATGGCAGTTCGGCTGCATATGACGCGCCAAGCACCGGTGGATCCTTGGACCAGACACGGTGATCCACTGCACCGATGCGCAGCACGGCGTGCCAGCCGTCGGCGGCGCGGCGCATCTGGCCTGCTGCAAGGTCAAGCAGCGGTTGAGGCGCTGAACTGCGATCGGCGGCCGAGGCAACCTTGACCGGAACGACCGCCGCTAGAACCTCAGGCGCCCAAAAGATCGTCTGCTCATCGAACGACCGCCGCGGGTCATGGGCGAAAGCAGAGGCCCCACCTCCTCCTGAATTCGTCAGTCACTTCGCCGTTCGGGCTGTTGGCAATCATCACCTCGTACTCACGCCGGTAACCGGCGTTGCGGCGGAGACATTCCCAGGCGATGTCGGTGATTTCGGCGTCTTGTAGGCTCTTGTAGGATTCCGGCGACCGCCAGTCGAATTCAGGCATTGCTTCCGCCCCATTGCACGCTGCTAACAACGATTGCGCCGCAATAGGTATGAACGAGGCGGTTGTAGGAAGCCCCTAGTTTGGCACCACGTGGTGCACCGGAATGACCACCGATCAGCAAAAGAAAATAGTTCTGCCTGCAAGTCGCCGGCCGGCGGTTTTCTTCTATTTTGAGCCGGTGCCGCGCAAGAGGCGTCCCTGCTCGGTCACCCATTTGGCGCGCGCGAGATGACTCTGATATGCGCTTCGCGCACGGTCCGGCTCCCGCACCGGATCGATATGCAGCACCACTCGAGCGACTTCCATCCAGTCAGCCCCTTGGCTTTCGGCCTGCAGAAGGCGCATGTAGGTCACGACATGCTGCTCATCGTAGGCAGTGAGAATTTGATCTGCAGGCGCAGCGTCGGCGACGCCTGGGTCGAGCGGCGGCTTCCTCATAAGACTCCACGCCTTAGTTTAGACAATTTCTAACACGCGGGCAGGAAGGAGCAGAAGCGCCAAAATTGTCGCGGAAGCCGTCCGGATCGCGTTTTGTCGAAAATACTCCGTGGTGAAATACTCTTCAAGGACATGCCCTCTCGCGTATGGATATACGCGAGATACTTGCAATCAATTTGCGGAAGCTCCGGCAGGCCCGTGGTTTGTCACAGGAGGAATTGGCTCATCGTGCTGAAATTGACCGCACTTATATCAGCGCACTCGAGCGAAGCGTTTATGCGGCGGGTATCGACGTTGTCGATCGGCTCGCTCGCAGCCTGGGTGTCGAGGCCGCCGACCTGCTCACTCGCCCGCCCACAAGCACCAAGAAAAGGACTCGGGGGCAGGCCGAGTGATTGAGCCGACCCGCTCGATCCGGCGGCCGGTTCGCGCTCACTGACGCCTGGAAGGATGGGAAGCCCCGCCCGGCAGACCGGACGGGGCTTGATGAAGTGGCCTACTCGCCGGTCTTGCGCGGCCGCGACCAGAGCAGGGTGTAGCCTTCACCGCCTTCGTCGTCGAACAGGTTCGCGTAGATCGGCGCGTTGAAGGAAGGATCGTCGAGCTTGAGCGAGAGGTAGTCGCGGCCTTCCTCGGAACGCTTCGACCAGGCTGCGCCGATCTCCGCCCGGCCCACATAGATGCGGTGGCTGGGGGCGTTGTCATTGGAGCGGTTGGTCTCGGCGACGATGCGGACGCCCTTGGCCTTCAGGCTCAGGGTGACGATCTCGCCCTGGAATTCGTTACCGACCTTCTTGAAAGAACCGATGTTAGCCATGTCACTTCTCCTGTTGTGTTTCGAGCCCGCGACCACCGCGGCCTCGATGGCGATCTAGGGCCGAGGACGATCGGCGACGCACCCGCTCGGGCCGGAGCGCAGCGGAGGACGTCGTTGTGGCGACTTTCTTGCCTCGCGAGGAATGGGCGAAGCCCAGGGGAAGAAAGTCGCATCAACGGCGTTGCGGCTCAGACGATCGAGGCGAAGCCGGTCTTCGGCCAGATCAAGCCATCAACGAGGCCACGTGCGTCCGCGTGCTGAACCACGATATCTGGAGAAGCGTGGCTATCTCGGTTTTGATGAACAAGAGGCGTGAACGATTCAGCGGGGAAAGAGAAACAATCTCCTGCAAAAGGCGGTATCGTCTCCCAAGAACGGATCGAGATAAGATCGTTCTGCCGCGGCTGCGTGGGCCAGACCGAATGTCGGCAGCTTGATCGATGAATTCCGAGCAGGACGAGATCTCCGCGCTCAAGTTCGATCATCCCGTTCACCGCGCCGATCTACGCGAAACGAAGCTATTCGACATGGCAGCGGTAAGCGATCGCCCCTGGGGCCATGCGGCCGTAAGAATTGGCTAGGACGGTTTCTCCACCACCACATCGGGCTCGAACGGGCGGGTCTTCGCCAAAACCACCAAGCGCGTCATCGCCGTGCCGCCAACGCAAACCGCGCCCAAGGAAGCGAAGACTTCACGCCAAGCCAGCGAGGGCACCCCGATATTGGACACGGCGAACACCACATGATAGCCGGCGACGGCGGCGGGAACAGCGAATGCTGTTGCGATCGCGATGCGCAAGGCCGAGGACCGAGTAACAGCAAAGGCGACCTGGCCGAGGACCAGCGTCAGCGCACCGCCGGCCGTCGCGATAAGCATGGCGCCAATGAGGCCGGCGTCGCTGTGAAACGTCATCATCCCGATAATGAGTGCGACAAAAAACGGCAGGGCATACACGGCAAGCGCAATGATCGCCCAGCAGAACAGACCGATGCCGAGTGTGTTGAGAACAAGCCCAATAGCGAGCATGGTGGTGGCTCCATGTGCATAGATCTACCAGTCGCGCCTTCCACCACCACCACGGCGCAACTCTGGATATGAGACTGAAACGAGGCGGAGTTGCGGCGGGAGCAATTTCGCCTCAAAGACTTCAGTTGAGCAGACGGCGCTCATGCGCCGCCGAACATCCAGACCGGGATGCCGAGCCGTTTCGCCTTGTCGGCGAGGTTGTCCTGGATGCCCGTGCCCGGGAAGTGCATGACGCCGATCGGCAGGAGTTCGAGCATGGCATCGTTGCGCTTGAACGGTGCTGCCTTGGCGTGCCTCGTCCAGTCGGGCTTGAAGGCGATCTGGGCCACTTTGCGGTTGCTCGCCCATTTCGAGGCGATCAGTTCGGCCCCCCTCGGGGAGCCGCCATGCAGCAGGACCATGTCGGGATGCTTGGCATGAACCTTGTCGAGACGATCCCAGATGAGGTGGTGGTCGTTGAAGTCGAGCCCTCCGGTGAGCGCGATCTTTGGCCCTGAGGGCAGCAGGATCTCGGTCTCGGCGCGGCGCTTGGCTGCGATGAAGTCGCGGGAGTCGATCATCGCCGCGGTCAGGGTGCGGTGGTTCACCAGCGATCCCGATCGGGGGCGCCATAATGTGCCGGTGTGAGTCTCGAAGCGTTCGATGGCTTGGTCACGGAAGAGCTCCAGGCAGTTGCGTCGCTCGATCAACGTGGTGCCTTCCGCCGTGATGCGTTCGAGTTCGACGGATCGAACTTCGGAACCGTCCTGCTCGCGCTGACTCTTCCGTTGCGCCTGTTCGTTGTCGTCGAGTTGGCGACCGATGCGGTCGACGGCTCGGTGGAACAGGTTGACGGTCGACCAGAGCAGATCGTCGAGGTCCGGCTCGAGCCGCGTGTCGCTCAACGTCGCGACCAGGGCATCGAAGATATCGACGACGGCACCGGTAATGATCCTGCCGTCGGGAAGCGGCCGTGGATCGGGCTGGTCGTCGAAGGGGCGGTAACCGAAGAGCTGCAATTCGGCAAGAACGTGTTCGGTCGGAGATGCGTCGTGCGGTGGTTCGATGTCATCGTGGTCGGTCATGGAGGCGATCCTTTGCCGGATCGGCCGCGACCATCGCGGCCTTCGTGGCGATCACTCAGACGGCAGGCGGAACGGGCCAGAACCCGGAGC
>JAEWCE010000034.1 GCA_023390785.1 Pseudomonadota bacterium
CGGCCGACCTGCGCGGCTCGCAGCCGCCCCTGCAGCAGGGTCAACAGCCCTTCGCTTTTCCCGGCGTCGTCATCGCCGACGGGCCATCTCTCGACAGCGCCGCCGAACCGCCGGCCGCTTCCGATCAATCCTCCTCGGCCGACGTCCCGGCCGCTGACGCACCCACGGCGCCCGGCGCGACGCCGGTGCCGTTCCCCATGCCAGCCGCGATCGCCGCGCAGCGCGCCGGGGGTGTCGGCCCCGTGGCAACCCCTGGCGGACAGCGCACGCAGCCGGCGACCCGCACCGACACCGGCCTCTGACACTTGTCCTTGCCGGCGTGATACAGATATCTGCGTCGGAGACGCCGATGGCCGAAAGCGACACCAAGACCCGACCAAAGACCCGCATGCAGACGGCGCGCCCGCCGCTCTACAAGGTCATCCTCGTCAACGACGACTTCACGCCGCGCGATTTCGTCGTCACCGTCCTCAAGGCCGAATTCCGCATGACCGAGGATCAGGCGCTGCGCGTCATGATCACCGCCCATACCAAGGGCAGTTGCGTCGTAGCCGTGTTCACCCGCGAGGTTGCCGAGGACAAGGCAACGCGGGCGACCGAAATGGCGCGGAACGAGGGCTTCCCGCTGCTCTTCACCACCGAGCCCGAAACCTGAGCGTTCGGTTCCCTCACAAATCCCGGCGCGTGAAAACCAAGCGGACGCGGGGCGTTATCGCCCCAGGATTAACCGTCTTGGCTCCGTGCGCTTGCCACAATCGCCCGCTAGGTGCACCGAAACGCCAGCAATTTCCGGGATTTCGATTATGCAGCAACGCACCAGACTGTTTTCCGTCCTCGTCGCCGGGGTGCTGGCGCTGTCAGCCACGCCCGCCTTCGCCGGTCCGGCAGAAACGGCGTTCCTGCAAAAGCTCACCGCGAACTGGGTCGGCAAGGGCAGGCTGGTCGGCGCGCAGTCCGGCGCGGTGGCCTGCCGTATCGTCATCACCGCCGGCGGTCAGAGCGCCAAATATCAGGGACGCTGCACCATCCCCGACATGGCGAGCCAGGCCTTCAACGGTGCCATCACCTACAACGAGAAAACCCGGCGCTATGAAGTCCGCTCCATCAGCGGCACCGTGCCGGGCGTCAAGCGCGGCAATTCGCTGGTGTTCACCACCAAGGACAGCAGCATGTCGGGTTCGTCCTACTCGACCATGACCATTTCACCGTCGAGCCTGGTGGTCAATTTCACCATGGTCGACCGCCACGGCGAAAAAACCACCTCCCACATCACCTTCAGCAAGTAGGCGCAGCGCTTAAGCCGGCACCCGCTGGTTGGCGAACCTCAGCTTCGAGCGTTCCCGGCGCTTCTCCGCCTCGACCTCGCGGTCGCGCGGCGGGGCGTTGGTTTCGAGTGATTTGAGCAGCTTGCGCACGACGACCTCGATCTCCTCGACTGCCTCGTGGAACGCCGCCTCGTTGGCCTGCGACGGGTGCGTATAGCCCGAAATCTTGCGCACGAACTGCAGCGCCGCGTCATGCATCTCGTTTTTCGTCGCCGGCGGCTCGAAATTGAACAACGGCTTGATATTGCGGCACATGACTGGCCTCCGATGAATGCTCCAGCTCGAAGTTTCGCACTGGCTTTGCGGTGCGCGCAAGGTTCATGCTATGTTCCTCGAGATGATCATCGCGACGCGCATCATGAAATTGGCGATGTCCGCGATCGGGACCGATCTCCAACTCAGTCCCTACCATCGGGCGGGACTATTGATCTTCGAGGAAACCGATCCCGGCTACGGCTTTCCGGCAACTCTCCCCCCGATGCAGGCCGCATGCAGGAACATCGCGCCGACTAGCGCCCTTCCCTTCTCCGCGGCACTCCGCTAGAGAGCGGCCTTAACCTGAAGAATCCGTCCGAGCACGCCCGGCCCCACCGGTCTTTTCGCGCGCGTCAACGCAGAGCCAGATATGCCCAAACGCACCGATATCAAATCCATCCTCATCATCGGCGCCGGGCCGATCATCATCGGGCAGGCCTGCGAATTCGACTATTCCGGCACCCAGGCGTGCAAGGCCCTCAAAGACGAGGGCTACCGCATCATCCTCGTCAACTCCAATCCGGCGACGATCATGACCGACCCGGATCTGGCGCATGCGACCTACATGGAGCCGATCACCCCGGAAGTCGTTGCCAAGATCATCGAGAAGGAGCGGCCCGACGCATTGCTGCCCACCATGGGCGGCCAGACGGCGCTCAACTGCGCCCTGTCGCTGCGCAAGATGGGCGTGCTCGACCAGTTCGGCGTCGAGCTCATCGGCGCCGACGCCGAGGCCATCGACAAGGCCGAGGACCGCGAACTGTTCCGCGACGCCATGAAGAAGATCGGCCTCGAAACGCCGCGTTCCATGCTCGCTCACAACATGATCGAGGCACTGCAGGCGCTTGAAGTGATTGGCCTGCCCTGCATCATCCGCCCGAGCTTCACGCTTGGCGGCACCGGCGGCGGCATCGCCTACAACAAGGAAGAATTCCTCGACATCGTCGAGACCGGCATCGACGCCTCGCCCACCGACGAGGTGCTCATCGAGGAAAGCGTGCTCGGCTGGAAAGAGTTCGAGATGGAGGTGGTGCGCGATCGCAACGACAACTGCATCATCGTCTGCTCCATCGAAAACGTCGATCCGATGGGCGTTCACACCGGCGATTCCATCACCGTCGCGCCAGCGCTGACGCTGACCGACAAGGAATACCAGATCATGCGCGACGCCAGCATCGCTGTGCTGCGCGAGATCGGCGTCGAGACCGGCGGCTCCAACGTGCAGTTCGGCCTCAATCCCGAGGACGGCCGCATGGTCGTGATCGAGATGAACCCGCGCGTGAGCCGGTCCTCGGCGCTGGCATCGAAGGCCACCGGCTTCCCTATCGCCAAGGGCGCGGCGCGGCTGGCGGTCGGCTATACGC
>JAEWCE010000047.1 GCA_023390785.1 Pseudomonadota bacterium
CTTGCGGGGAGGGGCGGGGGGTGGGGGCCGCGTCACGAGGGCCCCCGAGGTTGGCGCACATGGCGCTCCCCCGCGCTCTGGCCGAGCGATCCCAAGAGGGCTCGTTCGGCCAACCGCGGTGGTTAGACGGGCTTGACGTGGTAGCAGAAATTGCAGTGGCCGTCGCCGGCCATGCAGGTGGTGGTGCGCTCGAGTTTGAGCCCGAGCTCGTCGGCCATGGCGAAATCGCCGTCGCAGATCAGCAGCTCACCGAGGTCGCGCGCCCCAATCCGCTCCATGAACGCGGCATAGTCGCAATGTGTAACCTCGTTCCGGAGCACCGTTTCAGTCTGCTCCACGGTGGTGAACTCGTAGCGCACCCCCTCGCCGAACCCGGCGAATTCGGCCGCGAGGGTGGGGATGTCGAGCAGGCTCCCGCGTTTGGCCACCATAGTGCGGTTGGCCGTGTCGAGCGCCGCGCGCACCAGCTGGTGCGCCTGTTCCCTGCCGAGCGCCGCCTCCATGGCGCGCACCAGCGGGATTTGCGCCTCGACGGCCAGGGTGATGCGCTCGAACGGGGTGAGGTGGGGCATGGCGGGGAGGATAGCGCGACGGCAAAACGGCGCAAGCCTTGCGGTTGGGGCCCCGCAGGGGCGGGGTCAGGTAGAGGGCCGGTCAGGCCGGTGGACGCATCGTCGAGCGTGGGCTTTCTGGTGAGGATGCATCCTTCATTGATATCAGGACGCGTTTTGTGATGTATCCCGTCTGCTTTCGATAGGCCAAACCAAGAACTACGATTGATACGGTCAATAGCGCCAGGCTGTCGAACGTGGTTGAGGGCGGCAGCATTTTTCGCACTGCCAGCGCAGCCATGCTGACTCCCAAGCAGAGGGTTGCGGACAAGAGACCTCGGTACGTATTGCTCGTCTCCACCAAAGTCTCAATCTTGTGATCTGATGCGCTAGCTCGAACGAAGTCTTCGTAAGAAGGATGGCGTGTAAGGCCGACCCTTAAAAATAGGGGCTCGATTGCAATCGACCCAACGCGACCGATTAGGACACCCACAAGATAGTAGGTGATGGCGTTCGCAAGGAGATCAGACCCTGTGCCGATCGGATAACCTAGCGCGGTCGACGCAAGGCAATAAAGAGCCCCCGGCAGCAGCGTGTTGAACAGGTTATATGAGGATAGCTTGGCAAGCAGGTCGTTCATGACAGCTTCTTGCCTCTAAGTCCTTCGGGTCTGAGCCAGCGGTCCAAGCCCGACCGCGCCCCGGAGCATCGGGCCTTCAAGAAGGGGATTGTAGCCGAGCCCGATCGGCCTCTGTGGAGGTAGGAAGTGCGTTCCTGCGTCTCTCTGCGCCTGAATTGCGAAGTTGCCAGAGGTATTCGCCAGCACGACCATTGAGCCGTCGCGCCGAGTGGTTAGAACCCGACGCTTGGGTCGTCCCAGCCATGGATCGGCCGGCTTATCAAGGTTGGCGATGCCGGTAACCCGTTCGCGGTACCAATCGATAGTATCTTGCGACTGGTACTTGATCGCCTCGTCCGAGAAGACGACGACTTCTGGCCTAAGGTACTGGAACGCCTCTTCGCTACAGCCATTCTCGCGCCCGTGATGCGAAGCGACTAGAACCTTCACTAGGGGCAGGGCAGCGCGCACCGCGGGATTGTTCAGAAGTGTGCGCCACCCAGCCTTCTCTAGGTCGCCGGTGAACAGCACAACAAACGACCCGAAGTGGATGAAGGTCGCTACGCTGAGGTTGTTCGTGTCCGTGAAATCATAGCCGTGGCGGTTCCATGCCGCCCAAGCGTACATCTCGCCCCCCCGATCTAGCGGCAGCCGGCCACTGACCACTCCGGGCTGAAAGGTATTGATCAGGGTATGCACGAACTGCACCCCTTTGCGCATACCCTGGGGCTTCATCGACCGAAGGCCAGCAGCAGTGATAGTTGGGTTTGTGAAGATGCCGCCAAGATGGACCTGAGACCAAACGTCGGGCAGATCTTCGAGGTGGTCTTCGTCTAGGTTCTGCAGGACAAGGAGATCAACGTACTCTCCGCTGTAATGTGCCGATGGCCACCAAGCCTTCCCGCCATCGGCCCCGCAGTCAACCATGATGCGCGTTCCGTCGGGAGCGGTCACCATTGCACAGTGACCGTGCCCCACATCGTGAATATCAATGCGCAGCATCACGCCACGACACGACGACACGCCCCCGTTTCTCAACTGCACCCCGTGGTCGTGCCGCAGTCCTCGCACACCATGCAGTGCCCGCTGACCTTCATGCGCATGCTGTTGCAGTTGCTGCACTGGTCGCCCGTATAGCCCTGCATCTGGGCCTGGGCGCGGAGCTGGCCGGCGTCCTGGCTGGGGGGCGGGGAGGGGATGGGGTCGACTTCGCCCGCGTTGAAGGCGCTCGGGTTCGGCTCCGGCTTGTAGGCGGTCGTGCTCTTGAGCGCGGTGACCGTGCTCTGCTGGATCGAGGCCACGGGGTTGAACTGCGCGTGCGGGCCGCCCTGGACGAGCAGCAGGTTCTGCCCGGCGAGCTTGCCGCGCGTCATGCCGCGTGAAACGACGTTCTGCGCCGGCACCGGGGCGGGGGCCGGGGCGCGCACCGCGGCGTCCTCGGCGACGCCCTTGCCCAGCGACATGTTGCCGGCATCGGGGTGCACGTGCGCCAGGTCCTCGCGGTCGAGATAGCTCACCGCCAGCTCGCGGAACACGTAGTCGAGCAGCGAGGTGGCGTTCTTGATGCGGTCGTTGCCCATCACCATGCCGGCCGGCTCGAAGCGGGTGAAGGTGAAGGCCTCGACATATTCGTCGAGCGGCACGCCGTATTGCAGGCCGAGGCTGACGGCGATGGCGAAATTGTTCATCATGGCGCGGAAGGCGGCGCCTTCCTTGTGCATGTCGATGAAGATCTCGCCGAGCCGGCCGTCCTCGTATTCGCCGGTGCGCAGATACACCTTGTGGCCGCCCACGATGGCCTTCTGCGTGTAGCCCTTGCGGCGCGTCGGCAGCTTCTCGCGGTCGTGCGTGGCGACGATGCGCTCGACGATCTTTTCCACCACCTGCGGCACGCGCGCCGCCTGGCTGGCGGCGAGCAGGGTGTCGACGGCCTCGTCCTCCTCCTCGTCGTCATCGGCGATCAGCGAGGCGTTGAGCGGCTGGCTGAGCTTGCTGCCGTCGCGGTAGAGGGCGTTGGCCTTGAGGGCCAGCCGCCAGCTCAGCATGTAGGACTGCTTGCAGTCCTCGACGGTGGCGTCGTTGGGCATGTTGATGGTCTTGGAGATGGCGCCCGAAATGAACGGCTGCGCCGCCGCCATCATCAGGATGTGGCTTTCGACGCTGAGGTAGCGCTTGCCGATCTTGCCGCACGGGGTGGCGCAGTCGAACACCGGCAGGTGCTCGGGCTTGAGGTGCGGCGCGCCCTCGAGGGTCATGGCGCCGCAGACATGGATGTTGGCCGCCTCGATGTCCTTCTTCGAAAAGCCGAGGAAGCTCAGGAGGTCGAAATTCACGTCGGCGAGCTGCTCGGCGGTAACGCCGAGACCCTTGAGGAAGTCGGCACCCAGCGTCCACTGGTTGAACACGAACTTGATGTCGAACGCGGCCTTGGTGGCGGCGTTGAGCGCGGCGATCTTGTCGTCGGTGAAGCCCTTGGCCTTGAGCGTCGCGGGGTTGATGGCCGGCGCCTGGTTGAGGTTGCCGTGACCGACGGCATAGGCCTCGATCTCGGCGATCTGGCTCTCGGAATAGCCCAGCGTGCGCAGCGCCGGCGGCACGGCGTTGTTGAAGATCTTGAAGTAGCCGCCGCCGGCGAGCTTCTTGAACTTGACCAGCGCGAAATCGGGCTCGATGCCGGTGGTGTCGCAATCCATCACGAGGCCGATCGTGCCGGTCGGGGCGATCACCGAGACCTGGGCGTTGCGGTAGCCGTGCTGCTCGCCGGCTGCGACCGCTTCGTCCCACACCGAGCGGGCGCGGGCGCTCAGCGGCGCGTCGCGCAGCGAGGCGTGGTCGAGCGGCACCGGGTTGACGGACAGGCCCTCATAGCCCTCGGCATTGCCGTGCGCGGCGTTGCGGTGGTTGCGCATGACGCGCAGCATGTGCGGGGCGTTGCGCTCGTAGTCGGCTAATGGGCCGAGCTCCTTGGACATTTCGGCCGAGGTCAGGTACGAGGCGCCCGTCATCACCGCGGTGATGGCGGCGCAGATGGCGCGGCCTTCCGCCGAGTCATAGGGGATGCCCGAGGTCATCAGCAGGCCGCCGATATTGGCGTAGCCGATGCCCAGCGTGCGGTACTGGAACGAGCGCTCGGCGATGGCGCGCGAGGGGAACTGCGCCATCATCACCGAGATTTCGAGCACGATCGTCCACAGCCGGCAGGTGTGCTCGAAGCGGTCGACGTCGAAGCTGCCGTCGGCATTGCGGTAGGGCAGCTGGTTGACGGAGGCGAGG
>JAEWCE010000103.1 GCA_023390785.1 Pseudomonadota bacterium
CTCATGCGCTGGCTCTCCAACCGCATCTCGAGCCCGATCGATGCGCCCAACCTGGTGGCGCAGGGCTACACCTTCCTCGGCGGCCGCCTGCTGCCGGGCGAAACCGGCGAGGCCGCGCACGGCCCGGCCGCCCAGTTGATGTACGAGAACGCCGCCGCCGAGCGGCTGACGCTCTACATCACCGGCCCGCTCGCCGACAAAAAGGAAGTCTGGCGCTTCGAGAACCGCCGCGGTGTCGACGCCTATTACTGGGCCAACGACGCGGTGACCTGCACCATCGTTGCCAGCCTGCCCGAGAGCGATGTCCGCGCCCTGGGCCGCACCATCTTCGAGCAGCTCGCCCGCAAGGCCGATTCCAGCTGGAACCCCAGTGCCGGCTGAGGCCGGAACCGCCCGTTACGCCCCCGCCAGGCTCTCGATGATCGGGCAGTCGGGCCGGTTGTCCCCGTCGCAGCAATGCGCCAGGTGCGCCAGCGTTGCCCGCATCTCGCCCATGAGCTTGATCTTGGCGTCCAGCGCCGCGATGTGCGCCAGCGTCAGCGCCTTGACGTCGCGGCTGGACCGTCCGGTATCGGCCCACAGCCTCAGCAGATCGCGGATCTCGTCGATCGAAAAGCCGAGGTCGCGGGCGCGGCGGACGAACCCCAGCCGGTGCACGTCCTCGCTGCCGTAATCGCGATAGTTAGAGCTCCGGCGGTCGGCGCCCGGAATCAGCCCGATCGCCTCGTAGTGCCGGATCATCTTGGCCGAAACGCCGGTTCGCCGGCTGGCCTCGCCGATCTGCATCGAAATCTCTCCCTGCCACTTGACCTTCCAATGATGGGAAGGTGCATATCCGCCGTCAAGAGGGGACCGACCCGAGCCTGGAGACCGAAATGCCGCACGACCATCAGCACCACGCCGCCGCAACCGCCATCGATCCGGTCTGCGAGATGGTGGTCGATCCGGCCACCGCGCGCTCCGCCGAGGTGCGCGGCACGACCTACTATTTCTGCTCGGAAGGGTGCCGCACCAAATTCCTTGCCGATCCCGACAAATACCTGAACCGCGCGCCCTTCGTGCTTCCGCCGCGCCCGGGCCACGCCACCGGCCCGCTGCCGGTGAGGGGCCACGATCACGGCCATCACGGCCATGCGCACCACGCATCCCCGGACAAGGCGGCATCGCCCCCCGCGCCGGCGCATTCAGGCGCTGCCATCCAATACACCTGCCCCATGCACCCCGAGATCGTGCAGGACGGCCCCGGCACCTGTCCCATCTGCGGCATGGCCCTCGAGCCGGTGATGCCGAGCCTCGACGACGGCCCCAACCCCGAGCTCGTCGATTTCCAGCGCCGCCTTTCGGTCAGCGCGCTCCTCAGCGTCCCGCTGCTGGTCATCGCCATGGGTCCGATGCTCGGGCTGAGCCTCGGGCCGATCGCGGCGCTGCCGCTGCGCGGCTGGCTCGAGCTGCTGCTCGCGACCCCGGTCGTGCTGTGGGCCGCCTGGCCGTTCTGGCAACGTTTCTGGGCCTCGCTGGTCAACCGCTCGCCCAATATGTGGACGCTGATCGGGCTCGGCGTCGGCGCCGCCTACCTGTTCTCGCTCGTGGGCGTCGTCGCGCCGGGACTCTTTCCCATGTCGTCGGCCATGGATGGACCGCCGCTCTACTTCGAGGCCTCGGCGGTGATCATCGCTCTGGTCTTCGTCGGCCAGGTGCTGGAACTGCGCGCCCGCGACGCCACCGGCAAGGCCATCCGCGCCCTCCTCAACCTCGCGCCCAGGACGGCGCACCGGCTGCGCGACGGCGTCGAGACCGAAGTGCCCCTCGACGTCGTTGCGGCCGGCGACCTGCTGCGCGTTCGTCCCGGCGAGGCCGTGCCCGTCGATGGCGAGCTCACCGAGGGCCGGAGCGACGTCGATGAATCCATGCTCACCGGCGAGCCGCTACCGGTGGAGAAAGCCCAAGGGGACACCGTGATCGGCGGCACCCTCAACGGCGCCGGCAGTTTCGTCATGCGCGCCACCGCCGTCGGCGCCGCAACCCGGCTCAGCCAGATCGTGGCGCTGGTCGGCACGGCGCAGCGCAGCCGCGCCCCGATCCAGGCGCTGGCCGACCGCGTCGCCCTGTGGTTCGTGCCGCTGGTGGTGGTGATCGCGCTCCTGAGCTTCGCCGCCTGGATGCTCACCACGCACGATCTGGGCGAAGCCCTGGTCGCCGCCATCTCGGTGCTGATCATCGCCTGCCCGTGTGCGCTCGGGCTTGCGACGCCGATGTCGGTGATGGTCGCCACCGGCCGCGGCGCCCATGCCGGCGTGCTGGTCAAGGAGGCCGCCGCGCTCGAGACGTTCGCCCGCGCCACGACGCTGATCGTCGACAAGACCGGCACCCTGACCGAGGGCCGCCCGGTGCTCGGCCAGGTCGTGCCCGACAAGGGCGTCGATGAGGGCTGGGTACTGTCCATCGCCGCCGCGCTGGAACATGGTTCTGCTCATCCGCTCGCGCACGCCATCACCACCGGGGCCGAGGCGCGCAACGCGAGGCCGCTGCAGATCGACAGCTTCCGTTCGGTCACCGGCAAGGGCGTCACCGGCACGCTGCGCGGCGCGCCGGTGGCGCTCGGCAACGCTGCCATGATGGCCGACGCCGGCGCGCCGGTGAGCGACGCCTTCGCCCGGCTCCAGGCCGAGCATGCGAGCCGGGGCCGCACCGCCATGTTCGTCGCCGAGGCGGGCCGTGTCATCGGCCTCGTCACCGTCACCGATCCCGTCAAGGATACCGCCCGGCCCGCCATCGACACGCTGCGTGCCGATGGCCTCGACATCGTCATGGCCACCGGCGATGCCAGGGGCACCGCCGACGCCGTGGGCCAGGCGCTCGGTCTCGCCCGCATCGAAGCCGGCATGACGCCCGAGGGCAAGCACGAGCTGGTCGCCTCGCTGCGCCGCGCCGGCCAGGTCGTCGCCTTCGCCGGCGACGGCGTCAACGACGCGCCGGCGCTGGCCGCCGCCGATGTCGGCATCGCCATG
>JAEWCE010000197.1 GCA_023390785.1 Pseudomonadota bacterium
GATCTGCAGGCAGTTGGTGTCGGACGAGATCGTCAGACCCGACAGGCCGAGGGAGTCGCAAACGTCGAGCGACGTCAGAACGCCGAGATCAGCAGCGTAGGCGCCGGTGGTCGACAGACCAGCCACCGCGAGAGAACCAAGAAGAAGGTTCCGGATTTTCATTATTGACCTCCAAAGTCAGTCATTCGTTGGTGCCGGTTTGACCCAGCGGTTTGCCGAAACGCGACCACACTTGTTGTGTGTGTTGCCGTCGCGTCTGCGACCGACAAACGATCCCATGCATGGATTCGCATTAGCCACATTACCCACGGCGGGGAGGGGCGCAATCGCACAAAGGCCAAATTGTGGATGAGCCCACATGGTTGACCCGGCGATGTTGCAGATTCAGCACAGCTTTGGAAACCTCCTGTTAACAGGGCTGAATCGTAGGTTAATATTGCATCTTCAGGACCCTGCGGGCAGCGCGTTCCACCGTGAATTGTGGCGGTGAATGGGCGGTGCGTGGGCGAAACCCCCTCCCCTTTCGGGCAACAGGAGCCTTGGTTTGGATACCCAGCGCAGCATTCTCATTACCGGCGGGACCTCCGGAATCGGGCGCGCCGCGGCACTCGGCTTCGCCCGGGCGGGCTGGCGGGTCGCCGTTTGCGGACGGCGCGCCGACAAGGTCGCGGAACTGCGGGCGGCGGGGATCGATCTGGCGGAAACCACGGATGTCTCACATCCCGAGGAGGTCGAACGGCTGTTTTCCGCGATCGGGCAGCGCTTCGGGCGGATTGACGTCGTGTTCAACAATGCCGGGGCGTTCGCGCCGGCGACGGTATTCGGCGATCTGGGGGTCGAGACCTGGCGGCAAATGATCGACGTCAACCTCAATGGCGCCTTCTACGTCGCGCGCGAGGCCTTCCGGGCAATGCGGGCGCAGTCGCCGCAGGGCGGGCGCATCATCAACAACGGCTCGATTTCGGCCTCTGTGCCGCGGCCCGGCGCGGCGTCATATACCGCCAACAAGCACGCCATCACCGGCCTCTCCAAGGCGATTTCCCTCGACGGCCGGCCGTTCAACATCGCCTGCGGGCAGATCGACATCGGCAACACCGCAACCGACATGACCGCCGGCATGTCGGCGGGCTCGCTGCAGGCCGACGGCTCGACGCGGCCCGAACCGACCTTCGACGTGCAGCACGTGGTGGACGCCCTGCTCTACATGGCGAACCTGCCGCTCGAGGCCAATGTGCAGTTTATGACTGTCATGGCGACGACGATGCCCTATATCGGGCGCGGCTAACCCTTCCCAACGCCGGACCTTCGCCTTGGCCCTGCCCCTACCGATCAAGTCAGACCTGTTGAAGCCACTGTCGGTGCTCAACAGCGTGCAGCAGGGCGCGCGCGCCTACTACACCGATCTGCGGCGCAGCAGCGACCCGCATCTGGTGGTCGCTGCCTGGTGCACGCTGCTGGATGGCCGGCTGCTCAGCACCACCGACTGGCCGCAATTGCTGGCGCAATGCGGGCACGGCGCCGTGCGCAGCCGGGCCTTCGCTTACTTCCAGGAGCTCAAGGAACACGACCTTGCCTTGCAGGTTGCGCAAACGCCGCTGACGCACGCGGCGGACCTGCAGCAGCAATTGATGGTCGCCGAGGCCCATGACGACGCGGCGCAAATCGCGGAATTGCATGGTGCGCTCTATCGCGAGACGGGCAACATTCAGCACCTGCTGTCGGCCTCGGAGCAGGCCGAGCGCGCCGGCGGCTGGCGTCCGTCCCTGCATTGGGTGCTGCGCTTTCTCGCGGCGGCGCCGCTCAATCCGTCGCCGGTGCAGCGGCTCTATGTGGTGCTCGAAAACTCCGGGCAACCGCAATTGCTGCAGGAGGTGGCGGAGATCCTTTTGGCTCGCAATCTGCATTTGCAGATGTGCCAGGTGTTCCTCGCCCAGGCCGCACTGTTGCGCGGCGAGCCCGAGCGCTGCCTCGAGCGGCTGCGTGGCCTCAGCGACGCGAAGCTCTCCGCCGATCCGGCGCTCCACAATTATCTGGGGCCGGTGCGGGCGCTGCGCGCCGCCGCCTACGAGAAGCTCGGCAAGTACCGCGACGCGTACGAGGCCTATCGCCTGCTGCAGGAGGGCGAGCGCGACAAGACCATCAACCCCGAGGACTTCGTCCGCGGCATCCGCATCCGCGCCAAGCTCAATGTGCCGGCGCTGCCGCCCGACGACCTTCCGGTGGTGACGCAAATGCTCGGCTTTCCGCGCTCGGGCACGACGCTGCTCGAGAACGTGCTCGCCGCGCATCCCAGCATCGAAACCTTCGAGGAGATCCCGGACCTCAACGTCGCGATCGACCGCATCGAGCGGGTGCTGCTCGGCAAGATTCCACCCGAGCCGCCGGAGGCGACGTTCGCGGCGGCCCGCGCCCGCTATTTCGAGGAGCTGGCGTTCCATCGCCGCAAGCCCGAGGCGACGGTGCTGGTGGACAAGATGCCGATCCGCTCCGCCGATGCGGCGCTCATCTCCAGGCTGTTTCCGGAATGGCGCTACATCTTCTCCATCCGGCACCCCTTCGACGTGGTGCTGAGCTGCTTCAAGCAGCGCTTCACGCCCAACCCGGCGATGGAGAACTTCCGGTCGATCGAGAGCTCGATCCGCCTCTACGATATCGTGATGAGCGAGTGGTTTGCACACCACACGCTCGACGACAGCAATGTCTGCTATGTGCGCTATGACGAGCTGGTCACCAATTTCGAGCCGGTGACGCGGCGGGTGCTGGATTTCCTCGGCGTCGAGTGGAACGAGTCGGTGCGGGACTTTTCCGCGGCGGCAAGCAATCGCGCGGCCAAGACCCCCAGCTACCAGAAGGTCCGGCAGGGTCTGTCGATCGGTGTGCAGACGCAGTGGCAGAACTACGGATTTGCGTTCCAGTCGGAGGCGGCCAAGCCGCTGCGCAAATGGGCCGAGTTCTTCGGTTATCCCGTAGAATAAGGTTCTACTTCTTCATCACTGCGATGTTGAAATCGGCGGTGCCGAGCACGCTGTAGAGCCGCACCCAGAGCGGCAGGATCTGCTCGGCGGCGCGCGCGCTGGTGATGTCGCCGAGATCGATGATCGAGTGCCAGCCGAGGCTGCGCAGGAAGTCCATCACGCGGCCCTTGGCAGCCTTGTCATTGCCGGACACGAAGACGGTGTGGTTGCCCGGCACGCGCGTCGGCTGCATCATCACTTCGGCGTTGACAGTATTGAGTGACTTGACCACGAACGTTTCGGGCAGCGCCCGCTGGATCTGTTCGCCCAGCGAGTCGGTGTTCACCACCGACAGATGCGGCGGATAGCCGTTGGAAAAATCGAGCGGATTGGCAACGTCCAGCAGCAGCTTGCCACGCAGTTCGTCGGTCAGCCGCGAGAGCAGTTCCACCGATTTGTCGCCACGCGTGCAGTTGAGCACCATCTCGCCGTGGCGGGCGGCGTCGGCAAAAGTTCCGGCCCGGCCGCCGGTGCGCTGCGCAAATCCGAGGACCTTCTCGTTGTCGGCGGCACGCGCGCCCATCATCACGTCGTGGCCCATGACGACAAGCCTCGCGCCGATCGTCTGGCCGGCGGCGCCCGTTCCCAACACGCCGATCTTCATGGCGAGCCTCCTACACCGACCAGGCCGTCTCGCCCCCGATGATGGTGCGGCGCATTGCGAGGTCGTCCGACAGATGCACGAGATCGGCACGCTTGCCCGGGGCGAGCGAGCCGCGCTCCCCGTCGACGCCGATCGCCTCAGCGGGATAGCGCGAGGCCATGCGCAGGGCTTCCTCGAGCGGTAGGCCGAGCGTCTTGTGCACATAGGCCACGGCGTCGATCATGGTCAGGTCGGCGCCGGCCAGCGTCCCGTCCGCGAGCCGCAGCGCCCCGTCCTTGCGATAGACCGTGCGGCCGGTGAGCTCGAAGCTCGTCGCATCGGTGCCGGTCGGCGACATGGCGTCGGTGACGAGGAAAATCCGCCCCGGCCCCCGCTTGGCCCGAAGCGCGATGCCGATCGAGGCGGCGTCGACATGGATGCCGTCGGCGATCAGGCCGGCCCACAGCGCGCCGATATCGAGAGCGGTGCCGACCACGCCCGGGTCGCGGTTGCCGATCTGGCTCTGCGCATTGAACAAATGCGTCACCATGCCGGCGCCCGCCTCGGCCGCCGCCTTGGCCACCGGATAGCCGGCGTTGGAGTGGCCGATGCTGACCGTGATGCCCGCTTCGCTCAGCCGCGTGATCTGGTTCGGCGTGACGGTCTCGGCGGCGACGGTGGAAATCAGGTTGGGCAGGCGCTTGCGGGCCTCGACCAGCGCCACGAGGTCGGCCTCGTCCATCGGCCGGATCAGCGCCGGATCGTGCGCCCCCTTGCGGGCGACGCTGAGATGCGGCCCCTCGAGATGCAGGCCCAGGAAGCCGCGCACGCCCCGGGCTGTGGCCGCCTCGCCCGCGGCGATGGCCAGGGCCGTCTTCTCGCGCGTGTCGGTGATAAACGTCGGCAGGCAGGCCGTGGT
>JAEWCE010000171.1 GCA_023390785.1 Pseudomonadota bacterium
CCCCCCGCCTGGGGGGGGGCGCCGGCCCGATCCACCGGTGCCAGCGGCCGCCCCCTCCACCACCTGCCGGCGGTCCCCCTCCCCCGGGCCTGCGGCACAGGGGAGGAAGAGCGCGGCAGATGACAAACCTCTACCGCAACTTCCTCAATGTCGGGGTCATGACCACCGGCAGCCGCATCCTGGGGTTCGTGCGCGACGCATTGGTGGCGGCGGTATTGGGCACGGGTCCGGCGGCCGATGCCTATCTTGCCGCCTTCCGCTTCCCCAACCTGTTCCGCCGCCTGTTTGCCGAAGGCGCCTTCAACACCGCCTTCATTCCTCTGTTCGCAAAGCAGCTCGAGCACGACGGCATGGAGCCGGCGCGGCTGTGGGCGGCGCGCATCATGAGCTGGCTGGTGGTGGTGGTGACCGGTGTCACCATTGCGGTCGAAATCTTCATGCCGTGGATCCTGCCGCTGTTCGTGCCGGGCTTTCTGGGCGACCAGGACAAGTACGATCTCACGGTGCTGCTGACGCGCATCTGTTTCCCCTACCTGATGTGCATGTCGCTGATGGCGGCCTATGCCGCCATCCTCAACGGCCTCAACCGCTTCACCGCCTCGAGCTTCGCGCCCATCCTGCTCAACATCGTGATGATCGTGTTCATGGCGCCGCTGGTGCTGTGGCCCAACACCGATGTGCAGACAGCGATCTGGATTGCCATCGGCACCATCGCGGGCGGCATTGCACAACTGGCGCTGGTCTATGCCGCCATCCGCCGCGCCGGCTTCGTGCCGAGGCTGCACTGGCCGCGTGTCGATGCCGAGGTGCGCCGCTTCTGGATCCTTGCCATTCCGGCGGTGATCGCCGGCGGCATCACCCAGGTCAACATCTTCGTCGGCACCATCATCGCCTCGTCGGCGCAGAGCGCCATCGCCTACCTCTATTACGCCGACCGGCTCTACCAATTGCCGCTCGGCATCATCGGCATCGCCATCGGCACCGTACTGTTGCCCGAGCTCAGCCGGCATCTGAAGGGCGGCCGTGACCGGGAAGCCGACGCCAGCCAGAACCAGGCGCTGCTGATCTCGATGCTGCTGTCGATGCCCGCCGCAGCGGCGCTGATCGCACTGGCGCAGCCGATCGTCGCGGTGCTGTTCCAGCGCGGCGCGTTTTCGGCCGCCGACACCGACCAGACGGCCCAGACCATGATCTGGTTCTCCGCCGGCCTGCCCGCCTATGTGCTGATCCGCGTGCTGCAGCCCGGCTTCTTTGCCCGCGAGGATACCCGCACGCCCACCGTCTTTGCCGGCATTTCGGTGGTGGTCAACATCGCGCTGTCGCTGCTGCTGTTCCCCAGCCTCCAGCACGTCGGCATCGCCGTCGCCACCTCCGCTGCCGCCTGGGCCAATGCGGCGCTCCTCGCCATCTGGCTCGGCCGGCGCGGCCATTTCCGCCTGCCCGCCGAAGACTGGCGCCGTCACGCGCTGATCGTCAGCGCGGCGCTGCTGATGGCGGCGGTGCTGTGGGGCCTGTCGCTGCCGCTCGCGCCCTATCTCTCCCCAACGGCGCCGCTGCTCGTGCAACTGGTCGCGCTCGGCGCCGTCTGCGTCTTCGGCGCCGCGCTCTACTTCATCCTCGTGCATATGAGCGGCGCCCAGCGCCTCGATCTGCTGCTGCGGCGGCTGAGGCGGTAGCGCGGGGCAGCTTGCGCTCGGCCATGCCGCGGGCTAAGGCCCGCAACGATCGCAACAGTCACAACGCCCGCATCAACATGCCCTTCACCCCGCGCGTCTTTTCCGGCATCCAGCCCTCGGGCGAGCTGCACCTCGGCAATTACCTCGGCGCCATCAAGCGCTTCGTGCCGCTGCAGCAGCAGTTTCCCTGCCTCTATTGCGTCGTCGACATGCACGCCATCACCGTTTGGCAGGAGCCCGACGATTTGCGCCGCGCCACGCGCGAGGTGGCGGCGACCTATGTGGCGGCCGGCGTCGATCCCAAGGCTCACATCGTCTTCAACCAGTCGCGCGTCGTGCAGCACGCCGAGTTGGCGTGGATCTTCAACTGCGTCGCGCGCATGGGCTGGATGAGCCGCATGACGCAGTTCAAGGACAAGACCGCCGGCAAGAACGCCGAGAACGTCTCGCTCGGCCTGTTCGCCTATCCCTCGCTGATGGCCGCCGACATCCTGCTCTACAAGGCCACGCATGTGCCCGTGGGCGAGGACCAGAAGCAGCATCTGGAGCTGACGCGCGACATCGCGCAGAAATTCAACAATGATTTCGGGCCCTCGATCCGCGAGCAGGGGCTGGCGGACCCGTTCTTTCCCATCACCGAACCGGTGATCACCGGCCCGGCCACCCGCGTCATGTCCCTGCGCGACGGCAAGAAGAAGATGAGCAAGTCCGATCCCTCCGACCAGGCCCGCATCCTGATGATGGACGAGCCCGATGCGATCGCGAAGAAGCTGAAGCGCGCCACCACCGATCCCGAGCCCCTGCCGTCCGAGGAAAAGGGCCTCGAGGGCCGGCCCGAGGCCGACAACCTCGTCGGCATCTACGCGGCGCTGGCGGGCACCAGCAAGGCCGAGGTGCTCCAGCGCTTCGGCGGCCAGGGCTGGGGCGTGTTCAAGCCGGCGCTGGCCGATCTGGCGGTGGCCGAGCTCGGTCCCATCGCCGCCGAAACCCGCCGCATGCTGGCCGATCCGGCCTATGTCGACGGCTTCATGGCCGACGGCGCCGAGCGCGCCGCGGCAATGGCCGAGGTGACCATGCGCGACGTCCGCAAGATCGTTGGGTTTATCCGCTAAGAGTTTGAAGTAATATCGAATTCCGGCCCGACTTGTCGATTGCGCTGGGCAATGGGATGATGCGCATCCTTCAACCGGCGCGGGGCGGCGCGTGGCGGACAACGGCTACAAACGGAAATTCCTCGTGCTGATCGACGAGTCGCCCGAATGCGACCGCGCCGTCAGCTTCGCGGCGCATCGTGTTCGCCGCACCGGCGGCACGCTGGTGCTGCTGTCGGTGATCGACACGCAGGACTTTACCCAGTTCATCGGCGTTGCCGACGCCATGCGCGCCGAGGCCCGCAACGAGGCCGAGCGCAATCTCGACGCCAGGATCGCGCGCCTCGCCGAGATCGGCCAGATCCGCACCGAAACCGTGATCCGCGAGGGGACCCCCGCTGAGGCCATCGAGGCGCTGGTCGCCGCCGACCCCGGCATCGCCATCCTGGTGCTGGCCGCCGGCATCAACGACAAGGGGCCGGGACCGCTGATCCAGCATTTCGTCGGCCACAACCGGCTGCACATCCTCGTGACCATTGTGCCTCCGGCCATGACCGATGCCGAAATCATCGCCGTGGCCTAGACCGGAGTCGGCGCCGCGGCCCCTTGCCAATACGGCCGCGAAAATCTATTTTAGAACCGTTCCAAAGCCGTTTTGCGGTTGGTCGAGCCGGCGCCTTGCCAGGGGCTCGTGCCAGAGCAGAAAGTTCGAATCGCCATGTTCATCCAGACCGAAGCCACGCCCAATCCGGCGACCCTGAAGTTCCTGCCCGGCCGCGACGTGCTCGTGGGCGAGCCGCGCGACTTCCGCACCGCCGACGATGCGGCGATCTCGCCTTTGGCCTCGGGGCTGTTTTCGATCCCGGGCGTCACCGGCGTGTTCCTCGGCTCCGATTTCGTCTCGGTCAGCAAGGACGAGACCGAATGGAACCACCTGAAGCCGGCCGTGCTCGGTGTCATCATGGAGCATTTCCTCTCCGGCAAGCCCGTACTCGATGAGGGTGGCGCGCTGGCCCGCGAGGTCGAGGAATTCTTCGACGACGAGGACACCGAGACCGTCGAGGTGATCAAGGAGCTGATCTCGACCCGCGTCCGCCCCGCCGTGGCCATGGATGGCGGCGACATCACCTTCAAGGGCTTCAAGGACGGCACGGTGTATTTGCACATGCAGGGCGCCTGCTCCGGCTGTCCAAGCTCCACCGCCACGCTGAAGTCGGGCATCGAGAATTTGCTGCGCCACTTCGTGCCCGGCGTCGAGGCCGTGCAGCAGGTCTAAGTCGGGCGGAGGCCCGCCCGCCACCTCCACAGGTGCCGTCCCCGCGAAAGCGGGGACCCATTTTTACGTTGGCGCAGGTGCGAGTTGGGTCCCGCTTTCGCGGCGATCACCCCCCGCAGGCTGTTCCGGCTTGTGAGCTGTCGCGCACCGGCCTACATCACCC
>JAEWCE010000183.1 GCA_023390785.1 Pseudomonadota bacterium
GTTGCGGCGCGGGGGTTGCCGCAGCGGCGGGCCGCGCCGGCGGCGGGGAGACCGCAGCGTCATCATCGGCAATGATCTGCCTGATGGACGATAAAATCTCGTCCATTGACGGCTCTTTGGTCGCCGGTTTGTTCATCAAGGCCTCATTCGAACACTAGACGAGCGCGCAATCCCGCAAACTGCGCTTGATTCGTCACCGTTCACTTTAGGCCGATATGGTGATTTTTGCGACGCAAAGCCTTGGCCTGCCGTGATCTTCCCCAGACTTTGCGCCCGCGCCGCGCCGATACCCGATGAGACGCATCAGGCGTTGGTTAGGCCCGTCCTGTTGGACCATACGGTCCAGGCGAAAATCAGCATCCCCAGCAGCACCAGCACCGACGAAATCTGGATCAGCCAGGTGACGCCCTGCAGCGTCAGCGCCAGGCCGATGCCAAAGGTGGCCGCGCCCAACAGGGCTACCCAGAAATGGATCACCGCGAGCAGCTTGCCGCTCGCCACCGGCACCAGCCGGTAATACACCCCGTAGATGATCATCGTCACATAGCCGATGAGATTGTTGTGGGCATGGGCATCGATGAGCGAGTGATCTTCGCTCATGCCCATGTAGATGCCCAGCACCATCCCGGCCAACGCGAACAGCGTGCCCAGGCCGATGAACCAATACGGCAGCGATTTCATGTGCTTCCCCCAAAGCAAGCGTCCCGCCACGCGAGTCGCGATGGCGGGACGCTAGGCCCTGGAAGCGTGGTTGGCAACGCGCTCAGTCGAGCGCGCGCAGTTCCGCCCAGACATCCTCGACCTTGGCGATATAGTCTTCGCCGGTCTTGACCTCGACGTTGAGACCAAGGTCGGCCGCCGTGAGATGGCCGGTGGCAGCGACCAGTGCGAACGAGGCGATCACCTTGCTGGCGCTGGCCTGGATCAGGCCCTCTTTGACCGAAGTCAACTCGGACTGCGCGTTGAGCACGTCGAGCGTCGTCGCCTGCCCGACATCGCGCTCCTGGATGGTGCCCTGCAGGCTGAGGTCACCGGCCGACACCGCGGAATTGGCCGAAGCGATCTGTGCCGAGGCGTTCTGCAGCGTGCTCCACGCCGTGATCACCGACTCCTTCACCTGGTCGCGCGCCGCCAGCGCATCGACCTCGCTCTTGACCTGATTGATGTTCGCCTTGCGAATGCTGGCGCCGAACGCGCCGCCGCCATAGATCGGCACGGTCAGGCTGAACTTGACGCTGGCCGTCGGAACGGACGGCGTCGTGGGGCCGCCGCCGAACACCGTGGCGCCGAGCGAGCCAGCCGCCGACAGCGTCGGCCCGAACGCGGCGTTGGCCGCATCGGAATTGGCCTGCGCCGCACGGATTGCCGCCTTGGCCGAAAGAATTGCCGGATTGGCGGCCACCGCTTCCTTTACCGCCGCATCCACACTTCGCGGCAGCAGCTTGCCGAGGCTGTAGGATGACGTGAGGTTGCGCGGCTTGTGCCCGACATAGCGCTCATACGTGGCCTGGCTGGTCTGCAGCGCCGACACCGCCGCCTGATAGGACGCCGTACCCTGCGCCAGGCGCGCCTGCGCCTGCGACACGTCGATCTTGGTCCCCTCGCCGATCTTCAACCGGTCGTTCGCGCTGTCGACCTGCGCCTGGTAGAATTTGACGTTGGCCTGGCGCAATTGCACGAGCTGCGTGTTCTGGATGACGCCCATATAGGCCTGCACTACCGCCAGGAGCACATTCTGCTCGGCGTTCTGCAGCGCGTAGCGGCTGGCCTCGGTCAATGCCCGCGCCGCTTCGATGTCGGCATCGCTTTTGAAGTTGTCGAAAATCGTCTGGTTGATGCTCGCCCCGACCGTTCCGGTTGGCATCGGCAACGGCGACCCGGGCACGAAATTCTGCGTGACTGATGCCGACGCGCCAATGGTCGGCCGTTGCGCCGACTTGGCCAGCGCAATGTTTTCGGCCGTTGCCTTCACGTTGAGCAACGACGACAGGATGGTCGGGTTGTTGAGATACGCACTGGTGAGAGCTTCGCGCAGCGTCTCCGCATGCGCCATCGCCGGCACCGAACACATCACAATTGCTAGCGCGCCCGCCCGCACACTACGAAAGAACACCATAAAACGGCCTCCAGCCCCGGCACCCTATGCCCGGCAGTTGGGTCGCACAACTTTCCGTCGCAAGACCTACCAAAATTTAACAGTCGATTCGGCGTCCGCGTGATGCAAGGGCAACACATGCTAAGCGCCGTTTAGTAAGCGGCAGCGTGGCTTAGAAGACGAAGCTGTCGTTTTCGCTCTTCACCAGCGGCGGCAGGCGTCCGTCGAAATCGGCACGCGCCGCGACGCCTTCGCCGGATTTGGCGAACAGGTGGGCCACAGGCACGCGTCTCTCAACGCCGATATAGGCGACGAGCCGTCCCTCTGGCTTGAGCTGGTCGAACAGTGCCTGCGGCACCTCCCTCAAGGTGCCCTCGACCACGATCACGTCGTACGGCCCCTGTTCTGCGCCCGCCGTGGTCAGCTTGCCTTCGACCACACTGACATTGCCCGCACCCAAGGCGGCCAGTGCCTTGCGCGCCGCCGACGCCAGCGCCGCATCTTCTTCCACCGCCACCACCCGCTCGGCGAGCTCGCCGATGACAGCGCTCGAATATCCAGTGCCGCAGCCCAGATCGAGCACGAAATCGGTGCTTTCGATCGTCGCCAACTGGATCAGCTTGGCAAAGGGGGCCGGCGGTCCCAGCTTGCGCGTGGCGCTGATGGGATGCGCCTCATCGATATAGGCCAGGGGCTGGCGCGCCGGCGGCACGAAGTGCTCACGCGGAACCCGCCCCATGGCTCCCAGCAACCGCCGGTCGGTTATACCGCTGGTACGAAGCTGGTTGTCCACCATGAGTTTGCGGGCGTGGGTGAAGTCGGTCATCGAAAACGTCCTGCAACGGGAGATCCCGTGCATAGCGCCGCGCCCGCAGCCGGGCAAGGCGCGCCGCTAACCTTGCGGAAACCCCTCGACTGCCATAAACAGCGCCGCGTCGAGGCCACGTGGCGGAGTGGTTACGCAGCGGATTGCAAATCCGTGTATTCCGGTTCGATTCCGGACGTGGCCTCCACTTCCATTGCAGATTTGTCAGGCAACATAGCCGCCGCCGCAAGGGGCGAAGACGATCGTTTTGCGGCTCACCGCTCTCCAATGGTGAACCCGGCCTGAAATCCAGTCTCAGCGGGCATTCAAGGCGCCAGTCGGACATTGCGCCGATCGAGTGCGCCGCCCTGCGACGCGCTCCTTCACCAGAGAGGGCCGGAAGCACCGGCCCGAGGAGCTAGAATGTTGAAACAAAGCTTGATCGCCGCAACGGCGCTGATCGGTCTTGCGTCGGCAGTTCTGCCGCTCATGACCAGCCCGGCCGGGGCGGCCGCCTGTACCAGCCCAGGTTGCGGCGGCAACCCCCCTCCTCCGGGCGGTGGCAACCCGCCACCCCCAGACGGAGGAAACCCGCCGCCTCCGGGTGGCAACCCGCCGCCGCCCGACAACAACAATCCTGTACCCAACCTTCCCGACGACCCCAACTTCAATCCGGATGGCTCGAGAAAAGCGACGATGCTGATCACCTGTCAGGTGCCCAAGGGCGGGCAAACGACCTCTCTGACGTTTCGAAACATCGGCACCAAGACGATCCCGTCCGGGACACCGATCACCTGGTACGTAAAGGCGACCTACCAGGGCGGTCAGTTCGCCTTGCCGACGGATCTTCCGGTCGGTCAGGACCTTACCGCTGAAGCCCTGCTGAAGCTGGGGGTGCCGGCCAACACGCCCTGCCTCTCCAAGCTGAGCTG
>JAEWCE010000208.1 GCA_023390785.1 Pseudomonadota bacterium
GAGCTCTCGGGCGGGCAGCGGCAGATGGTGGCGATGGGGCGCGCGCTGATGAGCAAGCCCAAGCTGCTACTGCTCGATGAACCCTCGGCCGGGCTCAGCCCGCGTTACGTGCTCGAAATCTTCGAGCACATCGTCAAGGTCAACAAGGCGGGCGTTGCGATCCTCATGGTCGAGCAGAATGCGCGACAGGCCCTTGCCTTCGCCTCGCGCGGCTTCGTGCTGGCGCAGGGCGCCAACCGCTTCACCGGGACCGGGCCGGAACTCATCGCCGACCCCGACGTCGCCAAAAGTTTCCTCGGGGGTTAGGCGATGGACGTTCTCGTCTTCTTCATCAACAAGGTCGTCATCGCCGGCACCGTGCTGGGCTCGATCTATGCGCTGGGGGCGATCGGCGCGACGCTGATCTTCGGCATCCTGCGCTTTGCGCATTTCGCCCATGGCGACATGATGACCATGGGCGCGTTCTTCGCCTTCGTCATCGCGCTGATCTTTTATCACTACGGCATCTACCTGCCGGTCTCGATGGGCTTCGTGGTGATGCCATTGGCGATGATCCTGACCATCGTGGTGGCGCTCGGCATCGACAGGACCGTCTATGCACCGCTGAGGCGCCGCGGTGCGCGGCCGGTAACGCTGCTGATCGCCTCGATCGGCGTCACGCTGATGCTGCAGGGCCTGATCCGGCTGTTCTTCGGCACCGGCCAGTACAGCTTTTTCGACTATGGCGAGGTCAAGTCGATCTTCCGGATCGACATGAGCTGGGCCGGCGGCGCCCGCCCGATCACCATCACGCAGCCGCAACTGCTGATGTTCATCGTCACCGCGGTCCTGGTGCTGGTCCTCAACTACTTCCTTACCCGCACCCGCTTCGGCAAGGCGATGCGGGCGATGGCCGACAATGCCGACCTGGCGCAGGTCTCGGGCATCAACACGCAACTGGTGGTGCGGCTGACCTGGGTCATCGCCGCGGCGCTTGCCTGTGCGGCCGGCACCATGCTGTCGCTCGACGTGTCGCTGAAGCCCGACCTCGCCTTCAACATCATCCTGCCCATCTTTGCGGCGGCGATCGTGGGCGGCCTCGGGCAGGTATATGGCGCCATCGCCGGCGGCTTCCTGCTCGGATTTGCCGAAACGCTGGGCGTGTTCAACTGGTCGACCATTCTCAGGCCGCTCGCGGGCGTGCTGCCGGACTGGATCGTTATTCCACCAGATTTGAGCCTCGTGCCGACCGAGTACAAGCTGACCGTGTCGTTCGTGATTCTGGTGATCACGCTGCTGTGGCGCCCGACGGGGATCTTCAAGGGAGCCTCGACATGAGCACCGTCTCGCGCGCGGCCCTGCTGTATTTCGGGCTGTTCGTCTTCATCGTGCTGGTGGGGCTGTGGCAGGGGACGGCCAACGTTTCGCTGCTCCTGCTGCAATCGACCGCCTTCGCACTGGTGGCACTCGGGCTCAACGTGCAGTTCGGCTATGGCGGCCTGTTCAATTTCGGCATCCTAGGCTTCCTGATGATCGGCGGCTTTGCCACGACATTCATCTCGTTCCCGGTCAGCAAAACGTTCTGGACCGGCGAGGGGCCGATCTGGCTGCTGCGGGCGCTGGTGGCGTTTGCCGCGGGGTTCGCGCTGGTCTGGGGCGCTCGCCGGCTGCCGCTCAAGGGCGGCTGGAAAGTGGCGCTGGTGGTGCTGTGCTACTTCATCGCCTACGTGGTCTACCGCAGCCAGATCGATCCGGCGGCCGACTACATCGAAAAGCATGACGGCTTCATCGGCGGGCTCGGGCTGCACCCGGTGCTGGGCTGGGCCTTCGGCGGCTTGCTGGCGGGGGGCGTCGCCTGGATCGTCGGCAGGATTTCCCTGGGCCTGCGCTCGGATTACCTGGCCATCGCCACGATCGGCATCTCCGAGATCATCCGCGCCCTGATCAAGAACGCCGACTGGCTGACGCGCGGCACGCTCACCGTGTCGCCGATCCCATGGCCGGTGCCCACGCCCGGCGACTACCAGGATCACGGGGTCGAGCCGGCGATTTCCTTCGTCTATGCGCGCGGCGGCTACCTGGCGCTGGCGCTGGTCGTCGTCGCCATCGTGCTGTTCCTCATCCAGCGCGCCTATGGCGGGCCGTGGGGGCGGATGATGCGGGCGATCCGCGACAATTTCATCGCCGCCAACTCGATGGGCAAGAACGTCACCTCGCGGCAGCTTGAGCTGTTCGTGCTCGGCTCGGTGCTGATGGGCATCGGCGGGGCGATGCTGGTATCGATGCTGCAGATCTTCGATCCGGGCTCGTACCAGCCGATCAACCACACCTTCCTGTTCTGGGTGATGGTGATCGTCGGCGGCGCCGGCAACAATTGGGGCGCCCTGCTCGGCGCCATGGTGATCTACCTGGTCTATACGCTGTCGGGACCGCTCAGCCAGGCGCTGTTCTACGCCATCTCGGGCTGGACCACGCAATTGGGCTGGGGGGCCATCCCCGACATCGATTCACGTTCGCTGCAGATGCGCGTGTTCGTGCTCGGGGTGGTGATCGTGCTGGCACTGCGCTACGCCCCCAAGGGCCTGATCCCCGAAGTGGTGCGGCGCGAGCGGTAATGCTCACGCCGCCGCGTTGATGGCATATTGCGCCGCGAAGGCGCGCTGGTAAGCGGGGCGGGCTTCGGCGCGGACCACGTACGCGGCGAGCGTCGGGTGCGTATCGAGCAGGCCCGACGGCTTCAGGCGCTGCAGGACGTGCACCATCATCAGGTCGCCGGCACTGAAGTCGCCGTCGAGCCATTCGGCCCCGCCCAGCCATGCCGTGAGGTCGCGGAGCCGGGCGTGGATGCGCTCCTCGACCAGCGGCAGGCGGTCCGCTGCCCAGCTCTCCTTGCCTTCAATGAGCCTGACGGTGACGAGCTCGAGGATCGGCGGCTCGACGGTACTGACGGCCGCAAACATCCACATGATGGCACGCGCCCGTGCGTTCGGTTCGGTCGGCAGCAGGCCGTGATACTGTTCGGCGATATGGAGAATGATGGCGCCACTTTCGAACAGCACGAGGCCTTTATCCTCATAGGTCGGGATCTGGCCGAAGGGATTACGCGCCCGATGCTCGGGCTGCTTCAGCGCCGTAAAGGAAACGAAGCGCATGTCATAGGGCTGGCCGACCTCTTCGAGTGCCCACCGCACCCGGGTGTCGCGGGCGAGGCCCTTGCCGCCATCGGGCGAGCGTTCAAAGGCGGTGATGGTCGGGGTCATGCTGCTGCTCCGTGATGCTCTGATGCATCTAATCGAAGCGACCACGCGATTTTCGACAGTGAGGTGTCGATTTTCTCCGGGTGGGTTCAACGAAAAGGCCCGGGATCGCTCCCGGGCCTCTCCTATTCCAGTGAGGTCAGCCGATCACTTGACCGGGCCGACTTCCACGAACTTGCCGTCCTGGACGTCGACTTCGACGATGATGCCGTCCACGTCGCCGGCCTTGTCGAATTCGGCCGGGCCCGAGGCGCCCTCATAGTCGATGTCCTTGCCGGCCTTGATCAGCTCGACGGCCTTCTTCCACTCGCCGGGCAGGATCTTCTCGCCCGGGGCGGTGGCGACGTCGCGCAGCGCCTGGTTCAGGCCGGCGCGGTCGGCCTTGCCGTTCTTCTCGATCGCGAGGGCGAGCAGGAAGGCGGCGTCGTAGGCCTGCGGCACATAGGTGTCGTACTGGCCCTTGTCGTTCTTGAGCGCGGCTTCGTTCTTGTCGAAGGCGGCCGCACCCTCGCCGGTGTAGGCGCCGGCGCGGGTGGCGAACAGGTGGCCGTTGACGGCCGCCGGGTCGATGCCCTTGAGCAGGTCGTCGCCGATCACACCGTCGACGCCGATATAGGTATCGAAGTCACCCGCCTCGACCGCCTGCTGCAGGATGGTGTGGGCAGAGCCCGACGCATAGGCGATGATCACCAGGTTCTTGTCGCCACCGGCGGCCAGCTGGCCGAGCTCGGCGCGGTAGTCGGCCTTGCCGTCCTCATGCGACACGTCAGCGGAAATGGTGCCGCCGTCCTTGGTGTAGGTCGCCTTGAACACGTCGGCGAGGCCCTTGCCGTAGTCGTTGTTCACATAGGTGAGCGCCACCGACTTGATACCCTTCTGGATGAGCAGGTCGGCAAGCTTGACGCCCTGGAACGCATCCGACGGGGCGGTGCGGAAGACGAGGTCCTTGTCGTCGAGGGTGGTCAGCGCCGGCGCCGTGGCAGACGGCGAGATCATGACGACACCGCCCGGAATGCCTGCGGCAGTCGCGGCGCCGATGGTGGCGCCGGTGCAGAAGGCGCCGACGATGCCGACGACCTGGTCGGTGTTGACGAGCTTGTCGGCGGCGGGGCCGGCAACGGACGGATCGCAGGCGCTGTCACCGGTGACCGCGACGACCTTGCCATCGAGGATGCCGCCCTGGGCATTGACGTCATCGAAGGCCTGCTGGGCCGCCTTGACGATCGGGCCGGCCAGGGCTTCGATCGGTCCGGTGATGTCGCCGAGAATACCGACCTTGACGTCGGCGGCCAGCGCGGGTGTCGCCGCCAGGATGGCAGCGGCGGCCGCGAGACCGACGAATTTGTTCACATTGATCATGATGTCCCTCTGCAATGGTTGCCCCGTTCGGCGGCCTTTTCGGACCTTGTTCAACCGGCGCAACGTCTTGTGGGAGCCCCTGAAGGCGCTCCGCTGCGGGCGATATTGCACAAATCGTAATCGTGAGTCACCCGGATTTGATCGTCCGGTCAAAGCGTTCGCGCGGTTGCGTAAACGGCGGCGAAGCGCTTACGCTTCCGGCGGTTTCCGTGCGGCGAGCCCCCTCATGCACCGAGTTGTCTGCTGTCTTACCCTGGCCGTGCTGCTGGCCGGGCCGGCGTTCGCCCAGGACTCGGTGGTTTCCCTGCAGCCGCCGACGGCGAGCGGGGCCGCAAGCGCCGCGGACATGCCCGACGCCGATGTCTCGTCGTCGTCGGAGGAACCGGGGCCGCCGCCACCGTGCGGCGGCAAGACCATCACTATCGCGAGGATGCAATGGCCGACGGCGCAATTGCTGGCGGAGATCCACGCCCGGCTGGTGCAGCAGCAGTTCGGCTGCGACGTCGAGGTGGTCCCGGGTGACCTCGCGGCAACGCCCTCCTCGATGGGAGCCAATGGCCAGCCGGCGGTGGCGCCGGAATTGTGGATCACCCGTGTCGCCGACGTGTGGAACACGGCGCTCAAGACGCAGGAGGTGCGCCAGGCGGGCACGACCTATTCCGACACCACGTTCGAAGGCTGGTTCGTGCCTGACTACGAGGCGGCGGCGCACCCCGAGGTGACGACGATCGCGGGCCTCAAGGCGAACTGGAAGGATTTCCTCGGGCCCGGCCAGAAAAAGGCGCGGTTCATCTCCTGCCCGCCGGACTGGGCCTGCGCGGTGATCAACCGCAACCTGATCCGGGCCAACGGGCTCGAGGGGCTGTTCGACGTGGTCGAGCCGGCCAACCGGTTCGAGCTCGACACGCTGATCTCAGAGGCCGAGAGCCGCAAGCAGCCGATCCTGTTCTACTATTGGCAGCCCAATGCGGTGCTTGCACAATTTGCCTTCAAGCCTGTGAATCTGGGGCCGTTCAACAAGGACAATTTCATCTGCCTGGGGCGGGTCGCCTGCGCCAATCCGCAGCCGTCGAGCTTTTCGCCGGATCCGGTGATCGTGGCGGTGGCGCAGTGGGTGTTCCTCGATGCGCCGGAGGTGGCGGCGTATTTCCAGCGCGCTCACATGCCGTTCGCGGAGATGAACACGCTCTTGCAGAATCTCAACGAGCCGGGGGCGACGATAGAGAGCGTGGCCGATGCGTTTGTCGCGGCGCGGGGCGAGATCTGGCAGCAATGGGTTGGCCGCGCCCCGGCGCAATAGGCGCCCTGCCTCGCAAGACCACGTGTCGCCGTTTTCTTGCGGTCTATTTGTCAATCATCTGCAATCCAAGTGTCGATCACGCCAGTGACTTTGTGTCGTGCGTGAGGCGGACACACGCAAGAAATGCGGCGCCTAAGAACTTGTACAGCAAGTCCTCGGCGCGTTCTGCCAACTATAGTGGATTTTGTTGCTTTCAACGGCCGATTGCCGTTTGACATCTGGCTCGTGTTGCCTAGGTTCCGGGCCGTTATTGGCAACAGGAGAGCTAACCAAACGATGGATATTATCTGGAAAGGCGCGCTGGCCGCGGCCGCCGTGATCACCCTCGCCGCGTCAAGCCTACCCGTCCAGGCACAGGACAATGCCTGCGGAACCGACCGCAAGATCGACATCGCCGAGATGACCTGGGCTTCCGCCGCCGCGATCGCCCACATTCACGCGCACATTCTCAAGGACGGCTATGGCTGCAATGTCGAAGTCGTCTCTGGGGACACCGTGCCGACCTCGGCCTCGATGCTCAGCAAAGGGGTACCGGCCATCGCGCCGGAGTTGTGGACCAGCTCGATCCAGGAGCAATGGAAGAAGGGCCTGGACGACAAGAAGGTCGTCGAACTTGGCGACACCTTCGAAGGCGGCGGTATCGAAGGCTGGTTCATCCCTGAATATTTCCACGAGCAGCACCCCGAACTGAAGACCGCCGACGACGTGCTGGCGCATCCCGAGCTGTTTCCGGACCCCGAGGACAGCAGCAAGGGCCGGCTCTATTCGTGCCCGCCGGGCTGGGCGTGCGAGCTCGCCAACTCCGCCATGTACGAGGCCTATGACATGAAGGCCAAGGGCTGGAACCTGTTCTCGCCGGGTTCGGGCGGCAACCTCGATGCCTCGATCAGCCGTGCCTTCCTGCGCAAGGAGCCGATCTTCTTCTACTATTGGGGTCCGACGGCGATCCTGGGCAAATACGCGTCCTACGCAGTGGAGCTGCCGGCGGTCGATGAGGCCGGCTACCAGTGCAACACCAGTCCCGATTGCGAGAAGCCGCCGGTGAAGACGGCGTGGCCCTCGAGCCCGATCAAGATCGGCGTCGCGAGCTGGATCACGACCGACGCCAAGCCGGTCGCCGACTACCTCAAGGGCACGACGATGACGCGCGACGCGGTGAGCAAACTCGTCGCCTGGGGTGACGACAACAAGGCCGACGCGGAGGACACCGCGGTGCATTTCCTCAAGGCCAACGAGGACATCTGGACCAAGTGGGTCAGCCCCGAGATCGCCGCCAAGGTCAAGGCCAGCCTCGGCTGATCGTTCGCGCAATCCTCACGATGCGCCACGCCGCCGGGCCAGCTAGCC
>JAEWCE010000216.1 GCA_023390785.1 Pseudomonadota bacterium
TCGGGCGCCTACGAGGCCAACTACAAGAAGTGGTGGGGCGAGAACGCCAACCCGCCGACGCTGACGCCGCTCTGGTAAGCGCACCAACCTGACGTTCGGGGCCGCCCTCAGGTGGCCCCGAACATTCATCCCGCCGTGGCGCGCAACACGAAACGGGTCGGCACCCGCACCGGCGGCTGGCCCGGTACATGGCGCGCCGGATCGGCGATCATCTGCACCATCTCATGCACGAACACCTGCTTGTCGTAGCCGATCGAGGCGATCGGATAGGCGTCGAAATCGAGCAGCGACAGATCATCGAAGCCGTAGAGCCGGAAAAGCTTCGGCCGGTTGCGCGGAAAGCGCCTGCGATGCACGTCGAGGATGCCCATCGCCATTGCGTCGGACGTGCAGAACACGGCGCCTGGCCAGTCGCCTTCGCCGAGACGAGCGGCGGCCGCGTGGCCGCTGGCATAGGAATAGTCGCCCTGAATCGAGCGCAGCAGCGTGATGCCATGCCGCTTGAACGCCCTCCGGTACGAGGCGATGCGCGCCTTCTCGACCAGCGACGTCCGCCGACCGGTCACCAGGATGGCCGTCGTCACCCGCTTCCCGGACGCGTGCGACACCGCGTCGTCGATGCCCATGGCCTCGTCCGGCACAATGGCGGGCGACAGGTGATCATGCCGTCCGTTGAGCATGATGACCCGCTCGGTGCGGAACATCTGCCGCACCGTCGCCGCGTCCGCGAAGTCGGAAAACACGAACGCCGCATCGACGTGATACGCCACGCCCTGGCGCAGGAACTCCTCGACCTTCTGCACCGACCCGACGCGGATGAGGATGACCTGCTTGCCCAACGTCTGCATCTCTGCCAGCAGCCGGTCGAACAGATCGAGATCGGACAGATCGTGGATGTGGTTGACCACCACGGCCACGAGGTTGACCGTCTTGGTGGTGAGGCTCTGCGCCAGCAGGTTGGCGTGGAATCCCAGTTCCTGCGCGGCGGCAAGCACACGTTCGCGCTTATCTGCCGAAACCGGGCGCGGCTCCGAGGACAAGGCACGCGACGCCACGGCCTTGGAGACGCCCGCGAGTCGTGCGACATCGGCTATGGTGATCTTCGCCGGCTGGGCGCCACGAATCATGGGACAGGTCTTTGCGTCGAGCTGCGGAGCATCGGGGTGGAATGATCATCTGCTTAGACATCGGCGGTTCCGGCATCAAGGGCGCCGTGGCCACAAGCCCCACAAGCCTTGCCCTGCTCGGCCGGCAGCGCACGCCGCTGCACGATTTCGACGCCTTCATCGCCGCGATCGGCGATCTGCTCGCGACCTCCGGTGCTGCTGCCGACGCACCGGTGGCGATTTCGGTCACCGGCGTCATTGATCCGAGCACCGGCGTCATCAAGTGCGCCAACATTCCCTGCATCGACGGCCGGCGGCTGGCGGACGACCTCGCCCAGCGGCTGCGGCGGCGCGTCGTCATCGGCAATGATGCCGATCTGTTCGCGCTGGCCGAGGCCGTGGTCGGGCGCGGGCGCGGCCACCGCATCGTCTTCGGGGCGATCCTCGGCACCGGGGTCGGTGGCGGACTCGTGATCGACGGCGCGCTGGTCAGCGGGCCCGGCGGCTACGCCGGCGAATGGGGGCACGCCCCGGTTGCGGCGACGCGCGTCGGCGATCCGCCCATCGAGCTGCCGCGCTTCGCCTGCGGCTGCGGTCTCGCCGGCTGCGTCGACACCGTCGGCGGCGCGCGCGGCATGGAGCGGCTGCACGCACATCTCAGCGGCGACTTTCGCAACAGCGTCGACATCGTTGCTGCCTGGCAGGCCGGCGACGTGGCCGCCACCCGCACCATGGACGTGTTCTTCGAACTCGTGGCACCGCCCCTGGCGCTCGTCGTCAATGTCGTCGGCGCCGGCATCGTACCGCTGGGCGGCGGCCTCGCCAAATCCGCAGCGCTGGTGCAACGTCTCGACCGCGAGGTGCGGGCGCGGATTTTGCGCACCACCCGCGGGCCGATCGTGGTGCAGGGCATGATGGACATCGAGTCCGGCCTCGTCGGCGCCGCCATCCTGGGGATGACCGCATGAAACTCGAAGTCTGCGTCGCCGATCCGCAGAGCCTCGTTGCCGCGATCGAAGGCGGCGCCGAACGCATCGAGCTCTGCTCGGCGCTCGAGCTGGGTGGCCTCACTCCCCTGCCCGGCATGCTGGCGCTGGCTGCCGCGAGCGGCGTGCCCGCCTACGCGCTGGTGCGGCCGCGCTCGGGCGATTTCGTCTTCGACACGCACGATGTCGACGCCATGCTGCGCGACATCGACGCTGTGCGCAGGGCCGGCCTCGCCGGCGTGGTCGTCGGCGCCAGCCGGCCCGACGGCACGCTGGACGTCCCGGTGCTGCGCCGCCTGCTCGATCACGCCGCCGGACTTGGATCGACACTGCACCGGGCCTTTGACCTGGTGCCCGATTTCGCCGAAGCGACCGAGGCGGCGGTATCGCTCGGGGTCGAGCGCATCCTGACTTCGGGCGGCGCCGCCACCGCCCTTGCCGGGCTCGACAACATCGCCATCGCCCACGCCGCCGCACGCGGCCGAACCGCCATCATGGCCGGCGGCGGCCTCCGGCCCGACAACATTGCGCCGCTGCTCGCGGCCGGCACTGTCGATGAGATTCACAGCTCTTGCGCTGGCCCAGAGCTCGCGTCGGCCGCCGGTGCGGTCCGCCTCGGCTTCGCCGCACCGGCGCGCCCGCCGACCGACGCCGCAGTCGTCGCCGCCTTCAAAGCCGCGCTGCGCTGAGGGGCTACTTCGTTGCGCCCGAGGTCAGCCCCTCGATGAATTTGCGCTGGAAGACCAGGTAGACCAGCACGATCGGCGCGATGACAATCACCGCACCAGCGGTGAGCACCGGCGTGTTGATGGTGTACTTGCCCTGGAAGAACAGCGCGCCGATCGGCAGGGTGCGCAGCGCGTCGTCGTTGACGAGGATCAGCGGCAGCAGGAACTCGTTCCACGTCCAGATGAAAAGGAACAGCGCCAGCGTCGACACCGCCGGAGCCAGCAGCGGCACGATCACGCTCAGCAGCACCTGCGGCCGCGATGCGCCATCAAGCACCGCCGCTTCGAGCACCTCGTTCGGCAATTGCCGCATGGCGCTGGCCATGAAGATGGTGGCGAACGGCACCGACAGTGCGATCTGCGTCAGGATCAGCACCCAATAGGTGTTGATCAGGTTGAGATAGAGCATCTCGTAGTAGAGCGGGATGATGAAGGCCTCGGTCGGCACCATCATGCCGAAGGTGAGGATCACGAAGATCGACTTCTTGAACGGAAAGCGCAGATAGGCGAACGCAAAGCCGGTGATGAGGCCGAGCACGATGCTGACCGCCACCACCGGTACCACCACGATCACCGAATTGACGAAATAGGTGCCGAAACGTCCGTCGGTCCAGGCCGCGACGTAGTTCTCGAAATGCGGATATTCCGGCAGCGCGAAGGCGCCCTTCAGTACGTCGGTGCGACTCTTGATCGAGGTCAGGAGCAGCAGCCCGAATGGCACCACGGTGACCAGGCCGAACAGCCACAGCACGATCCGGAACGACACCGCCGGCGCCGTGGACACTCCCGACCGCGCCATCAGTTCGCCGACCTGTCGAAGCGGCGCATGCCCTGGTGGATGGCGAAGTTCACGGCGAACACCAGCACGGCGCCGATGATCGCCACCGCCGCCGCGTAGCCATAGCGGTTCAGCTGGAAGCCGAGTTCGTACATGTAGATGTTGGGCACCAGCGTCGCATTGCCCGGCCCGCCGCGCGTCATGGTGAAGATCAGATCGAAGCTCTTGATCGAGGCGATGACGGTGAGCAGCAGCACCACCCGCACCTCAGGCATCAATTGCGGCAGCGTGACATGCCAGAAGCTCTGCCAGCCCTTGGCGCCGTCCGCCCGCGCCGCGTCGAACAGTGACGGATCGATGCGCTGCATACCCGACAAAAACACCACCATGCAGAAGCCGAAGAAATACCACACGGCCACCGCGCCCACCGCCGGCAGCACCCAGGTGAAATCGCCGAGCCACGGCAGCGCGATCTTGCCGAGGCCCACCGCCTTGAGGATTTGGTTGAATGGCCCGAACGCCGGGTTGTAGAGCCACTGGAAGATGATGCCGAGCACCGCCGTCGGCATGATGTAGGGCAGGAAGAACAGCGTGCGCAGCACCAGCCGCTCGCGCTTGCCGACCACGCTGATGATTGCCGCGAGGCAGATGCCGATCGCCAGCGGCAGCACGCAATAGAACACCATGAACTCGGCGTTGTTGCGCAGCGCGATGTAGAACTCGTGATCGGAGAACAGCTTGATGTAATTCTGCAGCCCGACGAAGCTCGGCACCACCAGCCCGTTCCACTCTGTGAGGCTGATCACCACCGCGGCGAGTATCGGGATGAACACGAAGACCGCGTAGATAAGCAGCCCCGGCAGGACGTAGAGCATGTTGCCCTTGCCCATGCGGTCGAGGACCGAGCTTGGCTCCTGCGCCTGGCTGCGCTGGCGCGCATCGGCCGGGGCGCCATTGCCGCTGTCCATGCCTTGATCGATCGTCGCCGCCATCGTCCCCCCGGCCGTTGCGAGAGCCGCGGCCACCTTGCGGGCAGCCGCGACTGGTGTCGAGGGCCCGTTACTTGCCGAGGCTCGTCATATACGCCTGATAGTCGGCGTCGAGCGCATCGACGAAGGCCTGCGGGTCATGTCGCCGGCCAGCAGGTGCGGCATGTTATCGTCATAGGTCTTGAGCATGGTCGGGCTCGCCCAGTCGGCGTAGTGGCCCAGGGCATTGTTGGCCGTGATTGTCTTCCACATGGCAAGACCTTCCTTGAGCAGCGGGCTCTTGACGGCGCTGTCGTCGGTCGGGGTCGATGAGGGGAAGAAGCCCGCCGCCGCCCAGAGATTGGCCGCTTCCGGCGACACCATGTAGTCCATGTACTGCGCCGCAAGGTCCTGCGTGGCCTTGTCCTTGGCGTTGGAGGTGATCGACCAGCTGAGGTCGACACCGCCCACCGTCAGCGGCTTGCTGATGCCGGCCGGGGCCGGAACGGCCATGAAGTGAATGTCCGGGTTGGCCTGCATGTCGCCGAAGTACCACGTGCCGTCGAGCAGGAATGCGCCCTGCCCGGCGACGAACAGCTGCACGGCGTCATTGCCGGCAATGCCCTGGTAACCGTCGATGAAATAGCCCTCCTTGGCCCATTTCTGCATCAGCGTGGCAGCATCGAGTGCCGCCTGCGTCTTGAAGGTGCCGCCGCGACCATAGATCACGTCGTCGAGCGCCTTGCGGTTGGCGGCGTCGATATGGGCCTGCTCCATGCCGGTGAGCATGTGGAGCGCGATGTGCTGCTTTGCCGTGCCCAGCGCGAAGGCCGGCACGCCCTTGGCGTGCAGGGCGTCGGCGTCGGCAAGGAGTTCCTCGAAGGTCTTGGGCGGAGCCGAGATACCGGCGTCGCTCAGCACCTTCTGGTTGTAGAAGAGTCCCACCATTTCGCCCAGGCCGGACACGCCGTAATAGTGGCCCTCGCCGAACTGGCCGCTGTCGGACCATTGCATGCGCGCCAGCACGCCCTCGCCGAAGCGCTTGTCCCAGCCGTACTGCTTTACATAGTCGTCGATGGGCAGCAGGAGCTTCTGCTTGACCATGGTGCCCTGGTCGGCGGCGCCCTGATTGACCTTGGTCACCTGCGGTCCGTTGCCGGCGGCGACCGTAAGCTTCAGCGTCATCGACAGATCGTCGAAGGTGCGCGCCGTGCGGTTGATGGTGACGCCCGGATGTGCCGCTTCGAAGTTCTTGTTGAGCTGCTCGATCACCGCATTCTGGCCGACATCGGTATAGTCGTCCCAGGTGACCAGCGTCTGCGCCTGCGCGGCGCCGCCGAGGCCGGCAGCTAGCGCCGCCACGGCGAGGCCCGCGGCCCCCAGCCGCAGGCGGTTGTTGAGAGTGTCATGCATGAGTCCAGTCTCCCTTCCATGGATGTGCATTGACCATCGTCCTCGCGAACAGGCTTGCGCCATGCTCGCCGGGACGGTAGCTCGCTGACGCCGGCCAGGTCCGGCGACAGGATTGACGATGACCCATAAGCCGCGCCCGCCCTTCGTTATTCGCCGCGCCGAACCGCGCGACGCCGAGGCGCTGTACGAGATCTGCCTGCTGACGGCCGACAGCGGCGTCGATGCCAGCGCGCTCTATAGTGACCGCCGGATGCCAGGCTACATCTGGGCCGCGCCTTATGGCGAGCTCGAGCCCGACTTCGCCTTCGTGCTGGCCGACGGCGACCGCGTGGTTGGCTATGTGGTCGGCACGCCCGACACCGTGGCGTTCGAAGCGCGGCTCGAACGCGACTGGTGGCCGAAGGTGCGCCAGGCGGTGGCCGGCATGACGCCGCAGAAGCCGTTCGACGAGGGCGTGCTTCGCCGCATCGCCGCGCCCGAGAAACACGACATCGCGCTCAGCGAGTATCCGGCACATCTGCACATCAATCTGCTGCCCGAGGCGCAATCGGGCGGCTGGGGGCGCCGGATGATCGACACCGAGCTCAACGCCTTGCGTCGCGCCGGCGCCAAGGGGGTACAGCTCGGCGTCAGCCCGAGCAACGAGCGCGCCAAGGGCTTCTATGCCCACGTCGGCTTCACCGACATCAGCGGCCCGGGCCACGTCACCTACGCCATGAAGCTGCGCTGAACCGGCGGTCATGATACCGCCTCCGCCGCCCGGTGCCTGGCCGGAGCATCCGCCAGGGCCGCGGCGCCATATTTGAGCGCCACCGCTGCTGGCATCGCGCTCCAGCCCTGCAGCGCCGAGCCGCGCCCGAACGGCGGCGAGAAATATTCGACCGGCCCGGCCCACCCGTTCGCGAGGCACATTTCCCACCAGCGCAACAGTGGATAGCGCGCGCCGCCGAGACCGCGGCGCAGCCGCTCCTCGGCGTAGAGGCCATCGAGATAGGGCCAGTCCGAGCCGTTGTGATAGCGGAACGGGAACGCCGTCTTGGCGCGGATGTCGCGCACCCGCTTGAACGGCGGATAAGCGCACAGCATGCCCCAGTCACCATAGGGCTGCTCGGCATTGTGCCGCGACTCCAGCGTGCGCTCGATCGAGTGCAGCAGCCGCACCGCCTTGTCGTCGGGCACGGCGTCGTAGCGGCTGAGCGTCAGGCTATCGAGGACGAGATGGTCCTCGACGAAGCCGTCCGGCGTCGCGTAATCGGCGTAGCCCTGGCGTGCCTCGACCCAGAGCTTGCCGTCGATCGTGCGCCGGGCCTTCGCCGCCGCCTCGCGGGCTCGGGCGGCAAGGGCCGGGTCCGTCTTGCCACCGAGCCGGGCGGCGACATCGAGCGCACCCACCCACAGGCCGAGGTCGTACGACACCAGCCCTTCGCGATACACATTGTCCGCCCAGTCGCGATCATGCCGCGGCTTCAGCGGCAACCCGTCCGGGCCGGCCAGTCTGAAATAGCGTTCTACGATTGCGGCGATGACTGGCCAGTGTCGCTCGGCCTCGGCCGCATCGCCGGTCTCGCGGACATAGTCGCCGACGGTCAGGATGAAGAACAGCGGGCTGTCGAAATGGTCGCTCCACCAGTCCTCGGACCGGAGGTGATGTTCCTTGTGGCGATCGGGATGTTCGCGGAAGGCCCGCCACGCCCTCGACTGCGCGCGCCCCGACAGGATCACGCCGCTTGGCGCCTCGCCATCGGGCTGCACGCCGCGGGCCAGCAGCCGGATCTGCTCGCGCACCGCGTCCGGCCGCAGCGCCAGGAGCGGCTGCAACGTCCAGTAACCATCGCGATAATAGGTCCGCGCCGGCGAGCTGTAGGCCTGCCCGGCGGCGAGGCCGGCAAAGCCCCCCTGCTCGTCCGCGCGGATACTGGACAGGGCCGCGTGTACGCCCTGCAGCACCATGGTGCGCAGCAGCGGATCGGCCTCCGGCATCAGGTCGCATCGGCGCACATGAGCCTCGGCCTCTGCGACGATCTCCGCAGCCGTGAGCCGCATGGCGCGGGACGCCTCGGCCGCGTCGACGCCCACCGACAGCAGCAGGTCGTCTCCGCGCTGCTCGAGTTGCAGCACGCCCCAGGGCAGTTCCATGCTGCGCCCGTCGGCGGTCGCCCGCCATGTCGGTTTTGCGTCCTCGGCGGCGATCTCGTGCCACCATGCACAGCGTCGCGCTGGAAACACCCGCGCGGCACCGCCACCACGCACCAGCATCACCGGCGCCGACTGCGCGAGATAAATGCCACCGCTGCGGCCGACCACCCGGTTCGGCGCGTAAGCATAGGGACCGGCGAGCGCCGAGAACCGTACCCGGCCCAGCCGGCCCACGCCCCACAAGGAGAGATCGACAGCGCCGTCGGGAAACACATCCCCTTGCAGTCGCGGCGCCATTACCGGCAGCATCACCGGCGTGTCCGAAACCATGCTGCCGTCATCGCGCGGCGTCAGCATGGCACCACCCGCAGCCCGGCCGACCAGCATGCGTCCGGGACGATGCGTCCGCCCGGATGTAACGGCTGCGCGATGTCAAAGCACGTCGCCATCTGCCGCCCCTGTCCACCGGACAGTGTTGGAAACCTTGCACCACTGTGGCGACGAACGGTGTCGTATGTCAAGGACCCGGACAAATGGGCAGCCCATGCCCGACAATTTGCGCAAAATCCGGCCGCCGCATGCCACGACGTTTGACGAGGCGCGCCGTATTTGTCAGTGTCCCGGACAAACTTAAGGGGGCATGACATGGACGCGCCCGAGCCACCACTTGCCCGACAAATCTCGCTATACGCCGTGATCCAGGCCATCCTGACCCATGGACCGACGTCGCGCACCGACCTCGCCCGCCGCACCGGGCTCAGCCGCCAGACCATCTCCGAAGTCGTGTACGAACTGGAGACCGCCGGCTGGCTGAAGCCACAAGGACGCACCAGCGGCAAGCCCGGGCGCAGTGCCGTGGTCTACGAGATCGACGGCCGCGCCGGCCTCGCCGCCGCCATTGATCTGGGCGGCACCAAGCTCAACGTCGCCATCGGCGACCTCGTCGGCAACGCCCTGGCCGAAAGCCTGGTGCCTACCGATACGCGCGGCGGCCTCCACGTCGTCGATCAGATTGCCACGCAGGTCGAAACGCTGGCGGGCCAGCTCGACGTCACCACCCGCGAGCTTCGGATCGCCGTTCTAGGAACTCCCGGCGTGTTCCAGTCCGAAACCACGCGCATCGACTTCGTACCCAACATTCCCGGCCTCGGCGACATCGACGTGCCGGCGCAATTGCGACGGCGCCTCGGCGTTCCGGTGCTGATCGAAAACGACGTCAACCTCGCGGCCCGCGGCGAGCAATGGCGCGGCCACGGCGCCGGGATCGGCAATTTCGTCTTCATCGCCTTCGGTACCGGCGTCGGCATGGGAATCATCGCCGACGGGCATCTGCTGCGCGGTGCGCGCGGCGCGGCCGGCGAGATCGGCTACCTGCCGCTCGGGGGCGACCCATACGATCCGCGCGGCTTTGCGCTGGGGACCTTCGAGTCCGCGGTCGGCAGCGCCGCGATCGCCGAACGCTATGCCGGCTTCGGCGGGCAGCACGGTCTCACCGTGCGCGATATCTTTGCCGCGCTGGACTCGGGCAATCCCGCGGCCACCGCCACGGTTGAGGAGACGGCACGGCTGATGGCAGTCGCCATCGCCGCCGTCGGCGCCATGCTCGATCCCGAGGTGGTAATCCTCGGCGGCAGCATCGGATTGCGCAGCGAGCTGCTCGACGCCATCCGCCACTATCTGCCGCGCTGTACCCCTACCCCGCCACGCATCGAGGCGAGCGTGCTGGGCAACCGCGCGGCGCTGATCGGCGCGCTCGGCGTGGCGGTGGAGCGGATGCACGACGATCTGTTCGGCGTCGGCGGCCTGCCGGTCCGCCCCATTCTCGCGTCAGTCCGCAAGCCCGCGCCGCTCGGCACCCCGACGGAGCACTAGGCTCATCCTAGCACCCGGTGCAGCACGCCCTGCAGATGCCGGTCGAGGGCGTCGGCCGCCGCTTCCGGCGAGCGGGCCTCGACCGCGTCGATGATCGCCACATGCTCGCGCATCGCCTTGAGCGTGCTGTTGGTGTTGACCGCCTCGGGATTGATCAGCCGCAGCAGATACATCTTGCGCTGCAGCCTTGCATAGACCGACGCCACTTCGGCATTGCCGAAGGCGCCGATGAAGCTGCCGTGGAACTCCGCCTCTAGCGCCCGCACCGGTCCGCGATAGAGCTTCTCGTCGTCGACATCGGCGACGAAGGTGAGGATGTCGTCATGCGCCTTGCGACTGCGCGCCGCCCAGCCGGCAGGCGCCGAGCGTGCAAAGCGACGCAGCCCCTCGCGTTCCAGCAGCCCCCGAAACTGGAAGGTCTCGCGCACGAACTGCACATCCGGGTAGAATATCGTTATGCCGATGCGTCGGCGCACCGTCACAAGGCCCTCGGCCTCGAGCAGCGTCGTCGCCTCGCGCATCGGCGACAGCGAGATGCCCAGGATGTCGCAAAGCTCGTCCTGCCGCAGCGTCTGGCCCAGGCTGATCCGCCGCTCCACCAGCGCCGAAAAGAACGCCGCATACCCGGGAGGCAGCGCCGCCTCGGTCTTGTCCTGTGCTGCCAACTATCCCCCAAAAAGCTATCGTTTAGCGCGTTGACATAGCCAAAATCGACTCTTAGCCTCGGCTTTATCGCCCCAATAAATATATTTCAACTGGTGGCGCGCAATCGACCGGCAAGGGGCGCAAACCGGCGAAGGGCCGGCCGGCCTGGGTTGCGACCGAGGGAGGAAGACCACATGACTGAGGCAGACAAGTCCAAGTCCACGCCCTGGACGCGGCGCAAGGTGCTGGGCACTGCCGCGGCGAGCACCGCCGCAATCGCGCTTGGCGCGGGCCTGGCCGCGCCGGCGCGCGCCCAGGGCAAGAAGCTGACCTATTGGGGCGGCCTGATCTTCTCCGATGACGCCAACAAGCTGCTGGTGGACACCATCAACGATTGGGGCGCCAAGAACGGCGTCGAGACCGAAGTGGTGATGATCAACCAGAACGAGACCACGCAGAAGGTCTCGGCGGCAGTCGCGTCCAACTCGATGCCCGACGCGCTCGACGTCGGGCTTGGGCTCGGCCTGCTGCTCGGTCGGCAGGGCGTCTTCACTACGCTGGACGACCTCTACAAGAAGATCGGCGACGCCCAGGGCGGATGGTATCCGGGCACCGACAAGGCCAGCGACACCACCGCCGCCGCGGGCGGCCGGGTCGGCATTCCCTTCGGCGTCAACGGCAATCTGCTGCTGCGCCGCAAGGATTTGCTGGAGCCCAAGGGCTTCAAGGAGGCGCCCAAGACCTGGGCCGAACTCGCCGAGCAGGCAGCGGCGGTCAATGCTCCGCCGGTCTATGGCCTCGGCCTGGCGCTCTCCAACGTCGGCGACGGCAACGTGCAGATCAACGTGATGCAAGCCTATGGCGGGCGCATCGCCGACGACGAGGGCAAGAAGGTCACCATCAAGTCGGAGGAAACCCGCGCCTACCTGCAATGGCTGAAGGACGCCTGGGACAAGGGCGTGTTCCCGCCGGGCAATACCACCTGGGACGGCGCCGGCGACAACCAGGCCTATCTCGCCGGCCAGGCTGCCTTCATCGCCAACACCGGTTCGGTGGGCATCGCCGCCAAGAAGGACGATCCCGACCTGTTCAACAGCAGCGCCTTCTCCGCCCTGCCCGGCGGCCCCAAGGGGGTGGTCTCGCCAATCGACGTGCAGTTGCGCGTCATCCCCAAATCGAGCCCGATGCAGGACGAAGCCAAAGCGCTGATCGAGTACCTGTCGAACCCCGACTTCATGAACGCCTACTTCAACGTGGCCATCTACGGCCCGGTGCTGAAGGGGCAGGAGAAACTGAAGGCCTTCGACGGCTCCAACTCGATCCTCGTCGGCCTGCTCGGCCTGGCGCAGAACGGCACGGCGCCGGCCTACCCCGACGTCTACAACGCCGCCTACGCCGACATGTCATCGAACTTCATCATCCCGAAAATGGCGCAGCGCGTCGTTATCGACGGCTGGGATTTCGACAAGGCCATGGATGAAGCGCAGGCCCAGGCGCAGAACATCTACGACAAGTACAAGTAACTGATGGCTGGCGGGCGGCCCCTCCCAGCCGCCCGCCCCTTTTTTCCCTGAAGAACGCCAATGGCCGAGATCACCCAGCCCCAAGGCTCCCTGCCGGTGCGCCGCGGTCTCTCGCGGCTGACGCTGTTCGCCTATGTGCTGGTGGCGCCGGTGGTGCTGCTGATCGTCGGTCTCGTCGCCTACCCATTCCTGTTCGCCATCTGGATCTCCTTCACCGACCAGGTGGTGGGTAATGTCGGCAAATGGATCGGCCTCGCCAATTTTGTCTATCTCAGCAAGAACTCGACCTTCGTCTCATCGATCTGGAACACCATTACAATGGTGCTCGTGTCGGACGGACTGAAGCTGTGCATCGGCCTTGGCCTGGCGCTGCTGGTGCACCAGCATCTGCCCGGCCGCGGCCTGTTCCGCTCGTTCCTGATGCTGCCCTGGGCGATGCCGGCCTTCGTCGCCTTCCTCACCTGGCGCGTGCTGTACCAGCCGATCGGCGGCGGCATCAATCTCATCCTCACTGCCACGGGCATCCACTCCGGCGTCATCGACTGGCTCGGACAGCGCTCCACCGCCATGCCGGCGGTGATCTTCGCCACCGTCTGGCGCGGCTTTCCGTTCTGGTTCGTGTCGTTCCTCGCCGCCCTGCAGGCGGTGCCCAAGGAACTCTACGAGGCGGCGCGGGTCGACGGCGCCACCGCCTGGCAACAATTCTGGACAGTGACCATCCCCGGCATCCGCCAGGTGATCATCGTCACCACCCTGCTCTCCTCGATCTGGACCGCCAACGGCTTCGAGAACGTCTGGCTGCTGACGCAGGGCGGGCCGTCCGACGCCACCATGGTGTTTCCGGTGCTGGCCTATTTCGGCATGCAGACGCAGCGTCTGGGCGAGGCCGCCGCCGTGTCCGTCTACACGCTGCCGGTGCTGATCGTGCTGGTGCTCATTGCCACCACTTTGATGCTGAGGGACGAGGAATGACCGCCGAGGCCCTCCCCGCCCAGGCCGCGATCCGCGACACCAACCGCGCCAGCCGCCGGCTGCTCACCGGCCGCATCCTCAGCTATTTGGCGCTGGTGATCGCCGTGCTGCTGGTGCTGTTCCCGATCTACTGGATGATCGCCACCTCGCTGAAGGTGCCGAAGGAAATCTTCCGCCAGCCCTCGCTCATCCCGATGGCGCCGACGCTCAACAACTACGTCACGCTGCTGTTCGAAAAGGACTTCCTCGTTGCCATCAAGAACAGCCTGATCGTCGCCACCACCGTCACCATCATCTCGGTGCTGATCTCGTCCTTTGCCGCCTATTCGATGGTGCGCTTCCGCTACCGCTTCCGCGGCCTCATCGGCCGGCTGATCCTGTTCGCCTACCTCACCCCGACGTCGCTGCTGTTCATCCCGCTGTCGATCGTCATGGCGCAGTTGCATCTGGGCAATTCGCTGTTCGGGCTGATCCTCGTCTATCTCACCTTCTCGCTGCCGCTCTCGACCTGGCTGCTGCAGGGCTATTTCCGCTCGGTCCCGCGCGAGCTCGAGGAACAGGGCATGGTGGACGGCCTGACCCGCTTCGGCGCGCTGTTGCGCATCGTGCTGCCGCTGTCGGCTCCGGGGCTGGCGGCGGTCGCCATCTTCACCTTCACCGGCGCCTGGAACGAGTTGCTGCTGGCGCTGGTGCTGATCACCTCCGACAGCCAGCGCACCGCGCCGCTGGCGCTCAACTACCTCATCACCTCCGACGTGCTGCCGTGGGGCCCGCTGATGGCGGGCGCCGTGCTGTCGTCGGTGCCGCTGATGATCCTCTATTTCGTCGCCCAGCGGTTCATGGTCGCTGGCATGACGGCCGGTTCAGTCAAAGGATAGACAACATGAAGATCCGCGTTGCGGTAGGCCAATTCCACGATCTGACCGACGAGCGGCTGCGATTTGCCGCGCAGATCGGCGCGACCGGCCTGCAGATGAACAACCCCTCCCTGCCTGGCGACGAGCGCTGGGAGGAAAAGGACGTGCGCGCCCTCGTCGAGAAGGTGGAGAGCTACGGCCTCAAATTCGAAGCCATCGAGAACGTCCCAACGCACTTCTACCACAAGGTGATGCTGGGCCTCGACGGCCGCGACGAGCAGATCGAGAACTACCAGGCGACCATCCGCGCCGTGGCCCGCGCCGGCGTGCCCGTGCTCGGCTATCACTTCATGCCCAATTCGGTGTGGACCACCGATCGCGCCGCGGCAACCCGCGGCGGCGCCGTGGCCCGCCAGTTCGACATGGCGGTAGTCGAGGCCAATGCCGGCAATCTCGACCTGCTGCGCTCCTACATGCCGACGACGCTCGGCCGCGCTTCGTCGATGCCGCTGTTCGGCAAGGACGGCCCGGTGGTCACCGAAGAGCAGATGTGGGCCAACTACGAGTATTTCATCAAGGCCGTGCTGCCGGTGGCGGAGGAAGAAGGCATCCGGCTCGCGCTGCATCCGGACGACCCGCCGGTACCGATGCTGGGTGGCGTGGCGCGGCTGTTCTACCGGCCCTGGGGCTTCAAGCATGCCTTCGAGCTCGCCGGCGGCAGCCCGGCCTGGGCCCTTGACCTCTGCCTCGGCTGCTGCTCGGAAATGACCGGCGGCAAAGCCAACGTCACCGAGATGATCGAGTATTTTGCGCCGAAGGGCGCCATCGCCTACATCCACTTCCGCGACGTGCGCGGCACCGTGCCGAACTTCACCGAATGCTTCATCGGCGACGGTAATTACGACCCGGCCGAAGTGATGGTGCTGCTCGCAAAGAACGGCTTCGACGGCTTCCTGCTCGATGACCACGTCCCCAAGATGGACAACGACAGCGATTGGAACCATCGCGGCCGGGCGCATGCGATCGGCTACATGCAGGGCCTGATCCGGATGGGCGATTTCCTAAAGGCCGGTCAGTAGCGGAGGCGCGGGGTACGGCGCCGCCGGCTGACGCCCCGGCGCCGCCTCAGCTACCAGTGCGCCGCAACGGCCCGGGCCGCCCGCCATGACCATAGAG
>JAEWCE010000243.1 GCA_023390785.1 Pseudomonadota bacterium
GAATGGCACGTCGTACCGGATCGGAGCTTCGGTCGGCATCGCTCCGATCTCGACGGAAGCCGCCGGCGACCCGCTCGCCGCGGCCGACGCTGCCTGCGACGAGGCCAAGGCCGCGGGCCGCGGCCGGGTCGCCCGGGCGCCCCTTCGCCGCTGACCTCGCGGCCGGTACCCCATCGATGGCTTGCGGATGCCCGGGCGAGCCGGTAGCAACGTTCTCATCAGCGGCGAGGGAATGGGGTCATGGGTAGATTGGATGGCAAGGTCAGCCTGATCACGGCGGCGGCGCAGGGGATCGGCCGCGCCACGGTCGAGGCGTTCGCGCGCGAAGGCTCGCGGGTGATCGCCACCGACATCAACGCCGAAAAGCTCGCCGAGCTGGCGGTGATGCCCAACGTCACGACCCGCGTGCTCAACGTGCTGGACACGGCCGCGGTGAACGCCGCGGTGGCCGAGATCGGGCGTATCGACATCCTCTTCAACTGTGCCGGCGTGGTCCACAACGGTACGGTGCTCGAAATGTCCGACAAGGATTTGGAGTTCGCCTTCGACCTCAACGTCTGGGCCCAGGTACGCGCCATCAAGGCGGTGCTGCCGCAGATGCTGGAGCGCGCCGACGGCTGCATCATCAACATGTCCACGGTCGCCTCGTCGTGGAAGGCGGTGCCCAACCGCGCCGCCTATTCGATCAGCAAGGCGGCCGTCATCGGCCTCACCAAGTCGCTCGCTGCCGACTACACCACCAAGGGCATCCGCGTGAACGCCATCGCCCCCGGCACGGTCGACAGCCCGTCGCTGCACGAGCGCTGGACGGCGACCGGTGATTTCGAGGCGGCGCGCCAGGCGTTCATCGCCCGCCAGCCGATCGGCCGGATCGCGCGGCCGGAGGAGGTCGCCGACCTCGCGCTCTATCTGGCGACCGCCACCTACACCACCGGCCAGGTGCACGTGATCGACGGCGGCTGGACCGCCTGAGGGCGCGGCGCCAATGCCGCTTCCAAGATGAAGTCGCTGCGACTAAACACAGGGCGCAGGCGATTGGGATTGATGAAATGCGGGTAGGAATTGTCGGCCTCGGCTTTCGCCTGGGCTATCTGGCGCGGGTGTTCTCGCTGGCGAGCCAGGACTTCGAGATCGTCGGCTATGTCGATCCGGCACCTGCCGGCTTGCCCTACACACAAAAGCACGGCGTCGCGGTCGGCCGTCAATACGCCTCGCTCGACCAGATGCTCGACGAGGCCAAGCTCGACCTGCTGATGGTCGGCTCGCCCAACCATATGCACCTTGGGCATATCCGCGCCGGACTCGCCCGCGGGCTCAAGGTCTTTTCGGAGAAACCGGTGGTCACCAGCGTCGCTGAGACGATGGAACTGGCCGCGCTGCTGGGCCAGCACGGCGAGGACGAGGTGATGGTCGGCCTCGTGCTGCGCTATGCGCCGCTCTACGTCGATTTGCGCAAGGCGCAGCGCGAGGGCCTGCTGGGCGACGTGGTCTCGATTGAGGCGTCCGAGCACATTCCGCCCTATCACGGCGCTTTCTTCATGCGCGACTGGCGGCGCTACGAGCGCTACACCGGCGGCTTCATGCTGGAGAAGTGCTGCCACGACCTCGACCTCTACAACGGCGTCATGGGTGTGCGCCCGCGCTACGTGTCGAGCTTCGGCGGCCGCCGCACCTTCATCCCGGAAAATGCCCCGCGCGCCGGCGGCGCCAATGATCTCGAAGTCTATCACCGCAAGCCGAGCGGCTGGATGGGCAGCGACAAGGTGTTCGACAGTGACGGCGACATCATCGACTACCAGACCGCGATGGTGGAGTACGAGAACGGCGCGGCGCTGACCTTCCACACCAACCTCAACGTGCCGCATGATTTCCGCCGCTTCGCCGTGATCGGCGTTGACGGCATGGCCGAGGGCGATTTCGTGCGCAACTACTTCACCGTCACCGCCGCGCGCACCTCCGAGACGCTGATCGACACCAAATACCAGCTCTCCGATCTGTCCGATCACTACGGCGCCGACGAGCAGATGGCCGCCGACATCCTCAAGCATCTGACGGCGGGCGCACCGCTGCCGGTGTCGGTGGTGAACGCCCTGGAGGCGGGGCTGCTGGCGCTCACGATGGACGAGGCGCGCATCACCAACAGCGTCGTCGACATGCGGCCGATCTGGCAGGAGTTCGACGCCGCACTGGCCGGCAAGACCGCCGCCTGAGCGAGCGCCCACCACACAGTCACGGATCGAGCATGGCCACGCCACGATTGCACCTTGTTACCTCTTGGACGCCGGCCGCCGAGGGCAGAGAGGCGGCCTACCGCATCGCCCTCAGCAATGCCGGTGAGATGCCCCTGCGTGACTTCCGGCTCGGCATCAATGGTCCCGGCCGCATCGACGCGCACGCGGAGGTCGAGGGCGGCACGCTGCTGGAACGACTTTCCAACCATACACTGCTGGCGCCGCCGGCCGGCTTCGTGCTCGAGCCGGGCAGCACCTGGGAACTGACGGTGCGCAAATTGTCGTTCCCGCTGCGGCACTGGAACGATGGCGCCAACACCGCCTATGTCGTGCGCGGGGATGGCGGCATCGTGCCGGTCGGCATTGAGCCAACCGAACTCGTCGGCAGCAACGCGCCACGGCTCAGCGGCGCCATGCGCTTTCCAATGCCCGCGACGGTCCCGGCGCCGATCTCGGTGATCCCGTGGCCGCAGCGCGTGGCGGTCTCGGGCGCCGTGCCTGTGCCTCCCGGCCTTGCGCTCGATCCGCAGGGTGCCGACGCCGAAGCGGCGGCCGACGCGTTCGCGGCGCTGACCGCCGACCTCTTCCAGGTCGAGGGCCTGGTGCGACCCGCCGCCGAGAACGGCTGGCCGGTCCGCATCGCGTCACAGCCCGGCATGGCGATCGAGGGCTATGCCATTGCCTTTGCCAGCGACGGGGCGACTGTCACGGCCGCCACCCGCATCGGCATGCTTTACGGCCTGATCACACTCGGCCAGATCCTGCGCGGCGCCCGCCGCTATCCGGACCGGCTGGTGTTCCCTTCGGGCGGCAGGATCGAGGACGAGCCCGGCCTGCGCTGGCGCGGCACACATCTCGATGTCGCCCGGCAGTTCTATGCCAGCGCCGAAGTCGAGCGGCTGTTGAAGCTCATCGCGTGGAACAAGATGAACCGCTTCCACTGGCACCTGAGCGACGACGAGGCCTGGCGCGTCGAGATCGACGCCTATCCCGAGCTGACGGCAATCGGCGCCTGGCGCGGCTACGGCAAGGCGCTGCCGCCGCTGCTGGGCAGCGGCCCGCAGCCGAGCGGCGGCTACTACAGCAAGGCCGCCATCCGCCGCATCGTGGCGCTGGGGGAGCGCCTCGGCATCGCCATCGTGCCCGAGATCGACATGCCGGGCCATTGCCATGCCGCGCTGCAGTCGCTGCCCTGGCTGCGCGACCTCGGCGAAATCGGCGAATACCAGTCGGTACAGGGATTCCCCAACAACTGCCTCAACCCCGCGGTGGAGCGGACCTACGAGTTCGTCGAGACGGTGATCGACGAGATGCTGGAGCTGTTTCCCGCCGGCATCTTCCACCTCGGCGCCGACGAGGTGCCGCTCGCCGCCTGGTCCGGCTCGCCGCTGGCGCTGGCGATGCTGGAAAAGCTTCGCGGCAAGTCACTGGCGGAGCGGCATCGCGCCCAGCTCAACCAGATCGGCCATCACGACGGCGCCGATGCCATCGCAGGATCGGCCACCGCCGTGCTGCAGGCCGAATTCATCCGCCGCATCCACGCCCACCTTCGCCTGAAAGGTGCGATCACCGGCGGCTGGGAGGAGGCCGCGCATGGCGACGTGCTCGACAAGGCGTCGAGCTACCTCGTCGGCTGGCGCAACGTCGAGATCAATGCGGCGCTGGCCGCCGCCGGCTACGACATCGTCGTCTCGCCGGGCCAACGCTACTATCTCGACATGGCCAATTCCCCGTCCTGGGCCGAACCGGGCGCCGGCTGGGCCGGCTGGTCGGGCCCGGAAGACACCTATGCGTTCGAGCCGCGCGAGGGCATGGGCGCCGCGCAGCTTAAGCATCTGCTCGGCGTTCAGACCTGCATCTGGTCGGAGTCGATGACCGACCGCGCCATCTTCGACCGCCTGGTCTTTCCCCGCATTTCGGCAGTGGCCGAGACCGGCTGGACGCTACCCGAACACAAATCCTGGCCCCGCTTCCGCGCCTTCGCCGGGTTGATGCCGATCATGTACGGGCACTGGGGGAAGGAAGAGGGCTGATACTGCTCCATTCAGGGCGAGCACGGTACGGCCGAAACCACCGGTGTCA
>JAEWCE010000265.1 GCA_023390785.1 Pseudomonadota bacterium
GCATCATGGGCGTCAATCCCATCCAGAACGGCCAGCTCACCCGCGAGGAGATCGAGAAGGCGGAGGCCGATCCCGAGTACCGCATGAAGGTCTCCGAACCGAAGGTTCGTGTCGCCCAGGCCAAGCGCAAGGGGCCGCGCTATACCCCGATCTCGCGCCGCAACGAGCGCCCCAACGCCATCCGCTGGCTACTGCGCAACCACCCGGAGCTCAAGGATGCGCAGATCATGCGCCTTGTCGGCACCACCAAATCGACCATCGATTCGGTGCGCGACAATACCCACTGGAACTCGACCAATATCTCGCCGATGGATCCGGTGACGCTGGGCCTGTGCAGCCAGATCGACCTCGACCTCGAGGTCAAGCGCGCCGCCGCCCGCACCGGCGCCGGTACCCCCGACGAGGTCGAGCAGGGCACCATGCTGCTGACCGCCGAGGAGGCGCTCGCCACCGCCGGCGGCCGTACGGGCGCCACCGACCTGCCGGGGTCGGAGGCCGGCCGTCGCCCCGAACAGGACGAAGAGATCGACGCCGAATCCGTCTTCGCCAAGCTCAAATCCCTCAAATCGGACACCGCCGACGAGGACTGACACCAACCGCGGGGGCAATTTATGGCAGGTGATCCGCTCCTCGCAGTGTTGGTGCTGCTCGTCGTCGCCGTCGCGCTCGTGCCGCTGTTCAAGTGGCTCGGGCTCGGCACGGTGCTCGGCTATCTCGCCGCGGGCGTTGCCGTCGGGCCGTACGGCTTCCGCCTCATCTCCGACAGCGAGACCATCCACTCGGTGTCCGAGTTCGGCATCGTCATCATGCTGTTCCTCATCGGCCTCGAGGTGCATCCGCTCGAGCTCTGGCGTCTGCGCCACAAGGTACTCGGCCTCGGCGTCACCCAGATGCTGGCGACGGCCGCGCTGCTCGGCGGCGTCATCTGGCTGATCAGCCACGACTGGCAGGCAGCCATCATCGTCGGCCTCGCCCTCGCCATGAGCTCCACCGCCATCGCCATGCAGACGGTGCAGCAGCGCTCGCTGACCGTGACCGACACCGGCCGCGCCACCCTGGTGACGCTCTTGGTGCAGGACCTGGCGGTGATCCCGGTGCTCGCCTTGATTCCGGTGCTTGCCGCCACCTGGAGCGTGGCGCCCAATCTCGGGCCCAACGCCGTGGAGAAGGCGGCGGACGCCGTCACCAATCCCTATAGCTGGTGGATCGCCCTCGTCATCGTCGGCGGCTTCATCGCCGTCACCCTCGCCTCGCGCTATCTCGTCCGGCCGCTCATGCGCTGGGTGGCGATCGCCAAGATTCCCGAAGGCTTCACCGCTCTCGGCCTGCTGATCGTCATCGGCGCCGCCTTCGCCACAGAGAGCATGGGGCTGAGCCCGGCGCTCGGGGCCTTCCTCGGCGGTGTGCTGCTGGCCGACAGCGAATACCGGCACGAGCTCGAGAGCAACCTCGAGCCGTTCAAGGGCCTGCTGCTCGGCCTGTTCTTCATCTCGGTGGGCATGGGCATCGCCTTCGGCGTGCTGTTCGCCGAGCCGCTACGCGTGCTGAGCCTCGTCGTCGTGGTCATCGCCGTCAAGATCGCGGTGCTCTACGTGCTCGGCACCTTCTTCAAGATGCACGTCGCCGACCGCCTGCTGCTCGCGATCCTGCTGAGCCAGGCCGGCGAGTTCGCCTTCGTGCTCATCAACTTCGCCCGCTCCGCAGCGCTGCTGCAGCAGGACGAAGCGCAATTGTGGGCCGTGGTCGTCGCCCTGTCCATGGCGCTGACGCCGTTCCTGCTGCTGCTGTTCGACAAGGTCTGGGTGCCCCGCATCAACGCCCGCTCGCCGCTGCCCGCCATCCCCGACGATTTGCCTGACCACCGCCCGGTGATCGTGCTCGGCTACGGCCGCTTCGGCCAGATCGTCACCCGCCTGCTGCGGGCGCAGGGCTACACCATGACCCTGATCGACGACGACCCCGCCCAGATCGAGCTGGTCAAGCGCTTTGGTGTAAAGGTGTTCTACGGCGACGGCGGCCGCCTCGACATCCTCAGGGCTGCCGGCGCTGCGGACGCACAGATGATCGTCATTGCCGTGGCGGGCGGCGACCGCATCCTTGCCATCGCCGAAATGATCCGTCGCAACTTCCCCAACGTGAAGATCGCCTCGCGCGCCATCGACCGCAGCCACGCGCACGAGCTGATGGCCCTCGGCGTCGACGTGTTCGAGCGCGAGACCTTCCGCGCCGCCCTGGCGCTGGGCGCCAAGGCGCTCGAGGCGCTTGGCCATTCGCCCGAGGAGGCCCGCCGCCTCGCCGATGCCTTCGAGAGCCACGACATCCGCCTGCTGCACGATTCCTACGAGCTGCGTGACGACCGCGACGCCTATATCGGCTTCGTACGCCGTTCGACCGAACTGCTCGACCAGGTGATGCGCGCCGATCGCGAGGCGACCGAGGCGCAAAAGCCCGACGATACCCGGGCCGCCGAATAAGAAGGCCGGCAAGTCTTCGGCCTGCGACTTGACAACATGCCGGCGCCATCGTCGGGATAGCTGCCGTTTCCCGCCGCCGAGTCCACCCAATGTTCGATCCCTGGTTCTGGTCCGTCGCCGTGGCCACCGTGGCCATTGTCGCCCTCAGCAAATCGGGTCTTCTGGGCAGCCTCGGCATGGTAGGGGTACCGCTGCTGGCGCTGGTGATGCCGGCACGCGAAGCAGCGGGCATGCTGCTGCCGTTGCTGTGCATCATGGACATCATCGGGGTCCTCGCCTTCCGCCGCGAGGTGGACTGGCGCAACGTCCGCATCATGCTGACAGGCGGGATCGCAGGCACGCTGGTCGGCTGGGCGCTGTGGAGCCTGATCACCAACGCCGAAGTGCTGCTGATCGTCGGCATCATCACCATGCTGTTCATCATCGACGCCGTGGTGCCCTGGCGGAAGCGCCTGGCCGAGGGCGCGGCGCCTTCGGCGCCATGGGGCGTCTTCTGGGGCGGCGTCGCCGGCCTCACCAGCTTCATCAGCCATACCGGCGGCCCGCCGGCGCAGATCTACCTGCTGCCGCAGCGCCTGCCGCCAAATATCTATTCCGGTACCACGGTGATCTTCTTTTTCGCCATCAACTATTCCAAGCTGATCCCATACTATTTCCTCGGCCAGCTCTCACTCGCCAACCTTGAGATCGCTGCGATTCTGGCGCCGGCCGCCATCCTCTTCATGCTGCTGGGGGTGTTCCTGGTCCGCCGCATATCGGCCAGGCTCTTCTACCAGGTGGCCTACGTGCTGGTGTTCTTCATCGCCCTCAAGCTCATCTATGACGGCTATCTGGGCGTGTTCTTTCCCGGGCAGGCCTGATCCAGCGGTTTTCCGAACGAGCGCTCGCGCGAGCCAAACAAAAAGGCCCGGGGAGGAGCCCGGGCCTGATCATGGTCGCGGTGACAGCCTTATGCCGCGCTGGCCTGCAGCTTTTGCAGTTCGTCCTTGATTTCGAGCTTTCTACGCTTGAGTGCCGCGATCATCATGTCGTCGTGCGAGAGATGGGTCATCTCGTCGTCGATCTGGCGCTCGAGTTCCCTATGCCGCCTTTCGAGGGCGGCGATATGGCCTTCAGTCGTCATGACAACTCCTTTCAAGCGTTTCGAACGACTCGATGGTAAGAAAAGACCGGTGCGTTGTCGACGCCCTCACGGCGGCGTGGGAAAGCTGGTGTAAAGCGCTTCGGCAATGCGTTAACGAAATGTCACAGACTGCCCGGAATCAGGGGAATCCAAGGGTCTTCCGATGCTGCCGCTGACCAAGGAACAGGAAGTCGCCCTCGGGCTGGAGCTGGCCACAAAGCGGCAGGAACATGCCGATCTCGACGCTGCCATCCACACCCTGTCCTCGTCAGGTTACGCCGACCAGATGCTGTTGCAGCGCATGAAGAAGCGCAAGCTCGCGCTCAAAGACCGCATCGTGCAGCTCGAGAACCTGCTGCTGCCCGACATCATTGCTTGAGCGCGCTGGCGATTTTCGCTACACGCCCGGCTTCACGAGGGGCCCGCCATGCCATCTGAGCCGTCCGTCGCCATCGTCATGGGCAGCCAGTCCGACTGGGCGACCATGCAGCACGCCGCCGCAACCCTCGATGCTCTGGGCATCGGTCATGACGACCGCATCGTTTCGGCCCATCGTACCCCGGACCGGTTGGTGGCCTTCGCCAAAGGTGCCCGGGCCGAGGGCTTCAAGGTCATCATCGCCGGTGCCGGGGGCGCGGCGCACCTGCCCGGCATGATCGCCGCCATGACGACCCTGCCGGTGTTCGGCGTGCCGGTTCAGACCAAGGCGCTCAGCGGCCAGGACAGCCTGTTGTCGATCGTGCAGATGCCGGCCGGCATCCCCGTCGGTACCCTTGCCATCGGCGACGCCGGCGCCACCAACGCCGCCCTGCTCGCGGCTGCCGTCCTGGCGCTTGGGGACGAGAAGCTGCACGCGGCCCTGGAGACCTACCGCGCCGCACAGACCGCCAAGGTCGCGGCCACGCCGCGCAAAGATGGCTAGCGCCCTTCCCCGCGGCGCCATGATCGGCATCCTCGGCGGCGGCCAACTCGGCCGTATGCTGTCGCTGGCCGCGGCCCGGCTGGGGTTCCGCACCCACATCTACTGCCCCGACCCGCAGAGCCCGGCCTTCGAGGTGACGCCGCACAAGACCGTCGCCGCTTATGACGACGAGGCGGCGCTGGCGGCCTTCGCCGCGGCAGTCGACGTGATCACCTACGAATTCGAGAACGTACCGGCCAAGACGGCAGACTTCCTTGCGGCACTGAAGCCGCTGAGGCCCGGTGCCCGGGCTCTGGCGGTGTCGCAGGACCGGCTCGACGAAAAATCCTTCATCGGCGGTCTCGGCATTCCGGTGGCGCCGCACCGGGCCATCCGCACGGCCGACGATCTGGCGCCGGCGCTGGCCGCGCTCGGCACTCCCGGCATCCTCAAGACCACGCGGCTGGGCTATGACGGCAAGGGCCAGCGCCGGGTCGACTCGCTCGCCGAGGCGAAGGCTGCGTTCACCGCCCTCGCCCCGCACCCGCTGGTCTATGAGGCATTGGTGCCGTTCGTGCGCGAAATCTCGGTCGTCGCCGCCCGCGGCCTCGACGGCGCGGTGGCGGCCTTCGATCCGGCCGAGAACGTCCACCGCAACGGCATTCTGGCCACCTCCACCGTTCCCGCCGCAATTTCCTCCGAAACCGCGACCGCTGCGCAGGCTCATGCTGCCGCCATCGCGGCCGCCCTCGACTACGTCGGAGTGCTCGGCGTCGAGTTCTTCGTGCTCGCCGACGGCAGCCTGTGCGTAAACGAGATCGCGCCGCGCGTGCACAATTCCGGCCATTGGACGGAATCGGTGTGCATTTGCGACCAGTTCGAGCAGCATATCCGGGCCCTTGCCGGCTGGCCGCTGGGCGATCCGGGGCGGCTGGCCGACGTGGTGATGGAGAACCTCGTCGGCGACGCCATCGAGGCCATCCCCGCCCGCTTGGCGGCCGGCATCCGCCCGCATGCCTACGGCAAGGCGGAGTCGCGGCCGGGCCGCAAGATGGGCCATCTCAACCGCATTTCCCAAAAAAAGCCCCGAAAATAGGCCGTTTTCGTCGCGTTCCCCCGTGGACAAGCCCAAACGCTTCAACTATACACGCCATCCACGGTGACCGGCCTAGCCGGTCGGCGCGATTGCCTTTGGCGATTGTGCTCGAACTCAACCACTGATGACGAATTCACGAAGGGCGGTTCCGCTTGCAAGTAGTTGTTCGCGATAACAATGTCGACCAGGCGCTGCGCGCGCTGAAGAAAAAGCTGCAGCGCGAAGGCGTTTTCCGCGAGATGAAGCTGCGGAACTACTACGAAACGCCGTCCGAAAAGAAGGCTCGCCAGAAGGCGGAGGCCGTGCGCCGTGCACGCAAGCTCGCCCGCAAGCGTGCCCAGCGTGAAGG
>JAEWCE010000007.1 GCA_023390785.1 Pseudomonadota bacterium
GGGCTTTTCTGATCCTCGGCTCGAACCGTATCGCCATCAATTCACTGTTCACCCTCACACATACTTGTTCGCGAGTTTGTTAGACGAGATCACTTGGCTCAGCGATCGAGACGATAAGCGGTGGATAAGTCGCCCGCCGAAGCGCTCTCCAGCGCCGGCATAGGCGGGCGACTTATCCACGGCGCCCGTTGCGGCATCAAGATCTCACGCTATCGCGGCAGCGGTGCGGGAGCTTCGGTAATCCTCGCCGCTGGTCAGCACCGCCCACCCGATGCGAGCCATCTTGTTAGCAAGCGCTACCGTGACGAGCCGGACAGGCTTGCGGTCGAGCATCCGCTTCAGCCATTCAGCGTCTCCTGGTGCTTTGGTCCGGGCGAAACGAATCACGCTGGTGGCGCCGATGACCAGGAGCCGACGGATCGAGCAGTCGCCGGTCTTGGTGATCCGGCCGAGCCTGTCTTTGCCCCCGCTGGAGTTCTGCCGGGGCACCAAGCCCAGCCAAGCCGCCAAGTGGCGACCCGTCTTGAAGGCCGTCGGGCGGTGACGGTTGCGGCCAGAACCGATGCCGTGATTGGGCCGACGCCAGGAATGGTGGCAAGCTTCCGGCTCTTCACGTTGGTCTTGTGCCAGGAAACGATCTGCTTCTCCAGACTCTTGATCCGGCTGTCGCAGGTCTCGATTTGCCCAACCAGTTCCCGCAACGCGGTACGTGCCAGCTCGGGGAGAGCTTGTTCGTCCAGCCCCGCCATCAATGCGTTGACGTTCTTTCGTCCCTGGGCCACGACGATGCCAAATTCCGCCAAGTGGGCGCGAAAGCCGTTGATCAGCATGGTTCGTTGGCGGACCAAGAGGTCGCGGGTACGGTGCAACATCAGGACGGCTTGCTGATCTTCACTCTTTACCGGAACAAAGGCCATCTGCGGGCGCGTCACCGCCTCGGCAATCGCCGCCGCATCGGTGGCATCGTTCTTCCGTCCACGCTGTACGTAAGCTTTGACGCGCGGGGGCGGGATCAGCCGGACCCGATGACCGAAGGCCAGTATCCGCCGGGCCCAATGATGAGCCGTAGCACAGGCCTCCATTCCCACCAGGCGAGGTGGCAATTCCCGAAAAACCCCTCCACAGCATCCCGTCGCAGTTGGCGGCGGATCACCACACGACCTGCCTCATCGACCCCATGAACCTGGAAGACCTGCTTGGCAAGATCGAGACCGACGGTGACAACGCTCATGTGGACGGCCCTCCCGTATGTGGCAACACGACACCGATCACCTTATGGCACTTAGATGCCGAGGGGCAGCGGTCGTCCACACCATCAACGCTCTGGACAGGGGCTTGGTGATGAGCGACGGTCAGTTCTGGCTGACGATGGAGCAGTTTGGGCGGTTGGAGTCGCATCTTCCGCGCGACACCCGTGGCAAGCCGCGGGTGGATGATCGCCGTGTGATCAGCGGGATCGTCCCTGTTCGGAAATCGGGCGGGCGCTGGGCGGATGCTCCACCGGTCTACGGTCCGCGCAAGACGCTCGACAACCGCTTCGTCCGCTGGGCGGCCAAGGGCGTCTGAGAAGCCATCTTCCAAGCCTTGGCCGCAGCGGGTGAGCCATCGGCCCAGGTGATGATCGACTCCACAGCGGTGCACGCCCATCGTCCGGCGAGCGGCGGCAAAGGGGGGAGCGGACCCAGGCCATCGGGCGGTCCCGAGGTGGGAGAACCACCAAACTCCATGCCCTGAACGATCCGCGCGGTCGGCCGCTCGCCTTCCGGTTGACTGGCGATCAGGTCGCCGACTGCACCGCCGCCGACCGTCTGCTCGACCGGATGCCCGCCACCGATCTCCGGCACGTGTGGCGCGACAATCAGGATGGAGAGCGCGACAATCAGGGGTTCATCCGCACTTTTGGTGCAAACGGAGATGCGGCTTCATCACGGCATGCACATATAGCAGGGGGTCGAACTCTCCAGCCCCATGTCGCCATTGTCCTTTGATCTCCACGCCGTTGTCCCGGCGGGTCTGTCCATCATCGAGTTCATTCCAACCCCAGAGCGCATTGCTCTTGTCGCCAAGCCGACGGCAATGGAATCCGCCTGTCCCTTGTGCGGCCAAGTGTCCGGTCGCGTTCACAGCACCTACCTGCGCCGACTCGCCGATTTACCTTGGCAGGGCAAGCGCGTGGAGCTCCAGGTCTTCGCGCGCCGGTTCCGCTGTTCGGTCGTGACGTGTCGGCGCGTCATCTTCACCGAGCGCTTGCCTGAGATCGCCCGGCCCAAGGCCCGACGCACCCCCCGTCTGGCCCAGGCGCAACGGGACATCGGCCTGGCGCTGGGCGGCGAGCCCGGGGCGCGCTTGGCGCGCCGCCTGGCCATGCCGGTCAGCGGCGACACGCTGCTGCGGCTGATCCGCACCGCCCCGATCGCGGCCTACCCACCGCCGCGTGTGGTTGGTGTCGATGAATGGGCTTGGCGGCGTAGTCTGCGCTACGGCACGATCCTCGTCGACCTGGAACGCAATCGCGTGCTCGACCTCCTGCCGGACCGCCAAGCGGACAGCGTCGCCGCGTGGTTGCGCCGCCATCCCGGCGTCGAGGTCGTCGCCCGCGATCGGGCCAGCGTCTTTGCTGAAGGCATCCGTCAGGGCGCTCCGCAGGCGCGGCAGGTCTGTGACCGGTGGCATCTCTTACGCAATCTCGGCGATGCCTTGCGCACGGTGGCCAATCGGCATCGCCGCGCCATTCGGCACACCGCCCGCGGCGTCGCCGGTACGGTTCACAATACCAGACCATCGGCTGTGCCGGCCGTTGTGGGGCCGAAACTTGCTCGGATCCGGCAGGCCAATCGGCGCCATCGCGAGGAGCGCTATGCGGAAATCCAGCGGCTGCAGGACCAAGGCGTGCCGCCCAAGCTGATTGCCCCCGTGCTGGGGATGAGCCGCCGCTCCGTCGAACGCTGGCTCGCCGCTGGGGGAGCTCCGGAGCATGCCCGTCCCCACGGGCCAACGGTGCTCGACGGCTTCCAGGCGTACCTGGAGCAGCGGTGGCAAGAGGGATGCCGCAACGCCGTCCAGCTACATCGGGAACTGAAGGAGCAAGGCTGCACCGCCAGTGTTCAGACCGTCAGCCGGTGGGCTCACCGGCGCCGCACCCGGGAACCGTTCCGCGCGCCCGTCCCGGCGGCCCTCACGGAAGCAACCATTGCCGCGGCCTGGAAGCCGCCCTCGGGTCGGCAGTGTGCGTGGCTGCTGACCCAGCCGGCCGACCGACTCAAGCCGGAGGAGCGCGCCTTCGTGGCCGGCCTCGCCACCACCGCCCCGGACCTCGTGCGGGCGGCAGACCTGGCCAGAACCTTCGCCGACTTGGTCCGGGAGCGCCACGCCGACGGGTTCAATGCCTGGATCACCGCCGCGCATGACAGCGCTTTGCGGAGCTTTGCGGCCGGCCTGATGCGGGACGAAGCGGCCGTGCGCGCCGCGCTGACCGAACCGTGGAGCACCAGTCCGGTCGAGGGGCAGATCAATCGGCTGAAAGGGTTGAAGCGGCAGATGTACGGGCGAGCAAAGTACGACCTGCTGCGAAGCCGGGTTCTGGCCGCCGCGTGAGGTTGTCATCCCCAACGCCAGTCAACCGACGACTGTCTTGCACCAGAAGTGCGGATGAACCCCTGATTGTCGCCATTCTCACCGTGATTGTCGGGCCATAGGCACGGCGACAAGGGCTACGACAGTGCCGCTGTGCGTCGGAAGATCGAGCAGGCCGGGGCCGCACCCAACATCCCGCCACGCGCCAACAAGCGCTGGGAAAACTGCATCTCGCCCTACCGCAACCGCAACGTCATCGAGCACATGGTCGGGCGCCTCAAGGACTTCCGGCGCATCGCCACCCGCTATGACCGCTCCGCCACCAACTTCATGGCCGCCGTCCACATCGCGGCAACCGTCGCCTATTGGGTATGAGTCCGAACCCTAACGGGGGTGCTGGGAAGAGAGACGCTCTCTTCCCCATGCGGAACCGCATGGCGATGCATACCCAAGTATGCATCGCCGCCTCTCACAGAGATACTTCCTATTTCAGAGTTGAAACAATTATCGAAAGCACTAACCCAATCAGAGGTAGCTTTGCTACCATACGGGTTGGTAGATAGTGCTTTGCTGGTGTAGCTGATTAAATGGATAGATTTGCTTCGAAGTCTAAGCTTCTTCCGGCCACCCTGATTCCCAAAAGTCTTTTTGGGTTGATCATCTTTGCGTCTATTTACGTTGCGCAGCGTTCTGGATGCGGCCGCATGGCTGTATTTGGGAACGCACAATGAACGCGATCTCCCCAATCACAGCTGAGACTGGTACAAGCATCACCTACCAGGGGCGGTTGGAATTCGTCACCGCCAACAAAATTTACGGCTGGCTGCACAACCAGAGCAATCCTGCGGAGGAATGCTGGGTCGACCTCTATGTTGACGGGCGATTCCTCGGCACCCATGCCTGCAATGAGCATCACAAGGCGCTGACCGGGCTGCCGGGACGCAACGGCTTTGTCGCCTTCAACACCCCCCTGCCCGCCGGTCTTCCGTCGGTTGATGGCTGCTGCGTGGATGTCAAAATCCACGGCACCAAAATATCCATCCCAGGGGCGCCCATCGTCACCAGCCTCTACCGAGCGGTGATCGACACGGCCTTGTCCGGCATGACGCCGGAGCGGCAGGCCTTGTGCGTGAGCGCGCTTTCAGAGACGATCAACCAGACCAAGCGCGGGCGCGACCGGGTCGAGGACGCACGGCTGCTCCGGCACGCCAGGGGGTTCGAGGCGAGCGAATTGACGGTCGGCGCCTTCCTGGCCCACCAGCTTTACCGGCTGCAGGAACATCATAACTTCCACCTGCGCTGCGCCGCCGACCTGACCCGCTTCCTGGTGCAGCACGCCGAGAGCTTCAATCTTGCCGATCACGTCTGGTGCCCGCTGCCGGCCGATGTGACGGCGTACCTCGCCTCAGGCGAAGAGGACGCCGCCGGCCAGTTCCGCTCCCGCCTGTTGTCGGCCTACCAGGCACAGACAGGCGGAGCGGCCAACAGCGGGGTGGATGCGCTGTGCCAGTTGACCCATTGGATGTTTGGCAAGGCCCGCCTGCCCAAGGAGGCATTGGCCTCCCGGCATGTGGAGGCGTTGAATGCGCCGGCTGGGATCGACCCTTATGGGCTGATCTCGCGCTTTTATGCCGGCATGCACGCCCGGGACCCCGATCTGGCCGCAGCGTTCGACCTGCGCGACGAGCGGGCGTTGCTGCCGGTACTGCTAGCGATCTCGCTGTGGCTGTTGCGCTGGAACCTGGATGATCTGTTCCTGCCACCGGAGGTGAGTGCGCTCCTCGACGCACCGATCCATCATGACGGACAGGTCATGACCGGGCTCGGCTATTTCTACAGCCGCCTTGGCGTGCCGGGAGCGCAAACTCTAAGCCTGTCATCGCTGCGCCAGCGGCAATGCGCACCGGTGGCGCGCCACTTGGCCCGCACGCCGCAGGCGAAGGGCGTCAACCTGTTCGGCTATTTCGACGGCGGCACCGGCATCAGCCGCAATGCCCTGTTCTCCCGCGATATCCTGCAGGATGCCGGGTTCGGCGTGACAATGCCGATGATGGCGGTGCCCAGCCGCCATCCCGGCGAGGAACTCTACCCGATCAACCTGATCCATTTCGGTCTGCTGGGCGCTCCGGGCGACATGATCAATCATGGACTGGAGCGCTTTGCCGGGGCGTACAACATCGGCTTCTTCCTGTGGGAAACCAGTGCTCTGCCCCGCTCGGCCCATCTGGCGCTGGAGATGATGGACGAGCTTTGGACGATGTCGAGCTTCTGCGCCGACACCCTGGCCCGGCATTTCGCCGGCCCCATCCACATCGTGCCCAACTGCGTCGACGAGCGGGTGTTGAAGGCCAGCGCGGATAAGCGGTCGAAGGCTGAGCCCTTCACCTTCTATTTTTGCTTCGATGCCCGCAGCTGGTACACACGCAAGAACCCGCTGGCGGCGGCCAGCGCCTTCCAAAAGGCCTTCCCCCGCGAAAGCGGGGTGCGGCTCGTCCTGCGCATCCGCCACCGCCAGACCAGCCGCCGGAGCGTCGCCGATCTTGCCCACAAGCTGGGGCTCGATCGCCTGGTCGAGGGCGACCCCCGCATCATCCTGCGCGATCGCGAGCTGTCATACGCCGACTCGCTGGCCGAGATGCGCGCTTGCGACGCCTATGTCTCGCTGCACCGGGCCGAAGGCTTCGGCTACACTATGGTGGAGGCGATGATGATGGGCAAACCGGTGATCGCGTCAGCCTATTCGGCCAACCTCGACTATATGAGCGACGAGACCGCCTTTCTGGTCGGCGGTCAGGAGCGCTATCTGGAGTGCGACGAGTATCTCGGCGTCACCCCCGGCGCCCGCTGGTTCGAGCCGGACATCAGCTCGGCCGCCGAGGCGATGCGGCGGGTGTGGCAGGACCAGGACGAGGCCAGGCGGCGGGCAGAGGCTGGCACGGCCTTTGTTCGCAGCCGCTTTGCCCGTCCGGTGCTGCAGGAGCTCTATGCCTGCCGGCTCGACAGCATTTTGAAAAGCAGCGCCTGAACCATAGGAACAGCTCTGCGACCGCATGCCACGCCGCAAGTCTCCCGCTCGATATGTATCATTCAATTAAAGGTAAAAAATATTAGTATTTTAGCGAGTTTCTTTCTTCCCTCTTGTCCAACGCGGGAGATGGCCTTGCATCTCCTCCCCACCCAACAGAGCCGCACAAGGTCTCGCCTAGGGTAGATGAATCTATGTTCTATAAACGTGTGATGTGGCATTAATTTTTCAACCGCACAGTAAGGTTGATTTTGTTTTCGTGCTTTTGGTATATGCCGATTAGGGGATTTCCTTATTACTCCGTCTTGGACTCCCACCTCTGGTGAAAGACTCCTATCAGGACGGGAAAACGGGCTGTGGCATCTGGAAGACAGATGGCAAGGCCAGACGTCGCATCTTCCGGTATGCATCCGACGGGCGGCTGCTTGACCAATGGCATGGGGTGGGGAACACGGGCATGGATGGCGCTCTGAATCTGGTTGGGACCACGGCGGCGGCGCACAGCCGGGACGCCGCGGTGCCCACCAGCCTTGAGGATGCGTTCAACGGCTACTGTCTCTTCCTCGGCCGTCACCCGGCCAGCATCGAGGAGGTCACGGCGGCGATCGGCTGCACGTTTGGCGAATTCCTCGGCCACTACCTGATGCGCGGCGAGTTCCTCAATGGCATCGTCGCCAGCCTCACTGGGACGGCCGTGCTGCCACACATCGCCTTGGCCCCGGCTCCGGACGAGGGCTTGAGGCGCTGGGCGCTGGAGCGCCTGCCCCTGTCGGCAGTCGCGCGCGAGCGCCTTGCCACCAGCCGCTCCTGGCGCTTCTGGCTGCTGACCATCCTGCGCGACGAGGATTTCCGCGCCGGTTTGCCGGGCGCGGTCGCCGAGTGGCTGGCGAACTCCGGCCTGCAAAACCGGCTGGCGACGCTTGAGCTTGCCCCCACCCGCCGCCTGATCGGTGAGGCCTCGCACAATGGGGCCGGCACCATCATGGGCTGGTGCGCCAATGCCAGTGATCTCACAGAGCGCGTGGTGCTGGAGCTGCATCTGGGCGAGCGCTTCATCGGCGCTGTGCGTTGCGAGCGCTTTGTCCCCGGTTTGGGCGAGCGCATCGGCAGCAGCGGCGATCATGGCTTTGCCTTCGACATCCCCGCCGCCCATGCCGATCTGGTCGCCCGGGGCGCTGTGCTGCGCATCCGCGATGCCCAGTCCAAGACCCCCTTCGGTTCGGACCTTTACCTCAAGACCAACCTCCCGGCCGCGCTTGATGATCTCGGCCGTGTGCTGGGCGCCCTCCAGTCGATCAAGGAGACGCTCGCCAGCATCGAACAGCAGCTTCCGGACACGCTCCGGCAGCTCAGCCCGCCGCTGTCGGCCTATGGCGCCTTGAAGGCGCAAGGGCTGCTTGCCTGCCACCATCCGCTGGACGGGCAAACCGCCGCGGCGGCCGGCCTCACCGTCAACGTGGTTTTGCTGGAAACCGCCCTCGAGCCGGCCGCGCTGCGTCGCCTGCTCACCTCTCTGGACAGCCAGACGCAGGAGCGCTGGACGCTGACCGTGCTGGCCGATGCCGACGCGCTTGGCGACGAGGTCCGCACGCTGATCAGCCCGCTGACGGCCGCAGGCCGGGCGGTGATCGCGATGCCGGCCGCCCTGCCGCGCCTGCTGGCCAGCCACGTTCTCGTCACCGCCGCTGCCGCCCATCTGGTGGTCGGCCGTGCCGGCAGCTTGCGCTTCGACGCGCTGGCGGCTTTCCTGGCGGCGCTGGAGCCGGAAACGGCGACGTCAGCTTCTGTCGCCTACAGCGATCATGATGTCTTGCTCGGCGCGCACAGCGGCAAGCCGGCACAGGTGGTTCCAATCTTCAAGCCGGACTTCGATCCGGTGATGCTGCTGGCCTACGACTATGCCGGGCCGATGGTCCTGGTGACGCCGGAGGCCCTGCTGAAGGCCTGCGCCGTCGCCGATGGGGGACCGCCATCCAGCCTGCACGACCTGATGCTGCGTCTGTCCGATTGCATTGTGGCCGACGCCATCCGCCACATCCCGTCGATGCTCTACAGCCTGGAGCAGCCCATCGACCTGCGCCGCCCCGATGGGTTGCCGCGGCTGCTGGAGGGCGAGCCCGAGGCGGTGCGGGGCTGGGCCGAGCGGTGGGGAATGGTGGCCGAGGTGCGGCGGGCGCTGGTGACGAGCGAGGACGAGACCGGTCGGACGTTGGTCGAGCCGTGTGAGCTCGAGCTTCGTCCGGGAAGATTTCCGGCGGTCAGCGTCATCGTGCCGACCAGGAACTCGCCGGTCCTGCTGCGCAACTGCCTGGACGCGCTTCTGCGCACCCGTCAGGCCTATCCGGGGCCGCTGCAGATCCTGGTGGTCGACCATCAGAACGAGGATCCCGACAGTGTCGCCCTGATCACCGCCATGCAGGCCCAGCGCGGCGTCGACGTCATGCCGTACAGAGGGGCCTTCAACTGGGCAATGATGAACAACCTGGCCGCCGAGCAAGCCAGCGGCGAGGTGCTGGTCTTCCTCAACGACGACACCCTGGCCGCCGACCCCGGCTGGCTCACCCGCGCCGTGGCAACCCTTGCCCTGCCTGATGTCGGCGTGGTGGGGGCCCGCCTGCTCTATGGCGATGGCAGCATTCAGCACGCCGGCGTGGTCACCAGCTTTGAGCAGGGGGCAGTGCATGAAGCGATCGGCATGCCCGGCCATGAGGGCGGCTATCTCGGGCGCACTCAGGTGCTGCGCTCCGCCGCCGCCGTCACCGGCGCCTGCCTGATCACACCTCGCGTGGTGTTTGAGGCGGTCGGTGGCTTCGATGCCAGTTGGCCCGTCAATTGGAACGACATCACCTACTGCCTGGCGGCGCGCAAGGCCGGCTGGCGGGTAGTCTACGACCCGAAGGTTTGCCTCTATCACCATGAATCGAAGACGCGCGGCTATCTGCTTGGACAGGCCGGCCAGGATGTCTACCAGGCGGAACTGCGCCGGCTGCAGGGCGATTGGGAGGGGCATCTCATTGATCCCTTCCATAACCCGGCTTTCCATCGCAGGGACCTACCCTTCCTAAGGATGGCGCTGTGAAACAGGCGCTGACAGGAAACATGCGTGCTTTTGAGGCCTCTGAGCCATTAGGGGTTTCTGCTGCGGGCCAGCTTTGCGTCGGTCTCTTAAACAGCGGGGCGGGGATCCAAGGAGTGCAGAGTAGGTCATGGTTTTCTTAGGCTCTGAGCAACCGCGCGGGAGGCCGCGTTGAGGCGGTCCCACGACGCTCCCTCACAACCCGAAGCGCCAGTGGCGGCGTGGCGCGTCTGCGTCGCAGCCCACGAGCTTGATGCCGTAGTCAGCCGAGAGAGACGCGACGATGACGACACTGACCGTGCTGGTCACCGGAGGGGCTGGCTTCGTTGGGAGCCACACGTGCAAGGCGCTGGCCAAGGCCGGCTACATCCCGGTGGTCTATGACGACCTGTCCAATGGCGTGCAGGACGCCGTGCGCTGGGGGCCGCTCGAGATTGGGGCGCTTGAGGACGAGGCGCGCCTAGCAGCCGTCGTCGTGCAGCACAAGCCTGTCGCCGTCATGCACTTCGCCGCCTTCATTGAGGCGGGCGAGTCGGTACGCGAGCCGGAGCGCTTCTACCGGAACAACGTGGGTGGCACACTCGCCCTACTCCGGGTAATGCGTGAGGCCGGCGTGGACAAGCTCGTCTTCTCCTCGACCGCCGCGGTGTACGGCAACCCGGAGGTCACGCCGATCCCCGAGAGCCACCCGCTGCGCCCGGTGAACCCGTACGGCCGCAGCAAGCTGATGGTCGAGGAGATCCTGGCCGACGTGGCGGCTGCCCACGGGCTTCGCTACGCCGCCCTGCGCTACTTCAACGCCGCCGGCGCCGACCCCGGCGGCGACCTGGGCGAGAACCACCAGCCGGAGACGCACCTGATC